>CAYFXH010000026.1:0-39016 GCA_964346905.1 uncultured Desulfobacteraceae bacterium | reverse complement strand
CTCAGACCTGCCGCAGTCACTCAGAAGAAACACCAGAAAAGGCCAAAAGGGGGGGTTGTGAAACGACGAGCACCTGAGCTTTTTGGGGGAACTCCTATATGGAAGCTCCTTGTTTGCAAATAGGATATAGCTCTCTGCCTTACGTACCAGCTGCATGCACGTTTTCCTTGAGACAAGGTTGACTTCAGTTAGGGGGATGGTTAGGTTCAGCTTATCTAGTACTCAGCCGGAAACTCCAAAATGTCATTCTGAGACCGTCGAAGGGATAAACTCAGCGAAGAATCTCTTCGCGCACACTGACTATGAGATTCTTCGTCGTCCCGCCATTTGCGGGACTCCTCAGAATGACATCCAGAAACATGGTTTCCGGATGGCCACTAGCTAGTAAGCTATATTGAGACTCTTTGAGTCTTCCGGGGCACCTCCACACTACTTTATGCGTGAGGTGTTGAAACAATGGAAACGCTATATTCACTAGAAGGGCTTGAGGTGATTTTAATTTCGCTAGGCGGAATGCTGTGTCTCTATCTCGGCTATCGTCTTTTCATGATAGGGGCAAATCGAACATTCAACATATTTTCAGATCTGAAGGGATGGAGGTTTAAGACCGTTAACATAGCTCCTGGTGTTTTCTTTGCTATCTTAGGGTCGGTGATACTCTGTTCTCCGGTTATCACCAGTGTGCTATCCATTTTGCAGAAAGAAAGGTTTATCAATACGTATGCAACCAAGTTAATACTGGATGAATTACGTAAGAAGAACGAAGAGGTTCTCGGTTACAAATTAGAAAACCGTGGGTCTCGTCAGGAATCCGCAAGCAGAATCTCAGCGGATACGGCTGATTACTCTTCAAAAAAGTTGCGAACATTAAACAAAGCCATTGTGTCGCCTCATACACTGCGGATGAGAAAAGAGCCAGGCACCCATCATGAAATTGTTGGTTCCCTGAGCAAAGGCGACATTATTACCGTAAAGGAACAAAGAGGACTATGGCTAAGGATATCAACTGACGAATTTGTTGATGGCTGGGTTCACGGTCACTATGTTACATTACTAAATGGCTCTGGAACGAGTGATGCAACCGAAACCGCTTTGCTCCTAAGTTCCAATCCTCTAGCCAGCGGGCGATAGTAACGCTTCATCTGTATCTGCAGGTCACCTCTTTTGGTTTGCCAGAGGGTGGCAACAACACAGAACTGTAACGTTTAACGCTTTGAGCTCGCCTACCTCAAAAGGACCACATGATATTCACTCTGTTTCCCATACACTGATAGGTATTTTTTTACCTGATCTCCAGGGGCTTCTTCCCTCGAAAAGACCTGTAACCATCGTGCTTATTGTGAAAGCGCTGAACATTCTTAAGTTGTCGCTTGAGCGCCGCGTCTCTTTTGCGCTCGTCGGCATGGGAGAGGAAGGAAGTGGCTGAGACAAACTCTCTCCGAACCGAGCAAGTTCAATCAGTTCTCCATCGGCTTTATGCCGCCGCTCGTGGTGATCGCTTCCGCATATTTGCTCTCCTGCCGAGACTGGTGGTAGGTCGCCTCCGGGGCAAGACATTCGATGAAGTCATGACACCCAGCGTTCTGAAGGAAGTCTACATTCCGGTGTCGCGAGAGCAGGGTGAGTTTCTCTATCTCACGGCTCGTGCCATCGGTGCCAGAAGAATCGTGGAGTTCGGAACATCTTTCGGAATCTCAACGATCTACCTGGCCGCGGCCGTTAAGGATAATGGTGGTGGTGTGGTGATCGGCACGGAGATCGAGCCGTCGAAACACCAGCAGGCGATGGCAAATGTGAAGGAGGCCGGACTGGAGGAAGCTGTGGAGGTTCGGTTGGGCGACGCCCTTGAGACGCTGGGAGATGTGCCCGAGCCCCTGGATATGGTACTTCTGGATGGTGTCAAGGAGCTGTATCTTCCGGTGTTGGAGCTCATCAAGCCAAGCTTGAGGCCAGGTGCTGTGGTCATGGCGGATAACATCTTCATGTTCAAGAAGTCACTGCGGTCGTACGTGGAGTACGTCCAGTCGGGGAAGAACGGGTTTCAGTCCACAACACTGCCAATCGCGGATGGTTTCGAGTATTCAATTTACACCGGTTGAAGGCTCATGGTTAAAGGTGCAAGGATAAGGACTGAATTATATCTGCGATTATCTACTTTGATCCGCATTTTGATAGCCTAAAAGGCCTGATTGAAGATTTACCGCAGAGGTACAGAGCTAGCTTAAATCCGAAATCCGAATATCGAAATCCGAAACAAATTCGAATTTTCAAAATCAAAATGACCAAAACAACTGACAAGTCTTTTTATATAGTTCCGTTCTGAACATTTGAAAATTAGCATTTTGGATTTGTTTCGTGCTTCGGATTTCGTATTTCGAATTTGAGTGAGAAGAATCGCTCTGTGCACTCCGTGTCTCTAACGAGCGCAGTGAGTGGGTCGTTAGCAAGAGCAGACATTAGACTCTGCCATCGGTAGTTTGCGGAGCTAAAGGTATAGGCGCTTTATATTTTACCTTGCACCTTGAACCCTGTTGTTCAGACCCTTCAGTGAAAATAGGAGTGAGAAGATGTCTGAAAAGGACTTGCGCGAAGAACTGTATGCGTCGTTCAAGAACCGAGCAATGATGTATTGCCACATCTTTCAGGTACTCAGGAAAGAGGTGGGTGATGAAAAGGCCACACACATCATGAAGCGGGGGATCTATAACCGTGGCGTTGAGCTGGGCAAGAAGTACGAGAAATATGGACCTGCGAATTTAGAGGGGTTGAAGGAAGCTTTTCTCGCCTCTTCAGCCGACCAAGGAAGGATGTTCCAGCCCGAGGTGCTACACTGCGATGGTGAAAGATTGGAAATCAAGATGCGCAGTTGTCCGCTGAAGGAAGCCTGGCAGGAGGCGGGATTGAGCGATCAGGAAATTGCCAAAATGTGCGAGATTGCTGCTGTCGTTGATGAGGGGATCTTTGCAGGAGCAGGTTTCCAGTTTTCGGGGGAGACCTGGAGGCCTGGACAGGAAGGCTGCTGCCGCCTCCAGATTCGCCCCGGAAAGTGACGGTATCCTCCTCTCGGAGAGAGAATGGCCTGTGAGGTGTCGCAGACCGCATGAAACGCAGGATTAGATCTTCTATTGTCCGTTGCGGACTTCCATTATTGATTCGACCACAACCGAAACTCAGCCCCAACGGTTCAGAGAAAGTCACAATGCCACGGATGTCCCCATTCCTTGAGGTCACTAGGTTACCAGCTTGCCTTCTTCCCGATTAACTCTTTCCTATTCTGAACATCTTGGTGCCACAGGTTGGACATACGCCTTGAGTTGCCGGTTTGCCATTCTTCATCGTTATACTCTGGGCGTCTTTCATTTCTCTTTTTGCTCGGCATTTCACACAATAGGCTTCCATCTTTTCACCCCCCTTCCTTTGACCTCTGCTCTCTGACTTCTGACCTCCGTCTTCCGACCCCCGAACCTATTACAACCCTTAATTGCTACTTGCCGAGGGTGTTCATAATTCCTCTTACAGAAGCCGGAATATCCGCAGGTAGGATGATCAGTTTTGAGTTTTGCGAGGTTGATATGTTGCTAACGGCCTCAACGTATTTTTCGCCAAGCAAAAACATGACCGGTAAGTCGTTATCCTTAATTGCCTCAGTCACTTTCTGGATGGCCAGCTGGCTCGCGTTAGCCAAAACGACTTTTGCCTGGGCATCACGCTTTGAGGCCTCTAACCGGCCCTCGGCCTCAAGGATTGCGGCGGTTTTCAACCCATCGGCGCGGGTTACGGTCGCCCGTCGTCCCCTCTCTGCAGCGGCTTGTCTTTCCATAGCTTGCTGCATAGTGTTGGAAGGGTTAATGTCTTGAATTTCGACGGTTTTAAGCGTAATGCCCCAGTCAGATATGTCGTCCGAAATTGCGGCCTTTAACTTTGCCTTAATCATATCACGTGACGACAAGGCATCATCGAGGTCCATTTCCCCAATTATCGAGCGCAAGGATGTTTGAACTAAATTTTGAATAGCAAAAATGTAATCTTCAACGCCATACACCGATTTTTCGGGCCTTACAATATTTATATAGGCCACAGCGTTGGCAATTATTACGGCATTATCCCTGGTAATAACTTCTTGTGAAGGGATATCGAGAACAATATCCTTGGTTGTAACCCTATAGGCAACTCTGTCTATGTAGGGGAAGATAATATTTAGCCCCGGTCCAAGGGTTGCATGGTATTTTCCGAGCCTTTGAACGACATATTTGGTGCCTTGCGGTACAATCCTCACTCCCATGGAAATTGTTATCGCCACCAATACGACGAACACCGAAACGACAATTATTCCTCCCATGAAATCTCTCCTTTTGATGGCTCTATAGATACTTACTTGGATTCTCGTTTCTCAACAATCAGGGTATTACCGGAGACATCCTTGACAAACACACGGTCTCCAGAGGCAATTTCATCCTCGCAGATAAAGAGCCACTCATCTGCCCCTAAAAGAGGGGTGGTGAACCGTACAGTGCCGCGCTTTCCAGCCTCGGGAACCTTGATGACTTGCCCACTTTCTCCCAAAACGGCTTCTCTGGCGATTCCAGCTTTCGTTCGGTCTCTCATCAACGGCTTGAATAATTTAAACCAGAGGAAGGTGAACACGCATGAGGCGATGGCCCAAATAAACAACTGCCAGCTCAGTGCCATATGGGGAAGCAGCAAAAGAGAGCCTGCAACGATAATGGCACCCAAGCCGAACCACAAAATGGTGAAGCTAGGGACGAATATCTCGGCGATGGCGAGGACCATGCCAAATACCAACCAATGCCAGTACAGCAGCTTGAATCCCATATACTGCTTACTCCGTATTGAAGGTTTCTGAGTAAATTGCTCGGTAATGCAAGACTAATGCCGATTTAGACAGTTTTCAGTATATTTTCGGTGGTTGGTCACAGTAGAGGAAAAAGCATGGGGCATGGGGCACGGGGTAAGTAGTCAGTAGCCAGAATCCAGTAGACAAGAGCTTATTGTTAATCTCTGACTTCTATCTACTGCTTGGAAGCGGGTTTCAGCCGCTCTTTAATCTTCAAAGGATGTTTTCTCAAAATGGTGGTTTTTCGTATTTACCTGGATCGGCTGGTTAGCTTATCATGCACTCGTTTTACATTTCGGGTTTACTGTGGTTTTGTAGATGTTCGATTATGCGGGGGTGATGTCGGCCGTTAGGCGAAAAGGACTATGCACCACGGTTGCGCATCTGCGCTGCCATAAGAAGGAAAGGGAGGAGGTGGAGAAATGTCCAAAAAAAAGCAGGCTAAGAAGGCACAAAAAAGGAGGATTACCTTCAAGCTGGAGGCATTGGAAGCCAATGAGGCCATCTTGGTAGGAGACTTTAATAGTTGGGATGTATCCAAGCATGTAATGAACAGGGACGACAAGGGGAGGTGGACCAAGATTGTTACCCTTGCACCCGGGAGGTACGAGTACAAGTTTCTCGTGGACGGGCAATGGCAAAATGATCCCAGTAATGATCAAATGGCCCCTAACTCCTTTGGCACCCTGAACAATATTTTGACTGTGTAGATCACTGTACCGCTTAAGGAGTAACCTGAGGCAGGGGAGATGAACTCACCTGGTCTTTGTCGGGGAGCTGAGCAGTTACCAAGGAAAGCCGTTCCGAAGTACCAATGAGACGAGGGTAATGAAGGTGAGAGGGCGAGAAATTTTCTCTCTCGCCTTTTTTGCTGGAGTAATGGGTTGGGACTGGATCTTTCTTGGATATCTGTCTGTTTTGTCTAGTGGGTAGTGTGCAATTCATCCTGTTGATACATTTCAACACTTTCCTTATCTAGTAACGGGCCGAATAGGTCTTTTTTGATTCGATTTCTCCTCTCCGAATCCGGTACAGGTCTAAACCAAGCTATTCCAAAGGTAAACGTTTTATCTAGATCGGTGGACTTGTGCTCTGAGCACCTTCCACACTGCGGCGCCGCTCCGTCTTCCAGTAATTCCCTGTCAATTCGAACTGTTGGCGTAACTATCCCGGCTTCAAGGGAAAACCCCATTCCAGTCATGCAACCGCAATCAAAAAACCACCATGCAACACCTATCAAGTTCGCCTCTGGATACCTGCATTGAATCCAGTCGTTTGCAGACTCCAGCAATACCTTTTGCCTCTCAGCTAGTTTCATCACCTCTGTTTTCCTCACCCTACCATTGATTATCGTCATGGGGGATGGTGTATCGTGTTGTTTGTCACTAGCACCAGAGTCCAATATTCAGCAATAAACATGCCAAGATCGAATGTAACAAGTGATGGAGATCGTTCTTTTTCTGATGGACAAGATTGTTCATGAAACCGAACTTGACAGGTCCAATTTATTGTGGTTTAAGTCCTACCAGGTGGTAACAGGATTTAGGAGGCTGATGAAAATTCATCACAATATGTGGAAAATGTGACAAGGCTGTTCGGCCCGTTAATATCTGGGCCGGTAATTGGATAGAAACCACCGAGTCGCCTTGGCATTGACATGTCTGCTCCCCCTTCTCGGGAAAGCGCCCGGTTGCACCGGGACCAAAAGTGGACAGAAACACCACCGTCCGCAGATGGTGCAGCCGTTCCATCAACCCATGCACTGAAAGACCTTCCCTCAGCTACCCCAGATTCCTCACCACTACGGTTAAGCAAGCATTACCTCACAGACAGACTGAGACAAGCTTGGAGGATATCAAACATGCGCGGTTTCCTTCGAACGGTTGGAGTCTTGATTCTTGAACTGATCCATAAACTTAGGAAGGCAAATGATTCTGGTAGGGAACCAACGAGGGAGAGAAGTCAATCTTCTTTCCCTGCCGGTAAACAGAAAGGAGGGAGAACCATGAGAAAAATTGCTCTCGTCAATCAAAAAGGAGGTTGCGGCAAGACGACCACAGCAATTAATTTGGCTTGCTTCTTGGCAGGTGAGGGCAAAAAGGTCCTATTGATTGATCTGGACCCGCAAGGACATGCCGGACTTGGGCTTGGGGCAAAGGTTGACCAAACGGAGGAGACTACCTATGAGGTCTTATTAGGCGAAATACCCATAAGCGAAGCCATCCAGACCTTGCAGGAGAACCTTGACGTTGTCTTGAGCGATGTGGTCTTGAGCGGTTTCGAGCAAGTCATGGCCGGTGGACACGAGCGGGAGTACAAACTTGCCCAGAGCCTTGTGGACATTGAAAACAACTACGACTATCTCATCATAGACAGTCCTCCCAGTGTGGGTCTTTTGACTTTTAATGGGCTAGTGGCGGCTGAGGAGGTGATCATTCCTGTTGATCCCAGTTTCTTTTCTCTCCACGGACTGGGGAACCTTATGGAGACAATTCAGATAATCGAAGAGAAAGTGAGACATGAACTTTCTATCAAGATTTTGGCTACCAACATCGATCGCAGAACCACTTTCTGCAAGAATATAGTGGAGATCTTGCAGGCCAGATTTCCTGAAAACTGCTTCGAGACTATTATCAATACCTGTACCAAACTGAGAGAAGCTGCAAGCGTCGGAAAGGCCATAGCGCACTATGATAAGGACTGCGCTGGCTATCGAGATTATCAGAATTTGGTCAGGGAAGTCCTCGATGAGGAAGGTGAAATGAGGGATAAAGGTTTTACCCTGAGGTCGCTCTTGGAAGCTGAAGGACTGTTGAAGTCGTTGGTGCACAGGGAAATTGTGTTCAAACTGGAGGCACCCAAGGACGCAAAAGTGGAGATCGCTGGAGATTTTAATGAATGGGTGCCGGAACTCCTTGATTTCACGGAGTATCAGGGTAGACCGCTGTGGCACAAAACCATTCCTCTCAGGCAAGGATCCTATGAGTACAAATACCTGGTTGATGGCCGCTGGATAGCTGATCCTGCCAATGATAGAACAGTTGAGGATTCTTACGGAGGCCAAAATTCGGTTATCGACTTGTAATGTCGGTTGGGTCTTCCATGAGAGATAGAAAAAAGCAGGGGAGAGGATTGGCAAGGGTATCTCATTATTTCCTCTCCGGCACAAAGCCTTCCAAGGAAAAAGTCACCATCCAGGTGGCGGCTAAAACCCTAGATGTCTCCAAGGGCACGATAGTCACGTACCTAAATAAAGGATTGTTAACACGGATAAAACAGGGTGGCCGCATCTACATTTCTCTGGATGAGGTAAGGGGGCTTCGTGAGGCGAATAGAACACCTCAGGTCAAATCATCTGTTTCCACACCGGGTGCGAGTAACAGGAAGGCTTCTGTCACCGATGAGAAGGACGTTGCCAAGCAACCTTCGGCTAGTTTCGGACTTCTTGAAAATGAACGTCAATATCTCCTGAGGTGTAGAGCAGCATTAGAGGCTCAGGAGAAGCAATCGGAGACCCTGAAGTTTCAACTCAAAAAGTTGAAACGAAACTTAGAGATCCAAGCAAGTGAGTTGCAAGGAACCAAGGTCAAAATCAGGCAACTGGAAAGAGGCCAACAAAAACGGCGGGTGTATTTCACCAAGGCAACAGGTGCTCATGATCATGACAGAGAAGAGATCCAAGCCAGGTTGCTTGCCGTGGAAGAACAGTTGAAGCACCTTGGACGGCCCTGGTGGAAGGAAGTATTTGGTCACCCGCGGCTGCGGCCTGAGCTATCCAGGAAAAAAAAGTTAATGTTAGTGTCCACCCTCGCTTTATCGGCAGTTCTGATCCTCACAGTGTGGTGGTTCAACCGTTCCCCGAATCAGCTGCGGTCTGCTCTGACCGGGGAGACACCCTCAGGCTCTGGAACTATCCAGGCGACTTCTCAGGCTAGATTGGATTCAGAACTGGAACACGAACAATCCGCCAGGGTGGTTCAGCCACCAGCTGTGCCGTCCCAAACCACAGGAGCACCAGAGCCAGAAACGCTCCGCCTCCAGACTCCTCAGCCGTATTCCTCAAGAGTAGAAGAGTCACCCTCTCCGGGAAAAAGAGTTTCTCCTTTGCCCGAAGCAGACCAGCACGTTGTTGGGCTAACCTCGACACCACCCACCTATGTTCTACGAGCCGAGACCTTGGCCACCACGTGGCTGCACCTGGTTATTGATGAGAGGCAAGAACTGGAATACCTGCTCCAACCGAATGAGAAGTACACCTGGAGGGCAATGTCAGGTTTTAGGCTCCGCATCGGCAACGCTGCTGGCCTTCAGCTCTACCTGAACGACCAGCCCCTCAAGGCTCTGGGGGAAAACGGCGAGGTGGTGCACCTCCAACTGCCAGATCCATCACTCACTGTCATCTCCAAAGGAGGATACACCAAGCCAGTGATTGGGCAATGAGGGCAGATCGCACTAACAAGGAAATGTTGGCTGCAAAAAAACTTTAGAAGTCAGGGATAGTGTGGACGTCCAGAGATAGATACATACCATAAAGATCGGCAGGAAGCTTGTTAGTTGAGTATGGACATCCTTTTTATCGGGCTGGGTTGATGTCGACTGTTCCAGCGTGGATCCGATCCCAACAGCGCTTGGTTGCCTTCAGGGCACAGTTCAGGCAAAAGGTGAGAACTTCGCCTTGATCGTTTACGAAGGCCATGGCCGCATCTGTTTCGTTCCACCGTTTTGGGTCATTTTCTGTAGCCGTTGCCCAAATCGGAATCCTGGTAACACTTATTTGATCCTCTCTGATCCAGACCCCGCACAGATAGCATGTCTTTTCCAGCACCATCATGAACCTCCTCCGCAGTTCTCGGGGTCAAACCGTGACGGATCGTTGCCGAGTTGGGATATATTCCCTCCGCGCTCGTCTTTCACCACACAGTGCACAACCATCACAAAGGAAGTTTGCCCGATAGTATAAAACTCTTTGTGGTTTAGCGAAGTCGTGGCGAAACTGACCAAGGTTGGTTTTGTGCAACAGCCCGGTGACTAGTGCACAGTGCGACTACTCTTTTTCTTTGGACACCTCTTGCCAGCAGGACCACTCACAATCACCGCCGTCGATATCCTGCAGATAGGGATTATCGCAACTAATCGCGTTCACAACCTCTTTCCCGCTTTCATTTCGAAGTTCCACCAGAAGCTCCGACTTACCCCTTTCCTCAGGGCACTCTATCTGGCGGGTGACCCATCTGGATTTCTCAGCCACGGTTCATCCTCCATGTTCGTTGATATGCACGGCCACAGCATGTTCTCGAACACCGTTGTTTCCGTAACCCAAAACATTCCACTGTCCATCCATTGGCTGTTGGCGGTCCTGGGAATCGGTGGCACGCGCCATTATGGTATAGGTCCCCTTTTCCTCCGGTTTCCATACATACTGCCACTGTCTCCAGGCAAAGGGCTCGTGCAGACCAATAAAGGTGGCACGGTTCCAAGTGTTCCCGTTGTCCACCGATACCTCAACCCGCTGGATATCCGCTTCCCCGGCATAGGCTGCACCCAGTAAGGTCACCGGACCTGGAGGCAGGGTTTCGTTGCTGAGGGGCTGAGTTATGATTGACTTGACCTTCAGGGTTGTTACCACCGATCCAGATTTGGGCTCCTCCCCTTTCTGAAATACCCGGTATACCTTGTCCATATAAAAACCCTCGAATGGCCGCTCTAAAACGGTAATCTTGTGCAGCCACTTGACGCAGTTGGCGCCGGTCCAACCCAGGGCTAGTGCCCGGAGAGGATAACCATGTTTCAGTGGTAAGGGCTCACCGTTCATCTCATAGGCGAGGAGGGTTGCAGAGAGGGCCTTTTCCAGTGGGATGCTGCGGATGAACTTGATCCCAGCGGAGCCGAGAGGCTTATCCAGTCCTTCAAAGGCAACATGTTTCGCGCTCTCTTTGAGCCCCGTCTTCTCCAGAAGGTCCCTGAGCCATACTCCGCCCCAGATGGCATTACCAACGCCGCCGATGGTCCAGGGATTTCCCGCGGCCTTCTCTTTGAAGAGGGAACGCCCGTTTCCGGAGCATTCAAGAGTATTGGCGACAATGGTCTTCTCCATGCGGATAATCTGGTGAAAATTCAACCGGAGCGTCTTTTCCACCTCCCCCTCGATAATCAACTCCCAATCAGAGAGGGAAATTGGCTTCTCCATGATTTCGCCTTGATTTCGCTTAAAAAACACTGAATTGGGTGTAAGCCATGATCGGAGATATTGGATGGGGGTCTCGGCGTTCAGTGGTTTTTCACTCATGATGCGCATGTTCTCTGCCATTGCGAATTCCTCCATGCGATACATGATAAAGCAATGTTTTTTCAAATGGATATCAGGGCCGGTGTACCCTGTCAAGTGCAATGGAACGGGGTGGAGCAAAGGTATAGATGTGGTCCTCAATCTCTATTGACATTCGCTTTATTTAGGGTAAGTATTCCTAAGCGGAGTTGAACAGCACCTGTCTTTTCCAGGGTATGAGTTCCACGTCTCGGCACGGACTGGAGAATAAGAAAACATGATGAGGTCGATGAAGACATTGAAAATGTGCACGTTATTCTGTGTGTTATTCCTGTTGGCATGCTCGCAAAAGCGCCCTGTCCTATATCCTAATTACCAATTGGAACAGGTGGGCCATGAGGTGGCTCAAGCTGACATCGACGAGTGTATGCGTCTTGCCACTGAGTATGGTGCAGCTTCAGGTTCCAGCGGCAAGGTAGCAAAAGAGACCGGAAAGGGTGCGGCGGTTGGCGGGGCGGGCGGTGCTGCTACCGGGGCGGTCTTAGGTAGTGCCGGGCGCGGGGCAGCGGCAGGTGCTGCAGGGGGTGCTGCCATAGCACTTACCCGGGCACTTTTCCGATCACGGGAGCCAGACCCTGTATTTCTGCGATTTGTTGAGAAATGCCTCCGGGAAAAGGGATACGAGCCCATTGGCTGGCGCTAGTATGTGTTGGTATGAAGGGGTCAATTGACTCTTGCTATAGCCAGATTGGTTCAGTTCTTCACCACCTTCCCCCTACATCGCTTTTCAGCATGTCCTTTCTTCCTCACCATTTTTCCACTTCTGGGAATTTTTTTTCTCAATTTATCCCAACAATTACCTAATCTCATTGTTCTGCCGGTATGATGTCCTGCTATCTAACTATTTAGAATTATTGCAATAATAAGAAAATATTCTGAAAGCTTACATTGGCACAGATTTTTTATATGGGAGAATGTATGACCGCCGGGGAACAATCATTGAAGAACGTCGTGGTTGTGCATACACTATGAATGGAAACAAGATTTTTTCAGGAGAAATAAGAAAGAAGTTTTTCGTCTGTGGTGGTGTTCTATTCTTAAGCATTCTCATTTCGGCAAACGTATTCATACTGAATGAAAAGGTTGCTACTGCAGAGTTATCCGACCAGGTTAGTGAACACCTTCGAAAGAGAATCTTACCGCCTGGAGTCACACCGGAGATCTTCTCTCGGAGTGAGTCAGTCCGTAATTCTTCAGATCTGCTCAAGTTCTACAGATATAGAGCTTTCCGTTTGGCTTGGACTGCTGACGATAGAGTTCTGCCTCGGGCCAGATTCTTGATTAAAGTGATCCAAGAATCTGGCCTCCAAGGGCTCATGCCAGATGACTATCATCGGGCGAGTCTGGAGTCGTTGCTGGCTGAAATGCGGTTAAGAAGAGCACGGAGCGTACCCATTGAACCCGCACAGCTGGTGGATTTTGATTTACTGCTAACGGATGCTCTTATTAGCTATGCTTCTCACCTTTTGTCTGGCCGTATCAACCCAGAAGCAATCTATTCAGATTGGCTCGTCCGTATCCGTGAAGTGGATCTGGTTCAGGTCCTGGTGGACGGTCTCGATTCACGCCAGCTGGAAGACGCTCTGGGAAGCCTGCTTTCACCACATCGCGAATATCTCAGGCTGATGCGGGCTCTCATGAGTTATCGAAGGATCGCAGAGATGGGTGGTTGGCCGCTGGTTCCTGAGGGGCCAGAATTGCACAAGGGCTCCCGTGACATCCGGGTCTCGGTGTTGCGCAATCGGCTTATTACTTCACATGATTTAGCATCTTACCACCCCAGTGAAGTTGATCTTTTCGATGATTCTGTGCGACAGGCAGTGCAAAGATTCCAAAGAAGACATGGACTTGAACCGGATGGAATTGTGGGAACGGCTACACTGGCAGCGCTCAACGTGCCCGTAGAAGATCGAGTGCGGCAAATAGAGTTAAACATGGAACGATGGCATTGGGGTCCTCATGATTTCGGGCGCCGCTACATTGTAGTCAATTCCGCTAACTACCAACTCAAGGTAGTTGAAGACGGCCGAACCGTAATGACAATGCGAACAGTAATCGGCAAGCCAAGTCGTCCCACTCCGGTATCCAGTGGCAAAATAACACATCTGGTGTTGAACCCTTATTGGCGTGTGCCACTCAGTATAGCCACAGAGGACATCTTGCCGATGGTCCAGGAGGATCCTGATTACCTCAGCAAAAGGAACATCAAGGTTTTCAGGATTGGTGGCAACGGGGCCGTGGAGGTTAAACCGACAATGGTGGACTGGTCCAGACTGAGTGAAGACTACTTCCCGTATCAACTCCGTCAGGAGCCAGGGCCTTTCAATGCACTTGGCAATATCAAGTTCATCTTTCCCAACAGGTTTAGTGTATACCTTCATGACACGCCAGCGCGGGGACTCTTTCAAAAGACCCAGCGTGGTTTCAGCTCAGGTTGCATCCGCATCGAAGATCCCATCGACCTGGCAGAATACCTCATGCGAGGTGACAAAACATGGACACGCGCACACATCCTTGCCGCAATCAATGGGCGGGTGAATCGAGTCGTGCGTCTGCCGGAGCCCATTGACGTCCATCTTGTTTACTGGACCACATGGCTAGACGATGAGGGAACCATTCACTTTCGGGATGATATTTACGGACGGGATACGGCCCTTGCTCGAGTCCTTGAAGCGAATCCTCCAACACCGGCACGATCTCTTGCTGCACGTGCTGCCAGCCAACAAACAGATCACTCCACGTTGTGAGTGGGTCCCGGGAGCTGCGTATCAACAACGGCGATATACCCTTCGCTGTTGCTGAACGGAGGAGATTTCCTGGCCTCGATATTACCAGTAGCGTACGCGGCCCACATCAAGGTGGACGAAATTGTCACGTGGATAGTAGCCTACGCCGCCACCTCTCAATTCCATGGCGATTTGTCGTAGTGACGCTAGCTCACATCCAGGCAGACTGATGTCAACGGCCTTGCCATGCAGGTGCAGGCTATTCCTGGCCACAGCGGTGCTCTGCCTGTTAAGAAGGGCGTTGGTGGAAGGGGAACGATACCCGGAAATAATGTGGAAGGGGTTTGGCGATTGAATTCTGCTAGCAATGGAATGGAGGAGATCCAGCAACCGCGTATCTATGGCATTCATCTCCCCTGTACGATGGTCACGAAGGATGTAGTGTATTTCAGCCAAAGCCTCGGGTACATAGTTACCCTGCCTCCAGTAAATGGAGTGTAACCTTTCTTGGGTGTGAATATTGTAAAAAGACAGCGTTTTTTCAGGTGAGAGAACATCACCGAGGGCCGCAAGTGCTGAGCCGGGAAAAAGACCTGCCCCTGCTGCGAACACGGTTAACTTGAGAAAACTGCGTCGACTGAGCAGGTTCTCGGACACTTTCTGACTGTTTTTAGAGGGAACCATAATGATCTTTTTACCGGGTATAGCAGTACATCACTCTTATTGAATCTTTCATGCAATAGTGATACCAGATGATATATAAATCAAAAATATAAGTAGTTTCAGATATTTAATTTTTTTTCGATGGTTTTCTTGCTGTCGCTGGATGACAAAATGTGACACTGAGGCCAAAGCTTGGTGGCCAATTGGCCACACCTTGTCATCTCCTCCCCCCGATTTGGGGGGAGGGACTAGACGGTCCGCGAGGGCGCGGTGTGCGGTATTGAGGTAGGAGAGCTTACCTGTGTTTGGTAACCTCTATCTGCACTGGCTGTACCTCCACCTTTACATCCGGATTATAGTACTCATAGGCTGTGCTCTTTGGCGTTTGGGCCTTTACCGGAAACTTGGCCTTGAGCTGGTAGGTAAAGGTCAGGGGCTTGTCTCTCTCCATCCTGCGAACATAAACGGTGATCTGCCTTCCGGTGGTGGTGTATTTTTCGATAATCTTATCTCGCTTTATGTTCTCCAATGCTTCGGGCAGGAGCTTGAAGCCCGGCGGAATGCCCAGGTCGAGGATGACCATATCGGTGGCTTTATCGCCGTGATACTCTGCAGTCACCTTGGCAGTGAGGATATCGTCCGTCTTCAGATTCCTGCGGTCGTAGGTGAGGTCAAGGGAGAGAAGCGGCCTGTGCTCTGGTTGTCGGACTTTGTGCCAGGGTACATAGTAGATGCCCACAACCTGATACATAAGGCCGGTGTCTTCTGGTGCATTGATTTCCACTTTATTGGCGCCGGTTGCGGTCTCGGTCTTGAAGTCAATGAGCCGCAAAACCTCCGAGTCCTCAGGTGTGATTCTGAGGGTTTCCTCACGAGCAGCCATGGATACCACGATATCGGCCTCTACCTCCACCGCCCTTCCTTCCTCTGCAGCCAGCAGCGTTTTAAAGGCGAGGATGGTGGCCTGGGTTGACTGAAAAGTCCCGAAACCGTCCTTTTGTTGGGAGATCCAGGCCAACCCTTTGTTGACTGTTGCCGGGTACATGCGGGCCTTGATCATTCCATACAGGATGAGTGAAGTGGTCTCGATCATGGCCGGGTTGCCACCGCCGTGAACCGCTGTCTTGCCCTTGGGCTCCCAATGGACGGTCCCGGTCTTCTTATCCTCTATCTTGAGGCTGTCAAGGTGGCGGAGCAAATCCTTTGCCTCCCTGTCATTCGGGTCAGCGGCGACCATACTGTTAACGGCAAGTGCCAGGGTATAGGCGTCGTCGATCTGCCTCAGATGCTCTTTCAGATAGCGGATACCGTTATTAACCGGTTCACCCTTGTACCCGGTCTCGGCCAAAGCCCAGGTAATATAAGCGGTGTTGAGTTCCACCGACCGGCTGAAGTCCTCTCCAGAGAGCGTCTCCAACCAGTGCTCAACCGGCTTCCATGAGCCGTCCTCTTCCTGCTGTTCCACCAGCCACTGTTGCGTACGGCTGATCACCGACTCATCAATGGGGTAGACCTTGCTCATGTCATAGAACTCCATGAGACCGTAGGCGGTGAGCACCTTGTGGGCTGGCGCTTTGCCGAACCATTCGAAGCCGCCGTTTGGCACCTCAAAGGAGAGCAGCCGCTGATAGCCGATGTTGACAAAGGACTCGGCCTTCATCTGAATCTCGGGGCTTATGGTCCCGGTCTTCTTCATGTAGGCCAGCACCATTACATTGGGGTAGGTGGTGGAGGTGGTCTGCTCGAAGCAGCCGGAGGGCATACGAAAGATTCCGTCCAACCCTTCCAGCACCTGGGCGAACACACCGGGGTAGAGCTTGACCATGACCCGGCTACCGTCAGCAATGGCAAAGGTGGGGATGTGGACGGTTTCACTCAGGGGTCCGGTTAGTCTGCCATTTTTTACCACCTCGACACGTTGACCGTTAGGTACTACCTGAACTGACCGCTTGACCGCATCGCTCAGCTTGCTGCCTACCGCGTAGACAGTGAGACTCTGCTTGCCCACCTTGGTAGCCTTGACCCGGAAGTAGCGTACATCCACCTCCCCTCCAGAAAGCGTGAGGGTCTGTATTGGCCCGGAGAGCAGCTGGAAGCCTGTATGCTCTCTCAGCTCGAGGGTGACGGTCTGAGAACCGGGCAGGTAGTTGTATACTGCAATGGGAACCTCGACCTCGTCACCTTGGGTGAGCTGGACCGGGAAGTCAATATCTACGAAGAAGTCCTGGAATACCCGGACCGGACTGGTTGTGGAGCCAAGGTGGCCTTGGGATGAATGGCCAAGAGCGGTGAGCCGCCAGGTGGTGATGGAGTCGGCAAGAGGTATGGTAAGCTCGGCTTTTCCCCACCTGTCGGTGATGAGGGCTGGTTCCCACAGAAGCGTTTCCGGGAAGTACTGTCGTACTCGGATTACCTTTTTCCCACCAGTGCCGACTTGGGATTCGGGCGTGAGTTCACCGGCCTTGTCCGTGGCAGCGGGCACGGGCCTGGCCTCTTGCACTGCCAAGTCCCTTCTCGCCGCGAATTTTGCGCCACCGAACCGGAGCATTCTATTGAAAAAGCCTTCATCCTGCTCAACCCATCTCCCGTATCCCATCTGGTTCAGATATGGAACCCTGGCGTACAGGTAGGGATCGGTTATGTCGTCGTCCGTCCCCACCTTGCCGTCGGGGCCGGCGGATCTGATGTCGAACTTTCTGAAGAGACTATGGTAGGGGTTCCGCTTGGCAGGATCCAGTCGCTTGATTACATAGCTCCTGCCCCAGGGATCTATAGTAGCGGACTTTTCCAGGTACTTCTCCTCCACCAGAAGATCAATGATGTCATCGGGCAGTGACTCCAGCTCAAAGTCTCTGGTAAACAGCTTGTCAAGCCACGATTTCTCCTCTTGCTGGTAGTAGCGGTGGAGCGCCTGGTAGAGCATGAGCAACCGATATGATGCAATGCCAGAAGAAATTGTCGGGAGATCAAGCTGCGGACTCAGATTGGTGAGCATGGCCGGATCATAGGGGTCCCCGAACGAGTCGAACACGTATTTCTTTTCAGCCGCCTTCTCCTGAACCATGGTGTCAACAAGGGTGGGTAGGTAGCGCCATTGGCCGTCTCCGGTGCGCTCGATGAACTGATGTTTCTGTCCGTAGTTGAAAAAGTGAAAAGCGAATTGCAGCATCTTGGTTCTTTCATTTTGCATTCTTTTTCTTGCCGGGTTCTCTTGCCAGCTCTGGGTGGTTGGTTTTTCCACTCCAGCCATGAGGACGCGCATCACCCTGTCGCGCTTGTTTAGGGCTTCTTGCTTTTCCAAAATCAAGGACTCCACCGTCCTGCCGCCGGGAGCGAAGTGAATCTCGTAGCGGGGCTTGGCCAGCTCCTTCTCAAGGGTAAAGTATACCTTGAGAAGGCCCGGCTGCATCTCCTGGATGGCGAAAACGCTCTCGTCAACCACTGAGATTCCAAGGGCTGCTCCATGGGCTTGGCCATTGTTGTTGGTTACCGCAAAGATCAACCGAGCTTGTTCTCCGGGCCGGTAGGTGTCCTTGTCCAGAGAGACCGAGATATCGAGATCATCCGACTGTTCCACATAGACCACCCTGGCATCACGCATGATCTCGCCCGAGGGCAGGATCACGTAGGCGTGGATCTCAAGGGTGCCGAAAAGGTCTGGACCAAGAGAGATCGGCTGGGTTGCGCGACCATCTTTTATGTCGAGGGCTCTGGTGAGGACGGTGCGTCGGTTCCGGATCAGATCAAGGTAGACGGTACCGGTTGAGAAGGTGGAGAGCACGTCCACCTTCATGTCGTCGCCTGAGGTGTAGATGGCGCGGTCAGTCCGGAGGAGGACGTTATTCTTCAGGCTGCCAGTGGCAAGTTCACTGGTAATTTCCACCTGGCGTCCCTGGCGATCCTCGGCTTTGGCTTTCACGGTAAGCACATAGTTGTTGTTTCGATTTCGTTTGAAGTATTCTTGTCTGGGGACGAAAGAGATCTCACCGATACCGGTGTCGTCAGACTCCCCAAGAAACTCGCTTGCACCGGTCTGGGGCTGTCCTGGCAAGCTCAGCCATATCTTGGCCCGGACAGGCTGGTCGTCGGGGGTGGTGACGATCGCATAGATCTTGTTCTCCACACCGGCTATGATCCTTCCCGCCTCCGGCACCAGCTCCAAACGCAGGTCAGCCGTGGCAACCTTCCGCTGGACAGTGGCGGCCTCCTTGTGTTTGGCAAGATCGGTTACCTTGGCCTCGAGCTTGACAAAACCGGCGCCCTTTTCCAGGGGCTGACCCACGAAATGGTCTGGCAGCCGGACCTCGAATTCAAAGTTGCCATCTTCGTCAGTCTTCCCTTTTACGTGGGCCAGAGTATGGAACTCCACGTCAAAGGTCTGGGCGATGACCTCCACCTCACCGGATGCAACCGGCTTTCCGAAAAAGTAGTTGGCCGACACGGTTCCGGTCACGGTTTCGGAGGGCCGATAATGTTTTTTATTGGTCTCCAGGGTGACCTTGAATTTGGGCAGCACGTACCGCTTGACGGTGACAGCCTTTTCCGCTTTCCGCTCTCCCACCATGGCCCGGATCAGGTAATCGCCCAGTCGGATTTCGTCGGCGAGCTGGAAGTCAGCTGCAAAGATGCCGTAGGGGTCCGTGTTGCCGCTCCTCTTGAACACCTTGTTGCCTTGAGGGTCTTCCACCTCGAGCACCACCTTGGTCCTTGCCACCGGATTCAAGTCGGCAAGGTTGAGGGCTACTGCCCGTAGGTGGATACGCTGGCCGGGCTGGTAAAGGGGCTTGTCTGAGGAAAGGAGGATGCGAAAGCGCGGTGAAATCCTGACGTTATGTTTTTTCTCCTCCGTGCCCAAGTAAGATGATACCGTGACCACAAGCTCGTAGTCGTCGCCCGGTTTTACCTTCGGGATCTTCACCGAGTCGGTAACCGTACCCTGTCCATTGGTCAAGGACTTCATGAGCTGGTGGGAGCCACTCTTACCTGAAAGGGTTATGGTAACCTTTGCCCCGCTCACCGGCCTTGCATCATTAAGGCCGCGGGCCTCCATTACCACCACTCGGAAGGCCGCCTTTGACCCGGGATCAAGTTCATCAGGGGCGAAGATAAACACATCCTGGATGGATTTTCTGGCGCCAGCATCACCTGCCGGGAAGATGGCTACAACACAGGCCATAATGAGAGCAGCGAGAAAACGTTTCATGGATTCATGCCTCCTTATGAAAGAGTCAGCAGGCCGCATGTAAGAATCAGAGCTTCACCATTACCTCTATGAAGTCTCCTTGCGTGAGAAACTTTTTTCCTGCCACACATCCTTCTTTTTTCAGCTGAGATTACTGTTGCACTCATTGGCAACACCACGAACATTCAAATCTAAAATAACTACTTGATTTCATGTATTGTAGATCCGCTATGCAATCTATTAAACATCTTGCCTCTATTGTAGACAGCAGAGATTTAAATACAATGTAAAGAAGTGTAAAAAGCTTTCAGCATTTGTTTACCTTTCTTTTACATTTCTTGCTGCATCCTCTCTACAACTCACCCGTAAAAGATGTTCACAAAGGAAAAAGTAACCGGCGGGCAAGTCGTGAGCAGATCTTCGGTTTTGAGAAGTCATGTTTTCAGGGCAGCGCTTCCGAATTTTGCCTATCCACAAGATTCAACTCTCGTACTGCTTTTGCTCAAGATTTATTTGACGGTAAAACGCACCGTTGGTGTTTCCAAAGGCTTCGGTGAGCCGTCGAGCCAGACTTTTGCACCCACCACATGGGTTCCGCGTTGTAAGGGCCACAAGAATTCGCTGGTAGAGGTTGTGGCCTGCAACACGTCATCAACAAACCAATGAACTGTTGCTCCCCCTGGCACTTGGTCAACTGCAAAGGAAAAGGCTTCCTGATCATCGGGTATCCTCGGGTCCATGGCGAGCTGCAGGCCATTGGTGGGACGGAGCAGCCGGAGGGGTTTTATTTCGCGGGCAGGTGGATTACGTGGTGGGGGTTCAGTTCCCGGGAGGAACCATTCGCTGTGACTGGGACATTGACCATCGGCCGCGAGCCCGGTGTCACGGCAGATGTCTACCTTCACCAACCGTGGACTCAGGTAGAGGGGGCGGGTGTGCCGGTGACGATTGAGCTCTGCAAAGGCTGAGCGCAGAACCAGAGCCGGGCCAGTGGATCCGGTGATCCCGTTGGTAACCGTACCATCCAGATTTCCCATCCAGACTCCAACCGTATAGCGGTGGTTGAAACCTACGGCCCAGGCATCCCGGTAATCACTGGAAGTTCCGGTTTTTACTCCGGTCTGAATGGGAAAGCGCAGCAGACTCCCATGACCAAACTCCAGCTTTCTGGCCTCAGGATCCGAGAGGATGTTTCCGATCAGGGAACTCACTTCCGCTGAAAATACCCTGGGGCCCGAATTGTTTGCCACGTCGTTGTTCACCAGCATCTTCAGAGGATGGTACACTCCTTGCTCGGCAAGAGCGGCATAGGCCCGCACCAGTTCCAACAGCGTGATCTCTCCATTACCCAGAGCAAGGCCATCGCCGTAATAATGAGGGTGCTGCTGCAAGCTGCGGATGCCCAGATCGTGCAACCGTTGCAAGAAAGTATCCACACCAACAAATTGCATTGTCCGCACCGCTGGAGTGTTCAGTGAATTTCCCAGGGCCTCCCGCACCCGCACAACCCCATAATGGCTACGGCTGTAGTTGTGATAGGTGTGCAACCCAACCCCAACGGGTTTGGCCAGGGGAAGATCATTCACCAGCGTGGCCGCAGTCCAACCCTTTTCCAGAGCCAAAGCGTACAGGAAAGGTTTCAGGGTGGAACCTGGCTGACGTGGGGTGGTGACAGCATCAATCCAGCTCCGGGGCAAATCGTGGGAGCCATCACCTCCATTCACCCAGGCCAGCACCTCATGAGATTGGTTGTCTATGACCAGCACCGCGCCGTTGCTTACCTTGCGGTTCTTGAGATCCTTCAGCCGACTGTCCAGTATGGTCTGGATCTTGTGCTGGAGAAAGGAATCCAGGGTCGTCTGCAAACGGCTCATGGTTTGCAGCGAGGAGGGGGGCTGTGACTGATAAACATAGTGAACAAAGTGACTGGCCTGAATGGGTAGGCCAGCTTTTCTGATCTGAAAGCGTTCTTTGTTGATCTGCTCGTACTGCACCGCATCAATCAATCCCCGCTCGAGCAAACGACCAGCGAGCTGATTAATGGGCCTTGTCATTTCTGCTACTCCTTTATGCAAATCCATCCGTCCCGGTGCTCGCACCATCACCACCAGGGCCAACATCTCCTTGCGGCTCAGGGTATCCAGATCGCGATCAAAGTAGTAGCGCGCCGCCTGCACCAGACCACGACGGTGGCCGGTGTAGGGAACTTGGTTGAGATAAAACTCCAGGATATCCGCCTTGGAAAACCGTTGTTCCAGCCGGGCTGCCTCAAGCCCTTCCAGCCAGCGGGACCAGAGGGTACGAGGCCGAGGATGGTGCATTCGGATTACCTGCTCGGAGATGGTACTGGCACCCCGAACCGGACGTAAGGCTTGGATGTTCTGGATGAGTGCATGGAATCGAGCCTTCCAGTCGACTCCCTTGTGCTGGTAGAAACGCTGATCCTCGGAAATCACAAAAGCCTGCTGGAGAAATGGAGGGATATGGTGCAGGGGTACGTAGTCGTGGATATTCCAGCGGTTCTGATAGGTTACGGTGAGAGGGATGTCATGACGATCCAGTACTTGCACCTTGCGGAGATTGGAACCACTCAGGGTGAGGGAGTGGGGTAGTGGCTCGAGCTCGCTGTTTGTTTTCCAGAAGAATAGGGTTGTTGCAAGGAATACAGCGAGGGCAGCGATGATGTATCTGGACCTTATCAATGTACCTTCTCGAATTTTCCGCATAGCGTAGCACCCTGGAAGCTATATGCTACCCGCTGTGTGCTTAACGATCACTCCCGGCTCACCTCTAAGCTCGCCGGGACTCCTTTTCCATAGACGTCCGGATCGTACATCTCTTCTGCATGCACCGGCATCACGATGAATTCCCCAGGAGCTATGGCCTGCGCGGTGTACGACAGGTGATAGTTGCCAGCGGGGAGATATTCTGAATAGAAGCGAGCCGCATTGTGACGCAACTCCTGGTGATAGAAACTCCAGCGGGAGACGCCGTAGGATGACCAGTCACTGTAACGAAACCACCAGGAGCCGCCGGCATGCTTGAACTTGCCCTTTTCAGCATCCACCGTGGAGGCCGTGGCCAGATCACGATTCACCGGCTCCAGCCCACCAGGCACCGGGTCATCGACCACCACAAAGTTTCTGGCAGTGGGCAGCGACACATAGAGATCCACCCTGACGAGTTCACCCCGATTGAGCTGCATGAGGTTTTGCAGGAGCACCCACTTGCCATCACGCTCCACGCTGTATTCCCGATGAATTTCGATGCCTGAGTTTATGGCGCTTACCTTCAGCTCCTGAGGCGCGTAGAACAAGCGTGCGCTGTAATAGACGCGTCCCTGACCTTGCCGTTCCAGTTTTATGGTTGACTTTCGGCCCGGATCATCATCCCGGATGGGCCGTTGCAATTCCACCGGCTCATTGCGAAGATCCCTAAAGCGGGTTGTGCCCATTGGTTCTGCGTCCAGGAAAGTCCGCAAGGTCATGTCAACCTTTTCCTTCTCATACACCCGACTGTAGTCGATGAGCGCATTCATACAGAACATGTTCTCCTGGGTGTTTTCCCAGTGGTCACGGTTCTTGCGGCTCTGGGTGAGGTAGCGCACCAGTTTGAAGGGAATGTCAGCGACCATCCGGCTTCCCAGGTCTGTTTCGCCAAAGGCCACCAACGCACTCAGGATGGCACCGTTGGTCCGCAGAGCTGAGGAGAGAATCCGCGTGTAGCTGTCGTCTATGGTTTCGCTGAAGACGAACTTGCCGCCCGACTGGTTGGCGTGCGCCAATATCAGGTTGCAGACCTCTTTTCGCATGGCCTCGGTACCCTGCACCTTAATAGCGGCCAAGAGAAAGTGAGCCTTGCCGAAGAGGCTCATCTCCGGGAGGTGGGGCCGGTGCCGCGCCAGGTGGGAGCGACGGATCTTGCCGTGTTCAGCGAGGGCTGCCAGAGCCACGGCTCGAACGGTGGAGGCCATGCCCTTTGAGTAAAAGCTCGGCACAACATCGCGCCGCAACAGGGTCAAAAGATACTTGTGCAGTTTCTCCTCCACGGTGGAGGGAATCTCATAGCCGCTCCTCCGGAGCCAGTTGAAAGCGATGGCAGTGTAGGCACTGAGGTAGGGACTGACATATCGATCCTGGGGGATATAATAGGTCATGCCGCCGTTGGGTGCTTGATACGCTGCGGCACGGTCAAGTGTCTTTTGTGGTAGAGTTTCGCTCCCTTCCCAGGTGAATTCGGCGGGCATGTACCCTTTAAGTTTCTGGTAGTGGGAAGCCATTACCCCCTTGGTGAGTATCTGTTCCCAGCAGATATAGGGATAATCCCGCAGATAGGTGAAAGCACCTTCCAGGTTGCTGATAATGGAGGGGGAGAGCACCACACTCACCCGACCCACATCGGTGCGGATTTTCTCCGGAAAGAGGATGTTCTCTGTGGCCACACCGGAGACGGTGGTGCCATAGGTCGCGGCTGCTTCCAGTGAGTAGCGTTTGTGGACCGTGAGGGTGTGGATCATCCCGTCTCGGTCCATAGCGTCACCGCCCTGCGCGGTAAAGCGAATCTCGCCATCAGTGGTGGTTTTCACAGGCAACCACACGGTGTATCGTTTATAGGGTTCTGCCACCAGCGTTTGGCTCACCCCTCGAAGGGTGTGTTCCTGTTCGGTCTCAATCACTCCTTCGGCGGTTAGGGTCATGGTTAGTTCACGACTTTCGGGAGTTCGGTTCATGATACTGAACCCAGCCTGAAAGCTGTCACCTTCTGTAACCTGGTTGGGCATCACTGGGCGGATTTCGGTGGGTTGATTCACCTTGAAACTATCGTCCCCCAACCCCATGCGATCAGTAGGTGTAACCGCCATGGCCAGTATTCGCCAGCCGGTGAGGTTGTCTGGCACTTCGAATTCGATGGTGGCCCTGCCCTTGGCATCGGTGGTGAGGGAGGGATTCCAGTAACTGACAAATTTGAAGACCGAACGAAGACTCATATCCAGGCCGCCACCCCCACCAGTATTGGCGCCCTTCTTCTCGAATTTCTGGCGGCCCATCAGCCGCAAGAGCAGACTGTAATTTCTCAAATCAAGGCCGTCCAAGGTGTAGAAGCCCTTGTATGGATCAAAGTAATCCCTGCCCTTGGTGAGAAGATCCAGCACCGACTCATCCAAAACAGCAACGGCCAACTCTATGGGCTCATGATTTGGACCGTGACGTGGAGTTGCCTGGAGATGCACCTTGACGCGGTCCCGCGGTTTGTAGGTCTGACGCTCTGGTGATACCTCCACAACCATCTCCTTGTACGGGTCGATGACATCCACCTTCACATAGCCCATGCGAAATGCTGGCTTGCCCAGATCCACCTGATCAGGACCCAGTGGCTTGTCCACCCTGGGAGACATTACCACCACCGAGAGATAATAACCCGGCAGGTAATCCTCCTCGACCTTAAACTCCACCAGAGGAGTACTGGTAGCGAATGTCTGCACCCAGCTTTTCAGCACGCCGTAGCGTTCGATGGTGATCAGCGCCTTACCACCGGGAAAAGGGTTCTTTACCAGATAGCGGGCGGTATCACCCACCCGATAGTTTTCCTTTTCCGGCTGTATCTGCAGACTGTTGTCAGAAGTCTCTTCCCAGAGGACGCGCCCCTTGCCCACCACCCACTGCCAGATTTGGCTGCTGTGGGTGCGGCCCTTGGAGTCTTTGATGGTGGAGGTAATACGATAGGTGCCTGGACCTTGGGGCGTAAAGTGACAGCGAACCGGTTCTGTTTTGGAGACGAGTGTGCAACTGGCCGCATCGACCCATTGATGTGTGTAGTGGGTCAGATAAGCATTGCCGGCACCCTTTACCCGGGCCGCCTTGGTTTCTTGGCGTTCTACCTTGACCGAAATCTCCGTGCCCGCCACCGGTCTGGACTGCTGATCCACCACCAAAACCTCCACACTGGCGGGTTTATCCTCATGGAGGACCCAGCCGGTGCTGCGTAATCCCACGTAGCGATCCCGCCCGACATAATCAGCAGTGGCAAGGCTGGTAATGTACTTGCCGCGATCATCACGTACCGCGCTTTCCACCATCAGTCTGCCGTAGAGAATGTGGCTTTCTGCAAGGGTGAAATTGGTAATCAGCGTGCCTTTGCTGTCAACTCTGTTTTCAGTTTGATGGACGGTCTGTTTGTTCTGCTGGCCCGGAACCACAACGTCAAAACGGAAACCGCTGGCCACCGGGTCTGGCGAGCGAAGATATCTGGACTGTATTGTAGCAGTGATGCGGCTCTGAGCATCGGCATAGGGACCTCCAGCATGGAGGCTCGCCTGGGTGGTCACATCCACCGCATCTCCCGGCTGAAACAGCTGACCATTCAAGTCGGTGGTCACTCGGAAGGGCGCCGGAGTGAAATCACTCACCAGTACCCGCATGGGCTCCCAATATCCCTTAAAGAATTTCGAGGTGAGCTTAAAGCGATACCAGCCTACCGCTCCGGTTTCAGCCACGGTGAATTCACCATGGTGTCCACCAAATTCCGACAACCTGAGGTCTTTGATCTGGTAGACGGTTTTGCCCATGGGATCAATCACCTCAAGGGTATAGCCCTCCGTGGGTGCGACCACCAAGGTCTCATTGCTCTGATCCCGCACGTAGAACTTGTATTGAATGGTGTCTCCGGCCTTGTACACGCCCTGGGCTGTTGTACCCCAGGTATGGATGTGACCGTATTTTTTCTGCATGTTGGGATAGACGGAATAGTTAGATGCCCGGTAAACATCTGCATGGAAATCGTAATCCAGGGGCACCAGGGCGATGTCATCTGCTTTTTCGACCCGGACAAACAGCCGGGGCTTCGCGGGGCCATGATAGCGAGCGATGAACTTGAGTTTGGGATCCACATCCCTGGTACCGTGCAACAGGGCAAGGCCCCTTTTGTCTGTCACCGCTGTACTGAGGATAGGGGGCTTCGCTGAAAGGGCTTTCTCGGTATCGAGATAGATTTTCACCGTGGCATCGGCAACGGGCTCGCCGGTGGCAAAATCCGTCACCCAGACCAGGGTATTGTAGTGCCCAACCTTTACGTGCACATGGAAAGGTGTCACCTGGCCAAAAAACCATCGCTTCCAGTAGTTTTTGCTCACATGGGGCTCAGTCTCTACCGTGCCCTGAACCACCCCTGATTTTCCATCCAGCAGTTTACGGATGTGGAGTGGGGTTCTGAAGGCAACATCCTCCGCCTCTGGGATCTCAAGTTGCTGTTTTTGGTCAGTTGCTTTCCCTGCTGCAGTCAACTGATCATAGCTGAGGGTGGCCGAATGGAGATTGGTAACCACAAGGGGCATTTCGGTATCCACCATTTTTTCCAAGACCGCTTTTTGGTGGGTGAGGGTGAAATCCGGCCGGCGGTGATCCGTGGCAAAACGCATATCAATGGGAACGGTTAGGGTGCGGCCGAACTCGTCCTTGAAATTCTCAGCATCGCTTGTCAGCTGGTAAACCTCAAAGGCTTTTAGGACCTCGGGCAGTCGAACCCGATATTTTTGTCCTGCCCGATGGGGCCAGTGGAGTCTGGAATAGGTCCGATAGTTGGCCCAGGGGTCATAGTCCTCTCGTCCGCCTGCGAGATCTGGAGATATGTTGACATGACCCTTTACCTCTTCGCTGATCACCGGTGCAGTGAAGACGAGGGAGACAGTTGCCAGAGGATTGCAACGCGGTTGTTCCGTCAATTCTGTCTCAGGAGCGATGGTGACCCTCTGACCGCTATTGTCGGTGCATTCTACCCCCCCAAAGCGAAATTCGGGGAACGTATGAAAGGAAACCACAACACGATCTTCCACACCCCTTTCAGGGCCGTGATAGGAGATGAGACCTGGCTCCACGGTTAGCTCCACTTTGGTATCCAGCGGCAGCTCTTCCTTGGGCGAAAGCAGCCAGACCCGCCTTGCTTCCACTCCTTTGGCGTCCTTGTTCGCCTCATCACCTTTGACAGTACCACCAGGCAGAAAATACAGTTTCTCTCCAGGAACCGGGAGTATATGTGGTAACTCTTTAACGTCTGGATCAGGTTCCACCGTGAGTTCCAGACGATAACCCTCCGCGTGGTGTACCATCATGTACAGATGCTGCTTTACGGAATCTCGCGAAACTGGTTGATTGAAATTGGTGCGAATATGGGGCATGCTAGGGGACTTCCAGGTCTTGAACCTGGCATGTCTCACCTTGGGTCGCTCGGTTATGAAGCTGTGCTTTACCGGTTCGGCAAGTGTGGTGCCATCTTCTGCCGCAATGGTCGGCTCGATTGAAATCTTATAACGAGTTGCTGGCTTCAGCTGAGCCTCTTCGGTGAGCTGGCAAGCCAGGGCACTGGTATTTAGCCAACGGTATTGGCAATCCACCGCTGGGGTGATGGTGATGGGGATTTCCGAGGCGTCACGTTCCATACGACCAACCGGCACCACCGGGCGGTTAAACTGAAAGACAATCTGCCGACCCGGTGGCACATCCTCGCCATCGGGTGTAATGCGCATGATGGTGAGGACCTGACCGTTCCTGTTGAATGCAGCTGAATCAAAACCTGCCAGTGAGGCTGGAGCACTCAAGATCGTAATGAGTAACAACATGAGGGAACAAGATTGACGCATCATCAATGTCTCCTTACTGCTGCTGTTTCACATGGACTACAACCTTCTTCCTAATTTGTGCGTCTTTGTGCAAAAAACGTTCCTGAAACTCTCTAAAAATAAGACGAAGGGAGACAAAAAAGAGGGGGGCGGAGGTTGCGATGATTTGGGAGGGCACAGCTTTGTTATTGGGCAAGGGTCAGATCTTTAACCTTGAGCAAAAGGTGGTTACAATGAACAGTGTTGCCATTACAGATCTTGACCCACTTGCGCCATAATTTCCCTGGCGACTGCAACCGGCTCTCATGGCCATCGGAGGAGCGGGTGGATCTTAAGGACGCTATCACTTCCTTACTTGTCGGGTGTCTCGGGCTCCGCCGGGGTGAGTCATGTTTGGTGGTGTGTGATCCAAGCCGGGAGAGGTTGGGGCGAGCCGTTTACGAAAGCGCAACCCAGATTACAGCTGCGGCAAGGTTACGCACCATCGAGCCTTCTGGTCCCGCGGGCTGGCCGCACCATACTCTGGTGGAGCTGGACGAGCAGATGGTGGATCAGGAGGTGATCCTTTTGCTAACCGGCAGGTCCCTTTCACACACCCATGCCAGGCGACGGGCTGTGACCAGAGGTGCGAGACTGGCCTCCATGCCGGGGATCACTGAAGAGGTGCTGCTGCGGGCCACGCGGGCCGATTACCATGAGGTGGCGCAGAAATCCAGATTCGTGCAAGAGATTTTCACTGTTGGTGAAATAGTATCTGTACACACTGAACTCGGCACTGAGGTGACGTTTAGCATCAGGGGGATGGTTGGACATAGTGAAGATGGCCTTTATGATCGGGCAGGAAGATGGGGCAACCTGCCAGCTGGCGAAGCGTGTATTGGTCCCAGGGAAGGAACCGCACAGGGGGTGATCGTGGTAGATTGGTCCATGTCAGGTATGGGCCGCTTGCAGGAACCTCTCATCATCCAGGTTGAATATGGCCGGGCAATGGAGATAACCGGCAAGCAGGCTGCTCAGCTGCTGAAGCGACTCGATGGTTTCGGCGAGAATGCTTTCACCCTGGCGGAGTTTGGCTTGGGAACCAACAACCGGGCTCAACTGAGCGGGATTGTGCTGGAAGACGAAAAGGTACTGGGCACGGCCCATTTCGCTCTGGGCAACAACATCAGCTTTGGCGGCTCTGCGGACGTACCCATTCATCTTGATATGGTCCTCAGAGATCCCAGCGTAGCTGTAGACGGAAGGCCAATCATGGAGCGGGGCCAGCTTCTAAACGCTTGGTGATGAATGAGAGGGGCACGTCTGCGCTTGACTTTTAGTGAGGATTAGCCGTAGGTTTTTCACAAGAGGCAAGGCTGTTCAGGCAAAGTATCCAATCTTGCAACAGGGACTCATGAAGCCGATCCGTGAAGCCAATAGTCTCAGGATTGAATGGAGGGGCAAGTGGGAATATTTGCTCCGTTCAGGTGAGGATGTCGTGGGCATGCTTCATGTACAGAATCACTTAGGCACGCGAGCCCTAGCTGAGTCAGCTGACGGGGTCTGGATATTCGAGAAGAGATGGTTTCCTTTTGAGAAAGTGACCCTGCGGCAGGCTGATTCCAATAAGGAAATTGCGGTGTTCAAATCCAAATTAAAGGAAAAAATAAATCCACTGGAATTCTCCTTCGGGCTCAAATACTATTGGGTACCCGCTAATGTGTGGCGCACACAATGCGTCTTCACCGATGCTTATGGACATATCCTCGTTCACTTCAGTAGGGACTCCAATCCGTTCATAGCCTTTGCCCTACCCAAGGGGCACTCAACAGGGAGAGCGGATATTGAGCGTTCAGTGGCTTCCATGCCCGATATTCCCCTGCTGACATTCTTGGGATGCTATCTGATGGTGCAGGAATCCATTTAATCTCAGCTGAGCTTGAGGGGACTGTCTCTGAGTTACGCTTTTCTTACCGTACTGCTGTGGTGTCATATAGAGCGCACTGCGAGAAAACTTACTCCTGAACTCTTAGCGCCATGCCCTGTTTGGTAGCATGCTCAAGCCATGGAGGGATTTTTCCATTCCGGGCTATCTTTGTATTTATCCGCTCAAGAACCTTCCACAGTTCTCTGAACTCTGGCGCCAGGCTCCATTCCTCGGACTGAGTGGCATACTCGTGACCGTCATGGGGAAAAAAGTAGCAATGAACCGTGCAGCCACGGTATTCCCGGTCCGGATTTTTCCACCGGATCACGTTGCCCGGGAAGATACCTGCCACCCGCCAGCCGTCTTTAATGCACCATTTCTGGGTTATGTCGTGCCAGGTTTCCAGAAAGGTGGTGAAGTACTCCGCGCCAGAGGCTAGAGCCGTCTTCCAGGTGACCGCTCTTACATGTTGCATTATGTTTTTCAGTCGATACTTCGGCAGTGTGGCCGCTAAGGTGAACTCCACCTGGAGATTCTTCTCGATTTTGCTTAGCAGCGTGGCGGCGACCACCTTTTCGCTTTGAAGCTCCACCACCACCGGCATGCAATAGACCTTTTTTTGTCTATCTTCTTCCCAGCTCTCAGCAAGAGCAATGAGCCCTTCATAGTGCTCCGGCATGAGCACGAACTCGTGGGGGGAGCCGTAGATTTCTGGATAAGAACGGCGAAAGAGCGCGGCTGCTGAATCAATCAGCTTTCTTGAGAGAACCTTTGCCTGGTATCTGCCGTCCTCAAATGGCTTTGACTCAAACCTCTTCCAGACGACCCTCTTCTCCTGTATTGGTCTTGTTTTACAGGTGGTTGCCATCTCTCGGTAGGGAGTGCCAAGCTGGATCATAATCCATCCTTTTTCGATTGTGCAGATGCTGAAGTCTGAAATTTTGATAGTGTTACAAGATGTACCACTCCGTCAACTCTGATACAAAAGATAAAATGGTTGGGAGCCAATTTTGGCAGGATCGCCCAGAAGAAGCAAGCTGGGAAGATGGGTTAACTGCCGGGGGCTGACCCCTCTGTGAGGGGCCGGCCTCCGGGTTTGTCGTGGCCATTGTTTCTCGAAATTAATGGAAACCGGCACCGGGTTGGAAACGATGTGGAGCACGGGCGAAAGCTTGCTAAGCTCCTGGAGCTCTTCCTCTGACGGTTAACTCTGACCGGTGCCTTGGGCAGGAGCAACGGGTGCACCCCAAAAAATATTGCCTTGGGATTCTGCTCACGCAGGTTGGAGGGTAGTGAACGCACAGAATCAGAGAAGAAGAGAAGGATATTCCACTCATCCCCGCAGAGTTCTCGAACGGCACGATTAATCACCGTGTCCACTTACAAAGGAAGCCAGCCAGAAATCATTTTCCAACGATGTTTTCCAATGCTGCTATGGTCTCTTCCGGATCCGGTCGAACCGTGTAGTCCGCATTGATTTCCGCATGCCGAATAACACCAGCTTGATCAATAATGAGCCTGGCCGGAAGCGGTAGGGTCCAGGAATCGTCTCCATTAAATTCATGCAGCTTTATCCCGAACTGCAAATACACTCCCTTGAGATCCTCTGGCAGTTTAAACTTGAGCCCATAGCTCTGTGCCACCGTATTGCCGGGATCGCTCAGTATCTCGAAGGTCAACTTCTTTTCTTCCATCAGCTTCCGATTATAGACTTCAAGCTGTGGGGAGATGGCCACCAGGACTGCCCCCAGTTTCCGAAATGCTCCTGCCGCTTTATCAAGAGCCTCCAGCTCCAGGTTGCAGTAGGGTCACCATTTGCCCCGGTAAAAGTTCAACACTACGGGTCCCTGGGAAAGCAGCGTTTGCAAGGTAATTTCTTTACCGTTGCCATTTTGTAGGGAAAAATCTGGGGCTTTATCGCCAACCTTTACCGCGGTTTCAAGAATACCTGATGAACGCAGGTCATCGGTTGCACGGTGCATGATCTCAAGGACATCTTTCGGCGCTTTCTCTTCGAAGCCCTTCTTGAGTGCATTGAGTTTTTCCTGCAGGTTCATAGCTGTTCTCCTCTTTGCTCGATCAGAAATTAATGCCAGAATCTAAGTACCTTGACACAATAGTCAAGAATTCCTCCTTTTCAGCGAGCAGTCTGAACGATCATACGATATAAGCCATACTCTGCAGTTGCTAGGATTCGAACTGACGGTGCTAGACGAAGCGGTTCGACTTGACCAGTCAAAACCTCGAGAACTTTCCTTTCTTTTTCGACAAGCCGAGAGCATCAATTCCTGCGTGATGTTTCATCTAACGCTTTTTCGTAATGTCCTTCTTGCCATAAGGCTTCAGCCTCACAAGCAGCACGGGCAACACGGTAAAATTGGCAATGAGGGCGATCAGCATTGCGAAGGCTGTAAGAATACCAAAATAGATGGTGGGGACGAATTTGGAAAGGACAAGAATGGAAAAACCGATGGAGATGGTGACCGTGGTGTAATACATGGCCCGGCCGATGGAGTCGTGCGAACGGCTAACCGCGGCTTGGTAGTCCCAGTCCACAGCCACTTCCTTACCAAAGCGATGCACGTAGTGAATGGTATCGTCCACGCCAATGCCGATGCTGATGGCTGCGATGGTGATGGTCATGAAGTCCAGGGGAATATCCAAACCGCCCATCAGGCCCAACACCAGAGGCACGGCGACCAGGTTCGGCACCAGGGCTATTAGGGCTAGTTTCACCGAGCGAAAAAGCACGATGAACATGAGGAGAATGGCCAGGAACACAGCCCCAAGGCTCAGAATCTGGGAGCGGAACAGGCTCTGTAGCATATTGTTATAGAGCACCAGTATGCCACTGAGATGCACCTGGTTGTCCGACAGTCCCAACTCCCGGGTCAGGTGGAGACGGATCCTCTTCAGCAGGTCCTGACGCTTGAGATTGACATCCGATTCGTACACCCGCACGGAATAGCGAAGCTGATTGCCATCATCTGCCAGGTAAGGAACAATAAGGGCCTGTTTGATCTCATCGGGTAACCGTTTGTAGAGAAGGGCTAGAGTAAAATTATCCGGTAGTTCGCCGCCATTAACCTGTTTTAGCACCTCCATGGTAGTGGACAGGGAGAGGACCTTGCCGGTCTCAACGATCCCATCCAGATAGTTCTGGATAGCATCCACCTCATCCACCTTGAAGACGTTGAACCAGTAACTACTGCCTGTGATCCCCGCCTCTCCCTCGAAGTCGGCATCATCCCAAAGTTCGTCATCTTCTTCCTCATCAAAGGGTTCTTGTTCCTTCTCGAAGAAATCAGCCGGGGCATCGATCACCACGTCCAGAGGGGTGGTGCCGCCCAGTTCCCGGTCTATGAGATACATGCCCTGATAGATCTCCGTGGACTTATGGAAGTGGTCGATGAAGCGGTTCTCCACCGTGAGTCTGGATACGCCTATTACCCCGAGAACCACCGCCACCATGGCCACTCCCAGCACCGGGTTGCCATGGCGCTCGATCAGAGGTGGGAAGAGGGCGGTTACGGCGGTGGTTAAATCCCTCGGTTTATGTGGTTCTCCGGGCTTGAGCAACATTACTGCCGCCGGAAACAGGGTAAAGGTGAATATCAAGGCCACGGTCAGGCTGACGCCCATGATCCAGCCAAAATCGATCACCGGCCGGACGTCGCTAACTACCAGCGAGCCAAAGGCCACCATGGTGGTGATTACCATGTAAAAACAGGGGATGAACTTGCTGCGAACCGTCTCCTTCACCAGGTAACGCTGCTCTCCATCGGGATTTTGAACATGCAACTCGCGGTAGCGGACGATGAGATGAATGGTAAGGGAGAGAACGAAGATCAACAACAGGGCGAGGAAATTGGATGACACCACGGTCAGACGCCACCCGGCCAGTCCCAGGAATCCCATGGTAACCACGGCCGTGGCAAGAGCGGTGAGCAGGGGCAAAATAACCCAGCGTGGCTGGCGGAAGGCAATGACTAAAAGCAGCGCCAGAACTGCAATCACCCCAATGCCGAATACCCTTATATCGTGGCGGACAAAATCCACCATGTCGGCGACAATCATGGGCTTGCCTCCGAGATGCAATTCGGCCCGATCCCGGTGTTGTTCCATTATGGTACGGATGCGATCGATATCCGCTTCCTCTTGCGCCATCAGCTCGGCTTTATAACGCTTGAACTCGGTGGTCAAACGTATGAGTTCCTGCGCCTCCTCCGATGTCAGCTCGGACTCAAGCCGTTTCTCGCGCAACTTATCCCGGCCTTCGCGCAGGTGCTGATAGGTCGGATCACGACGGAAATTCACCTGCAGCGCTGTGGTATCGCTATGGGGGCCCATGAGGCGATTGCTATAAAGCGGGCTTTCGCGGAGCTCCCGTTCGGCCAGCGCGAGGTTTGTGTCCGGATCCGCCAATTTGCGTATGCGTTGTTCCAGTTCCTCCAACGACATTGGTGGACTCTGAACCAAGGGCACGTCCAAGATGCTGATTACTGATTCAACCCGCTCGATGGATCTCAGGCTATCGCGCAACTTGCGGAGATCGTCCAGGGTCTCTCTTTCGAACAATCTTCCCCGGGGTGTGTAGGTGAGGATCAGATAGTCGTCCGATCCGTAACGGGCCCGGATGGAGTGGTAGTAACGCAGGTCTTTATCGTTTTCCAGAACCAGCGAATCGGCAGAGATGTCGATCTTAAGGTCAGGAACAAACCAGCCGAAAAAACCGGTGATTAGGAGCACCAGCAGCAAGGTCACGATCGGTTTTCCGAGGACCAGTCTGTCGTATAATGATAACAGCGATATTTTCATGGAAGTTAAATGTACCACTACTTGACCGTAGGAGGGTTCACACCTTGTTAGAACCAAGGCAGGATTTTGCCAGTTAGCACGTTAATCACCGATTATAACCAAAAGTATCAATAATACAATTAGGGTGACGATGTCGCGTGTTTTCATAATTGTTCCTCAAACTGTCTTGTGCCTCAATCTGACTTGAGAATGTCCGAGGAGCAAGTGGCACACTTCACGCATTATAACACCTATCCAGGTGTATTGCTTGGTGCAAGAAAGGCGATAAGAGTGAAAGTGAGGTGAGGTGGGAAACATCGAGGTGTGAAATAAGAAGCGGAGCTTCGGCTCCGCGGTGGTCTTCGGAAAATTAATGGTACTAGATGTTGTGTCTGAATCTAATAACACTAAAGTTTAGATTAAAGTATGGTATGTCACTATTTTAGGCATACCATACCTGATAAGCGCGTGATATTGTCTCGCCAAAGTTCGCTCGAAAGCGTTACCAGGCGATTCTTATGTATTCTAAGCGGTGAAATAGAAGCGCGGGTTAGACCCCGCGCTTCCACAAGTTCGGTGCGGTTCAGGAAATCTTTTCCCAATGGTCGACAAAGACACCGGGCTGTGATGCAGTGAACGTGTCGCCCTCGAAGACCACGCATGGCTCCTCATAGAGAGGAAAGCAGAACTCCATGCGCCCGTCATTGACAGATACCTGTGAAGAGCCGCTTGGGCCTGAGAAGTCGTAACGCAACTCCTTGCCATTGATCTCGTCGTTCTCCATATAGTAGATACTTTTCTCGCTATATTCTTCGTCGGTCAGCTTGTAACTCGCAATATAAGAGATGGAGAAGGACTTACCCTCAGCATCTTTCCAGTAGACGTTGAAGTTGCGGAACTCCTTGGTGTACGTCATAAGCCCCATGACATCGGGCTGGCTTTGCTTAGTGCCATCGGGCAATTCCCGATAAACGAGCTTGTAACTTCCTTCCAGTTCTGTTCTCATAACTAACCCCTTTTGAAAGACTTATATGTCCACTTCAATCAGCTGTTTTGCGTACTTTACAGATAGAAGAAAAGTAAGGTAAGAATAGCGGGTGTCAATAGGAAGAACCGCTATTTTTATAGGATTTTTTGTTAAACATCCGTTTGCTCTAGTCAAAAAAGGGATGAGTCAGGAGTGGAGGCAGTAAGATTGATCAAGGACAATGAGATGAGAAAACACATGGAAAAAGTGCTGGAGATGCTTTCGCCCGGTTTTGATTGGGAACAGCACTGGGAAAAAGATGATGCGGAATCCATCGAAGACACATTTCGAAAGTGTGTGAAGATCATAACCCCTGTTGCAGGCGCTGATTATCATGACTGTGTCAACTACAAGGCCAAGGACACGCCCAAGGGATTGTATCGCCTTTTTTACCTGCTGGAACCCACAGCAGTTGACTTATCCAATATGTACAGGGGCGATCTTTTTGCCTTTGCCTCAACTGATGAGCGATTTTTGGTGAAGGTCTCTCTTTTCGAGTATGAGCTGGGTCTGTATTTTTTAGCCCCAGAGAAGATCATCGACAGGAGCGAGGAAGCTTGTGTACCTGCTGCTTGGCCCGGCGCTGACAACAGGATCAGGTTAACCAACCCTGTGGGTATTGATTTTTTCGAGATGGTCAAGAAAATTGTTGAGCATGAATATGACGTGTATCCGGTGGGAGATTTTAAGGTGTGAGAAGCATAGAGCATAGGGCATAGAGCATAGCGTCTGTCCTGATGGCTGAGAAAAAATGTTTAGCCTGCCTCTTTCCCTTTCTATGTCAGTTCTTTCGCCTCCAACTCCCGGGCAATGCGCGCGCCCTCGCTTTCGTCGACAAAATACAAGAAGACCCCCCCGCTAATAAACAGAAAGGCTATGGCGAGGATGGAATGGCGCGGATTGCCGGTGAGAACACCAACTAAACCCATGAGTATGGGTCCGATCACAGCGGCGAACTTACCCAGGACATTGTAAAAACCGAAGAACTCGGCGGCCCTGCTAGCAGGTATGATGCGAGCGTAAAAAGAGCGACTCAAGGCCTGTACCCCGCCCTGAACGAGGCCGATGGCCACAGCGAGTATGAAGAACTCGGCAATGCTGTCCAGGAATCTGGCCCATACGGTTACCCCAATGTAGACTGAAATGCCCACCAAAATGGACTTCTTAGTGCCCAGTTTTTCACCGAGCTTGCCGAAAAAGATGGCGGCGGGGAAGCCAACAAACTGAACTATGAGCAAGGCGACTATGAGACTGTTGGCCGCAAAGCCCAGGGCCATGCCGTAGTCCACTGCCATGCGCACAATGGTGTCCACACCATCAATGTACAGCCAGTAGCCAATGAGGAAAAAAAGGACTACTCGGAGCTTACGGATTTCTGCAAAGGTGTTTTTCAGTTGGTGAAAACCACCGGTGACCATTGCCCAGCCGCGAGCTCGGTGATCAGCCTTGGGTTCTTTTACCCAAAAGAGAACAGGCAAAGAGAAGACAGCCCACCAGATAGCAACAGTGAGAAAGGAGACTCGCACCGCTGCACCGGCGTCGGTAAGACCGAACCAGGCGGGTTTGAGGGTCATCAGGACATTGCAGGTGAACAGGAGCCCACCGCCCAGATAGCCCAAACCGAAGCCCAAGGCCGATACCATATCTTCCTTACCCTGGGGAGCGACGCTTACCAGGAGGGAGTCATAGAAGACGTTGCCGCCGGAAAAGCCAATGATCCCCAGGACGTAGATGAGAAAAGCCAGATGCCAGGCGCCTCGGGCCACGAAGAACAGGCTGCCGGTCATGACAACGCCCATTGCGGCAAAAAACACCAGGAACTTTTTTCTTGCCCCACCCTGATCACCGATTGCTCCAAGCACCGGAGCCAGAGCAACCACGATGAGACTGGCTATGGAATTGGCCAGACCCAAACGAAAGGTACTGGTGGTGACCTCCACCCCCGCATTCCAGTATTGTTTAAAGAATACCGGGAAAAAACCAGCCATAACCGTGGTGGCAAAGGCGGAATTGGCCCAATCGTAGAGGGCCCAGGAGATGACTTTTTTATCAGCGATTGTACTCTTCCCTTTCACTGCACCACCCATCGGTTACGAGTCTATCTAGGCAGGTTTTTGCTTTCCAGCAGTCGACTGGTCTTTGTCCCGGAGGAGCTGTCGGGCATGATAGAAGGAGGGTACATTCGACTGCAATGTGGGGAGGATTGCCGTCATGGCGAGCTCTTCGAATTCTGCGATAGCCAGCACAAGGGTGGCGATTCGAAACGGCACAGCTGGTCCTCCCAGGAGCAAAAGGAATGTGGTACTGCCAATTAATACCGCTGATATCTTGGCACCCCAGGTGTGGTAGCTGGTGAGGCGACCGTACTTCAAAAATCCTACTGCCACGGGAACAGCGTAACTTGCAACCACAAGAATCACGAAAGGAGCTTCCCGCCGAATCAGTTCCGGCCACAGCCACCACGCACATATGGGCACGGTCATGTACGTTGCAAAGTCACCCCAGCTATCCAGTTTACTTCCCAACTCCGAGGTTTGCTTCAGCTGGCGGGCGATAAAGCCATCTATGAAGTCGGAGAGGAGAAAACAGGCTAGGAGGATGAGAAACAGGTTGGCTTGGCCGGTCCACGCCAAGTATACGAGTATGGGGGCTAGTACCAGCCGGAGACCACTTAATACATTCGCTATGTTCAGCACTTCTGCCCTCATCTCACCCTCGGTGGAAATCGTTGTTTCGTTACATTGGGCACACTATATCCTTTCCCGTTGGTCAAAAGCAAACTTGACTAGGAGTTCCCCCCAAAATGGATGGTTGATGTTTGTGAACTCAGGTCTTGTACTGGTTTATGCTGATGTGCAAATGAAAATCCTTTTTCTGGTGTCTCTTCTGTCGTTCCCTCCGGGGCGTAGGCCCTTACGGGCCGG
>CAYFXH010000025.1:33187-39890 GCA_964346905.1 uncultured Desulfobacteraceae bacterium | reverse complement strand
CCACCTATTTAAGCCCGGAGAGCAGGATCATGTATAATCGTCGGATTGACAGGCGGGTAGAATCAATTGCCCCGTTCCTGGATTATGACCGCGATCCTTACCTAGTTGTCTCCGGAGGAAAGCTCTATTGGATACTGGATGGTTACACCACCTCTAACATGTATCCCTATTCACGCCGGTCTTATCGTCGTTTTAATAACAAGGGACTTAGCTACATCCGGAATTCCGTCAAGGTCACCATTGATGCCTATAACGGTGATGTACGTTTTTACCTGATTGATACAGAAGATCCAATAGTTAAAACCTATGCGAGTATATTTCCTGATCTGTTCAAGCCTTTTGCTGAAATGCCTGCCGATCTGAAAAAGCACATCCGCTACCCCAGAGACCTTTTTGAAATCCAGGTGGATACATACACCACCTATCACATGCAAAATGTCCAGGTCTTCTATAATCAGGAAGACCTCTGGCAGATTCCTGATGAGTTGTACGGCGATAGGCGACAGGAAATGGAACCCTACTATATCATCATAAAACTGCCAGAAGAGGAGAAAGAAGAGTTTCTTCTGATGATCCCTTTTACCCCATCCAAGAAAGACAATATGATTGGCTGGCTGGCTGCTAGAAGTGACTTGCCTAATATCGGCAATCTGTTGGTCTACAAATTGCCCAAGGAAAAACTGGTCTATGGACCCATGCAGGTTGAGGCCAGGGTAGATCAGCAAACGGATATTTCCCGGGAGTTGAGTTTATGGGGCCAGAGGGGCTCCAGGGTCATCAGGGGTAATCTTTTGGCCATTCCGGTCAGTGACTCATTTATCTATGTGGAACCGATTTACTTGGAAGCAAAACAGGAAGAAACAGAATTACAATCAACAGCACCGACTCAACCTAAAGGCTTTGGGAAAGCCCGGAGGAGACAGACAACCGTTTCTTCAAGACCGGATAAATCAAGGACAGCTGCATTGCCGGAATTAAAGAGGGTTATTGTGGCTATCGGTAATCGCGTCATCATGGAACAAAATCTCGACGAGGCTTTAACCAGTGCATTGGAGGGAAAGATATCCCGTAAGGTGTTGACTTCCCCACCTCTTCCTCAAGGGCTCGATGTTTCCGACTTGGGCGCTTTGGCCCTGGAACACTATAATAAAGCCAAAGCTTACTCACGCCAGGGGAATTGGGCTGCTTACGGCAAAGAGCTGGAAAACTTGGAGAAAGTGCTGAAAGAAATGGCCAAGGTGAAGAAAGACAAGAAATAAAAGGCATTAAAATCCTGGTGCAAAAACACGATTGTATGCATAATTGGACGGCAAGGCTGGGAAGATCTATGACGCTTGGGCCATGAAGTAGCTCACCGGAAACTATCATAGCCCAAGCTAAGTTTTTGGGGTAATTGTCTGAAGGAGATATTTGGGAAAAGTTGTTTACGACTTTAGGGAGGGATCTGTGAAAAGGCTTATTCTCCTTAGCGTTATGGTAATTGTCTTAATGGCGAACGTTGGCTATGCCCAGATGGGCGAAGGAATGAAGGGTGATCAGCAGGGTCAGATGGGACAAAGTGGTATGATGATGCAGGGACAGGATATGTCAGGAGGCATGATGCGCATGATGCATCAGATGGGTAACATGATGCAGATGATGTCAGGGATGATGGGTAAAGGTATGAGCCCCGCGAATATGATGAAGATGTCAGAAATAATGAAGGATATGGCAGAGCAGATGATGGACATGTCTAATATGATGCGAAGTGGAAATATTTCAAAGGAAAGAATGGACATGCTTCAGAAAAAGATGATGGAGACAAATAAGGGGTTTGACATGATGAGGTAATCGAGAGGTAGGTGTTGTGATTAAACCATGTTAACTGCTCTGGCCTGCTCGAGGAAATCTCTCATCCTTGCACAAAATTATTGATACGCCCCAGAGTGAACCCAAATCAAGCCTGCTTTTCCCTCCAAGGTTCACCAGTAACCAGAGATTTAGTTGCTGCTGCCCAAATCCCTTCTTCGATCCGCTGCGCTTAGATTCGTAACAGCTCGCGGTGACAGTATTTATTCCTATTCTTTACGTATAACAGCAATATGCCTTCCCTTACCATAAATATCCTACTCATACTCTGCTAGAGCATCCTAATGGCTTCCAAGAGAGCAAAGAGAAAAGAGAAATATGACAGTTAATAAGACAAGAACCACGAAAATGCGAACTTGGTTTGGTGTAAACGCAACTATAACCATTGGACCCGGCTTCATACATAAGGTTGGTCTGGGGAGTTTCTTGATTCCTCACCCTCCAGTGATAAACTGGCTGCTTCGCCACGGTTTGAGTGAAGATATGCAGTACACCCTAAGCTGTACCCATGAATTGGGACACTTTCAAAGTGCACCCCTGGCCCTGCCATACACAGTGGTGATGCTAGCCTTAGCCTTTGTGACGGGCCACGCCAGTTTACTAGAGATTATTCTTGTATTAACCAGCACGCATGCTGCATGGGAAGTTATGTCAGAAATACTTACTATTAGTAGCGACGTTCAACTATATCGAGAATATTACGAAGGAATTACTAGAATCCCCCGGATTGTTTTTTGGATTTCTATGGGCACGCTTACAATGATCGGCTGGAGTATTGTCTTGTCTGTAGTGAAACTTTGAAAGACTCCCTTCCGAATACAGCCCGGTTGACAGGTTTCTCATCATCCTCCTTCAGTCAGTCATTGTAATCCCTGGATTTACACTAATAAGAGCTATCTTCTCCCCTTTGGCTGAGCACACAAATGTATTTTCCCGTTGAGAGAGGGCTTCCAACCCCTCAGTCCGAGGTTGAGCCAATGCATTGGTCTACAGTCAAACTCATAAATGGAGGAATTTCCTTGTTTGCGGCCCTGCTATCTCTTTTGTTGGTGCATAATTTTTGCGCACCTGCATACTTGCCAGCGGGAATTACGGATACAAAGTATCCACTTTGGCGCCCCACAATAAGGTAATTAGAAGTTAACCTGGGCGTCCCATCCTGAAATATTTGTAATATTAGGTGGTTAAATAATTAGAACTATTTTGGCACGTTTTAAGCAGATATCAGAGCAAGATCGTATGATTTCAAAAAGCGGAGGATTTAATCATGGCTGGAAATACACAGGCAAAGTCCCTGGACCCGGTATGCGGCATGAAGGTCAGTACGGCTTCGAGCAACCTGGTAGCTACGCACAAGGGCACACGCTACTACTTCTGCGCTGAGAGCTGCCAAACGGCCTTCACAAAAAACCCAGACAAGTATCTAAAACCCAAAGGCCCTCTTAGTCGGCTCCTTGCCCGCTTGGCTAAGGCCAATGAAAAAGCTTTCGGCCGAACTGGACCATCTTGTCACTAGAGGAACCGTTGGTGGTCTCAGTACGCGGAGGACACAATCATGAGCGATACGACGAATGATACAACCAACGATACAACTCGTAGCACCTTCCCAATAGGTAAGTGGTCTGTTTTGGGGCTGGTAGTCTTGCTCGCCGCGACGGTTTTCATTGAGTACCCAGATCTGCGAGCCCGCCTCTCCAGCAGTTGGCCCTGGCTCATATTGCTCCTGTGCCCACTCATGCATATCTTCATGCACCGCGGACATGGTGGTCATGGCGGCCACAGCGGCCATGGGGATCATAAAGCGAAAGTCTCTCCTGGCACTGACCAGTCTCGCCAATTGGAGCAGACTAAGGATGAATAGTGTAGCCTCCTATGGTCTTTGGCCCGTGGTTCTCGTCTACTCGCTATTGTTTTTGGCCTTTGCCTTCAGTTTCTTCCGGCCTCAGACCAAGCGTGACTGGCGAACATTCGGTGGTTTTTCTGCCTTCATAGTCGCACTTTTTGCTGAGATGTATGGCTTCCCGCTGACCGTCTACCTGGCATCGGGCTGGCTGGGCAACCGCTACTCTGAAGTGGAATTACTATCCCACAACGCCGGGCACCTCTGGCAAACGCTTTTGGGCTGGCAGGGCAATCCCCATTTCAGTTCCCTGCATCTTGTAAGCGACGCACTCATCCTGCTAGGATTTTATCTGCTGGCGGCAGCCTGGAAGGTGCTCTACAGGGCCCAGCTCCATGGAGAGGTTGCCGTCACTGGTCCTTACTCAAGGATTAGGCACCCCCAGTACGCGGGGTTCATTCTGATTATGGTGGGCTTCCTGATTCAATGGCCCACTCTTCCGACTGTGTTGATGTTCCCGGTTATGGTTTATATGTACCTTCGTTTAGCTCGACGAGAAGAACAAGAGGCGCTGGCACAGTTCGGCGAAGAATACGCCCGCTATGCTGATAAAACTCCACGCTTCTTGCCCCGAATTTGGCGAGGTTCAGACTCTGCGGAGCACTTGGGGCCACCTGAGGTACGAGGTGGTTTCCACCTGTGAAATAATGGATATACCGGAGTGTTGGCAACATCCGACCCATCTAATGCCCGGGTTACTGAGACAGAAGATATTTGCTTCGCTCGATAGGTTGTCAGCGGTATCAAGCTAACTCGTAAAAGGTCTGCGGATATCATCAGTCAACGCAGATTAGAGAGGGATCATGAAACCCAGAAATGTTGAGACCAGCAGAAAAAGCTCTATTGAAAGAGAAAACGGTGGTGCGGTCGAGCTTGAAAGAACATCTGACAGCCCTGCTATTGAATGCTGCAAATCTCCAATGGAGCGTCTCGAAAGGACTGTGCCTGCGGAGAAGAAAGCTGACGAGACAGGATCCTATACCACGGCCTCCTTCGCCGTCGCAGGTATGAGTTGCCAGGCCTGCGCCAGCAAGGTTGATGCGGCACTGTCCAGAATTCCCGGAGTCCTAAAGGTCTTCGTGGACCTAACCGGGCGCAGGGCAACCGTCAGTTTTGACCACGCTAGAGTCAGCCTTGATGACCTAAGGTCAGCTGTGGACGCCACCGGCTATCGCTTGCTCTCGCAAAGCGAGTCTGAAGGCGGAACAGAGGAGTGCAGGAAATTGACTCGGGTCAGAGGGCCCTTCGCTCATCCCCGCCCGTACCTGGTGGGGTTGGCTGCCGCCTTGACCGTGGTCGGCTTCTACCTGGGGCTGATCACCCTGACTTCGGATTGGTATTTTGCCCGGTCTCAGTTCAGCGAGTACCGCTGGTGGATACTTGCCCTGGCGGCCGGGTTGGGGGTGCAAGCGATCCTTTACACCGTACTGAGGGGCCAGCTCATGGGGGGGCATAAAAAAGCTGCAAAATCCAGCCTGGCAGCATCGGGAGGGGTTTCCACCCTCTCTATGGCCGCCTGCTGCGCTCATTATCTGGTGGCCTTCTTGCCGGCGCTGGGTCTACCATTTTTGTCGACCGCATTGGCGAGCCTGGACCAGTATCAAAGCTATTTCTTTCTCGTAGGAGTTATATCGAATCTGTTCGGGATAGGCTTGATGCTTCTGTTGCTGACCAGAAATGGAATGCTACCTCCCTTAGCCGTGTTGAGTAATTAGGGTTTTATTCCTAGGAGATCAAAAACATATAAGGAGGCAACTAAGATGAAGTGGTTAAGGAGATTAAGCGTTGTTCATGTACTAGCCCTGCTGGTTTTCCTGGCCCTCTTCGGCCTGACCTCGGAAGTCATGGCCTACAAGATGCAATCCAGCAGGAAAAGCGGAGTACAGGTAGACGTGAAACCCGTTCAGCTCGTCCCAGGCAGGCCAGCCAATTTTGAGGTTCGGATGAACACCCACTCGGTTCCGCTAGACCAGGATATGATCGCCGTTTGTATTCTTATAGACGACCAGGGGCGGGAGTACAAACCGCTGAAGTGGAAGGGATCTCCGCCTGGGGGTCATCATCGCAGCGGCGTTTTGGCGTTCCCACCCCTGGAGGGAAATCCTAAATCTGTCACCCTGATTATCAAAAACATCGCCAGCGTGCCTGAAAGAACCTTCGGGTGGCAAGTAAAGTAGTAGTTAAGATTTAAGCTCGAAGCAGCAAGATGAACGACACCCGCGTTTCACTCAAAACAACACTGGAGTATTTAAGGAGTAGTACCAATGGAAGAAAAAACAGTACAGATTCCCTCGATCTCTTGCGGGCACTGCCTAATGACCATCAAGCGTGAGGTCGGTGAGCTGGAGGGCGTTAAGTCGGTGGAAGGCGACCCCCAGACCAAGACGGTCACCTTCAACTGGGAGAATCCTGTCACCTGGGAGAAGATCGCCCATACGCTTATAGAGGCCGGTTACCCGGCAGAGTAGTTGATTCCACCAGGTTAGGAGAATGCCAGTGAAAAAGCAGGGTATACAAGTACTTATAGTGGGCATGACCTGTGCCAGTTGTGCGGCCAGGGTGAAGCGCACATTGCAAAGGAAAGTGCCAGGGATAATCTCGGTCAGCATCATCCCCGGCACTGAGACCACTGCTTTGGACTTCGATACGAAGATTTCGGACCCGGAGGCCATGGACCTGGACTTTGTCAAGCTGAGAGAGTGGATCCGCACTGCTTAGTATTGGTTGTTGTTCCCTCTAACCAAGCCGGTGCCTTGTTGCGCGGACTGGAGATCTTATAGCGGTGGCTGTGAGAGCCTCCGAGGCGGCTCGAGGTCCTGGAGCATTATTGAAGCTCCCTGTCCGCCTCCGGCGGACCTGAGGCGGACAGGGAATCGGTGAGGGCATTGTCCGCTGTCTGGCCTAGTAAGGTGCGGACGTGGCGGTCCTCGATCTGAACGGGGCCAACGCGCGCCG
>CAYFXH010000025.1:4198-33177 GCA_964346905.1 uncultured Desulfobacteraceae bacterium | reverse complement strand
ACAGGGAATCTTCGAAATGTAAGGAAGATATCCCATTTATTGTAGTTCGCTCGCTAGCCCCGTCCGCCTCAGGCGGACTACGGGGAATGAGCTCGCTGGAGCATTTTCAATAAACAGAACACTTTGCCAGAGAGGGTTAGAAAGTGGAAAAAGATGTGGTTTGCGGCATGGTCGTCGATGGGAAGTCGGCAGCTGCAAAAGTTGAATACCAGGCGAAGACTTATTTCTTCTGTGCCCACAGTTGCCAGGAGAAATTCGAACGTTCCCCTGACAAATACCTTGACGGTGACGGTGGGCCGCAGGATGCCCTCGAAGTCCAGGAAGCCGAGACTGGGGAGTACGTTCCAGTTGAGCAGCAGGCCGATTTAAAGAAATTGGCTTTACCCATCGCAGGGATGAGCTGCGCCAGTTGCGTCGCCAAGGTGGAAAAAGGCCTCACACAGCTCGAAGGCGTTGTGGAAGCCAGGGTGAACTTTGCTACGGAAAAGGCGGCAATTAGCTTCGATGTCAGTCAGGTCCAAATCATCGATTTGATCCAGACTATCCAGGATTTGGGCTATGAGGCCAGGGCTGAAAAGGCAACTCTGCCCGTGCAGGGGATGTCGTGCGCCTCATGCGTCAACAAGGTCCAGACAGCCCTGAGCCAGGTGCCCGGAGTTATTCGGACCGATGTGAATTTCGCCACAGAAAAGGCGACGGTGGAGTACATCCCCGGGCAGGTGACGGTCAAGGACCTAGCCCGGGCCGCGGAGGCAATCGGCTACAAAATCCTGGAGGTGGAAGAGGGGGGTGTGGTCGATACGGAGAAGCAGGCCAGGGAGGCCGAGTTCAGGAGACTGAAGGAAAAGTTCATTGTTGGCGTTGGCTTGGTGATTCCTCTATTCATTCTGGTCTACTGGGATAAACTGGGTCTTTCAAATCTCTGGTCAATGAGCAAACAGAGCAATTTTTTGATCCAGCTGCTCCTCCAGACCCCGGTTCAATTCTGGGTGGGTTCGCAATTTTACCGGGGGGCCTGGGCAGCTGCAAAACACAAAACCAGCGACATGAATACCCTAATAGCCGTGGGTACCAGTGCCGCTTATATATACAGCGTCCTCGCCACCTTTTTCCCCGGGATCTTTGCCGTAAAGGGGTTGTCCGCGGAGGTCTACTTCGATACGGCCGGGGCTATCATTGTATTGATTATTTTAGGTCGTCTTCTGGAGGCCAGGGCCAAGGGACAGACCTCGGAGGCCATCAAGAAGTTGATCGGTCTTCAAGCCAAAACTGCCATGGTCGTCCGGGATGGCCTGGAGGTGGAGATTCCCGTGGAGGAGGTCCGAATCGACGACACGGTCATCGTCCGCCCTGGAGAGAAGATTCCCGTGGATGGGGTGATCCTGGAGGGCTACTCCGCCGTGGATGAATCCATGGTGACAGGGGAGTCAATCCCCGTGGAGAAGAAGATTGGCGATGAGGTAATCGGCGCTACTATTAATAAGACCGGCACCTTCCGATTCACCGCCACCAAGGTGGGAAAGGATACTATGCTCGCCCAGATCATCAAGTTAGTGGAAGAGGCCCAGGGGTCCAAGCCCCCTATCGCCAGGCTGGCAGATATTATCTCCAGCTACTTTGTCCCTGCGGTTATGGGGATCGGGGTGCTAACCTTTGTCATCTGGTATTTCTTCGGACCGACCCCGGCTCTAACTTATGCGGTGCTTAACTTTGTGGCCGTTATGATCATAGCCTGCCCATGCGCTTTGGGCCTCGCCACCCCCACCTCCATCATGGTGGGCACAGGGAAGGGGGCAGAAAACGGAGTGCTCATTCGGAGCGGGGAGGCACTTGAGACAGCTCATAAGCTCAACGCAATTGTACTGGACAAAACGGGCACCATCACAAAGGGTGAACCTTCGGTCACGGATATTGTTGCAGCCAATGGCTATGGTGCTGAGGAGGTCCTGCGGTTGGCTGCCTCAGCTGAGAAGGGCTCCGAGCATCCCCTTGGGGAAGCCATTGTTATCAAAGCTAAGGAGACGCAACTCGAGCTAGAAACCCCAACTGATTTCAACGCCATCCCCGGCCACGGCATCGAGGCCTCCATCAGCAAGAACCGGGTTCTGTTGGGGAACATTAAATTGATGAAAGACAGACGAATTCCCATCAATGAGATGGAACAGAAGGCCGAAGCTCTATCTGGCGAGGGAAAGACCCCTATGTTTGCGGCGGTGGATGGAAAGCTCGCCGGGATCATCGCTGTGGCCGACACCTTGAAAGAGAATTCCAAAAGCGCCATTGCAAGCTTGCACCACCTTGGCCTGGAGGTCGTGATGTTGACCGGGGATAATCGGCGGACTGCTGAGGCCATAGCCGGAGAGATCGGCATCGATCGAGTCCTGGCCGAGGTCCTGCCCGAGCAGAAGACCAACGAGGTAAAAAAACTCCAAGACGAAGGGAAAAAGGTGGCCATGGTGGGCGACGGAATCAACGATGCCCCTGCACTTGCCCAGGCGGATGTGGGCCTTGCCATCGGCACCGGGACCGATGTGGCCATGGAGTCGGCAGATATTACCCTGATCAGCGGCGACCTCAGGGGGGTGGTGACCTCCATCGCACTTAGTAAGGCCACCATTCGAAACATCAAGCAGAACCTGTTTTGGGCCTTTGCCTACAATACCATTCTGATACCCGTTGCTGCGGGTGTGCTTTTTCCCATTTTTGGGATTCTGCTCAACCCCATCTTCGCGGCGGCGGCAATGGGACTTTCTTCGGTGACTGTTGTTACAAATGCTTTGAGACTGAGGCGGTTTAGGCCCCCTACCCCCGAAGCAACAGGGGCAATATAGTATGCGACAATGAGTTGATATTGACGGCGAGGCTGTTGTTATAGACCATGAAGTCCAGGTTCAACCAGTTACTTGCAGGCTTCAACACTGACGCCACCGTGACCCTGATTAATCGGCCTTGCCGGATGGTGGTTCTAAACCCCTAACTGCACGGGCTCAGGAGGACTCCTGGCCCCTTTTTTATGGGACCTTTGCGATGGCTTCCTATTCCAAAGTTGCTCGGATCGCGATAATTGTAGTCCTGGTTGCTGCTATCAGCTTGCTGCATTACATTACACAATTGGGCAAGGCCTATGAACACGCGTTCTACCGGGAGCTGTATTTTCTTCCGATCATCCTGGCAGCTTTTTGGTTTGGTCTCAGGGGCGGTCTGACCACATCCTTGACTATCACTGTCCTTTATCTGCCGTTTATCTTCGGTCAGCAAGAAGGCTTTTCTCCAAGCACTTTTGACAACACAATCGAGGTCCTTCTATTTAACGTAGTGGCCGTGACCCTTGGGCTTCTACGTAACCGCGAGCTGGACCACCAATGCCGGTTGCGTGAGGCCGAAGGCCTCGCTGCCATGGGCAAGGCCCTCTCCAGCGTGGCCCACGATATGAAGACACCTCTCATAGCCATAGGTGGTTACACCAGTCTTGTCCGGAAAAGACTCGTGCAGTCAGACCCAAACCGCCAGCATCTGAATGTGGTGATCCGCCAGACCCAGCGGCTAGAGGCCATGGTCAAAAAGATGCTGGACTTCTCCCGGTCCCTGCAACTGGATAAATCCCCTACCCACCTGAAACAGCTTTTGGAAGAGGTAGTGGCGGTGGTGAAGGAAGAGGCCGACAACAGCGAGGTCGGCTTGGAGATAGTTCATGCTGACGGGCTGCAGCCGCTCAATGTTGACCCTATGAGGCTGGAACAAGCCCTTCTAAACCTGGTTATCAACGCGGTACAAGCTTCAACCAACGGCGAAGTGGTCACCCTTCGGGCTATCCCCTACTGTGGCGGAGTCGCCATAGAGGTTTCGGACCGCGGCAAAGGTATCCCCAAAGATAAGAGGTCCGAGATTCTCGCCCCTTTCTTTACTACCAAGAAAGAGGGGACCGGCCTTGGCCTGCCCATAGTCAACAAAATTGTGGAGGCTCACGCCGGACGGTTGGAATTCGTGGACAACCCCGATAGGGGCGTCACCTTCAGAATCGTTTTGCCTGGTGATTAATGTTGTGCCTGCGAACTCCGGCGTGAGCGTGAGCAGTTGATGGCGGCCTCGGTATGGTTGGTACTTGACCCTGAAGTGTTTACTGAGGTATATAAAAATTTTTTGATAGAAGCTTGTTGTTTTTTGTTGGTGGATACTTTTTACGCACTTATGCGGTCCCAATATGGATAAGAAGTATTCACCCTGGCATCTTACTTCAGGTCAAATTCGGCCATCCAATCATAAAAATAGTGTTACCTTAAATACTTAAACCCATGAGCGTCCTTTGGCACAGACATTGCCATTACAGAAAGCAAAAGTAAACAGGCTTAAACTAGGGATCGAAGACTACTGTTGACTTGGCCGATTATCAATTCTTTTTATAGAAAATGGTCAATTTGTAAGAAAAATAGCACGAAGTCGAGGAATCTTTTTGGGTGGACTCCCAGTCTTCCCCTTGGTTTCTATAGAAAAATGAACAATCTGGCTTTCACTTTTCAAACTGTGCCTTTTAGGCACAGAACTTGCTGCTGGGGTAGGACAAACAAAACCTTAGTTGAAAGGTAGGTAAGCTATGAGTAAGCGGGCACTTGTTATAGTGGCACTAGCGGTCATCTCCGCTGCGGCCTTCTCCTTTACCTTAATGGGCGCGGTTAACGAGGCCTGGGCGTGTGGCAATATGGGCACGCCGGGAGGCGGAGACTTCGGCCCCCAGGCACGGTACCAGCCTGCGCCCTCCCCGTCTGGTAAGGAGGTTACCCAGAATCAGGCCTACGACATCCTCTCCGGCCATCTGGCCAGATTGAACCCAAATCTTGAGGTTGGCAAGGGCGTTGACGCAGGCTCCCACTTTGAGTTTGAGATATTAGTTGACGGAAAGAGAGTAGACCGGCTGGCTGTGGATAAGTCCTCCGGTATGATTAGACCAGCTAACTAGTCTGTACACTCGTAAAACGTGCGGATCGAGGTACTAGCTTTCTCATGTGAACCTCAGGAGACCGCCTGAATATTGGTAGGGCAATGATAAAGCGCATAAGACACAAAGACTTTTTCTTTCTCCTTGTACTCATTTTAGTGGTGGCGGGGATTCCCTGGGCCATCCATTCCTACGATCACCACCTTTGGCGGAACAAAGCATCTGCCGGGACCAAGGTCTTTACCTTGACTGCCCATTCCAAATTGGGTTGGCTTCCCGGTAAGGTTTATGGATATGATGCAATCACGCTGTACAGCAAGAGCCGGCCCAAGCGAAACCTGGTGCTCGAGGTGAACAAGGGCGACCTGGTGGTCCTGAAGATGACCAGCAGCGACGTGGTGCACGGTTTCAGCCTAAAGGACTTTGGCATCTTCATCGAAGACGGCATCCGGCCCGGCAAAGTTGTCACGGCGTCATTTAAGGCGGACAAGGTCGGCACTTTCACCTTTTCTTGCAATATCATCTGCGGCGACGAGCACGAGAACATGCAGGGAACCCTGGTGGTGAGCGCCTAGAATTTCAGTCCACCAGGGATTAAGGTTATGTCCTAACAGCAGCAAGACGGCGCCGCAGGGGACGGAAACTCCGTTCCGAATTCCACGGTAACGTCCACCGAATCCCCGGAGAATCTCATGGCAAGACGCAAGAAGTTCATAGGGTTGGTCTGTGCCTTTACACTCTTTGTCTCGGTTCTCTTGGTGCAACGCATCCAGGGGAATCCCGCCGACAAGAACGGTGAAAGCGCCCACACTCCCATCGCCGTGGGCCGGGTGGTCTCCCAGTATGGATCTGTGGCAGATGCCCGCGTCAGGGTACCGGGACAGGATGATGTCACCTTCAGCGACGCCCGGGGTCGCTTTGCGGTCGAGGGGGTTCTGCCCTGGTGGACTAGGCCCATGGTTACCGCCGGCAAGGAAGGCTGGTTTAATAATGGCGCCGCACTAAACAGGTTCGGGCTGGTTGGCGACATTTCGCTTCGCCCCGTTTTCCTGGCCGACAATCCCAACTACCGCTTTAATTCGCCCAAGGTCTGCTTTAACTGTCACAGCAAGGTTACTCGCATCTGGGATAAGTCAAAAATGGCCCACACCACCGCAAACTCGAAGCTCTTAGACATGTACTACGGCACAGACGCAGAAGGTAATCCGGGCCAAGGTGAGGGCTACCGGTTGGATAATCCGCGGAGCAACGGCAACTGTGCCACCTGCCATGCTCCCTCTGCCGCTGCGGCTAGCCGTTGGTCTTTAGACTTGAAAGAGGTCTTGGATTCGCCCCGCACTGAATGGGAAGGCGTTAGCTGCGAGTACTGCCACAAGGTTAGGAAGGTAGTGGAAGATCCCTCGACGCCAAGTGGGTTCGCCGCTATCCTGGAAAGGCAGGCTCCCGTGCGGGGGAGTTCCATCCTGGTCTTCGGCCCTTATGACGACGTGGTGGTCCCGCCAATGGCCGCCTCCTACAGCCCTCTGTACGATTCTGGCCGCTTCTGCTCCACATGCCACAGCCACCGGAAGAGGTTGGCATTTGGTAAAACCTGGGACCGACGGAAGATCTACTCCGATGAGGAGTGGGCCGGCTTCGGTTTTCAGGACGACACTATTCTGCCCATCCAGACCACCTACCAGGAGTGGAAGCACTGGCAAGAAAGCCTGCCGGTTGAAGATCCCAACAAAGAAAAGAAGTGCCAGCAGTGCCATCTGAGCTGGCAGAAAAAACTTCTGCCCTATGACAACTTCGTAGTGGAAGGGGGGGCCCGCCGCATGTGGGGCACCTACCGTTCGCCCGAGCAAATCCGGCCGCATCACTTCGAGGGCGGCACCAAAGCTCAATTGCAGAATGCCTTGGCCATGGAGATCGAGGGTGAAACGCAAGGGAACGAGCTTCTGCTCAAGGTTCATATCTCCAACACCAACGGCGGCCACTGGGTGCCCACCGGTGAACCCATGCGCAGCGTAATGCTTCTGGTGGAGGCTCACGATTCCGAGGACAGAGCCCTGAAGCTAATTAGCGGCAGCCGTTTGCCCGACTGGGCCGGAAAGGGAAAGCTGGGAAAGGGTGACTATGCTGGTCATCCCGGGGCGGTGTTCGCCAGAGTGCTTGCCGACGAAGCAGGCAATTTGAACGTGCCCTTCTGGCGGGCTTCCAAGATTGCCTCTGACACTCGCATACGGCCGAAGAAGACTGTTACCCTAGAATTTGTCTTTGCATTGACGGATCCAGACGACGAGCCCACCGGCGAGGCCAGCCTCATCTATCGACCGGTACCGAGGCCCGTGGCCAAGGCAAAAAAGTGGCCATTGGAAGATATCCCAATAATTCGTAAAGCCTGGTAACCTGAGGAATAGTTGCGATGAAAAGACATGCGAATACTGTACTAGTTTTGACCGTCAGCCTACTATTGGCCACGGCCGCCAGAGGTTGGGCCGGCAATATCGTCGGCGTGGTGAAACCACAGGGTCTGCGGACGGCGGAAAACATTCTCGTCTATGTAGTGAAGGCCCCCCCCTTGTCTGTGGACGCCACCCAGGTTAGATACCTGATGGACCAGAAACAGCTGACCTTCATCCCATACATTCTTCCCGTTTTAGTTGGCGCCAGGGTAGATTTTCCTAACAACGACGAGGTTGCTCACAACGTCTTTTCCCTCTCCCGGGCCAAGAAGTTCAATCTAGGTAGTTACAAGCCCGGCGGCAGTAAGACGGTGGTTTTTGACCAGCCCGGGATGGTGGATCTGCGCTGTGACGTGCACCAGGAGATGAACGCTTATATCCTGGTGCTCAAGAACCCCTACTTCGCCGTCACCGACAAACAAGGGCGTTTTACCATTCCAGACCAAAGTGCTCTAGAGGCGCAAGGCCTCAAGGGCGTGCCGCCCCTACCACCCGGCGAGTACCTGGTCAAGACCTGGCACGAGAAGCTCAAGACAGCCAAGCAGAAGGTGGAGGTCTCCGCTAACGCTCAAGCCTCCATAGTATTGAAACCCAAGCGAGGAGCGTCAGGCGTCCTCTACAAGTAAGTTGGAGGCTGCATGTAAAGTTGCCAGCCACGCGTCGACTGGGACAGCACCCAAGGCCACAAACTCTTACAATTGGTTTTGACGAATACACAAGAGCTTATCCTAAATGGTGAGCAACCTGACTATGTCTAGAAAGAAAGCTCTTATAGGGATACTTTTGGCATTGGCTGTGGCAGTGGTCGTGCCGCTATCTCTCCGTCTTACGGCTCATCAGCCTAAGACGCATGTCATCGAGATTACCGCAAAAAAGTACGGCTACTCACCAGCCAGGATAAAAGTCAACCAGGGTGACAGGGTGGTCCTGCGGCCAACCTCCACGGACGTAACCCATGGTTTCTTGCTGGATGGGTATGATTTGGATGCAGTGATAAAGCAGCAAGGCATGGCATACCTCAAATACACCTGGACCGACGACGAGGGCAACCAATACACAGACTGGGACAAGGTGCGTGAGATCGAGTTCGTTGCCGACAAAAGCGGAAAGTTCACCTTCCGCTGCAACCAGACCTGCGGCAACCTCCATCCTTTTATGACTGGAGAACTGGTAGTTCAGGTTAATACCCCCTATCATCTCGCCACCTCTCTGTCTGTTTGGCTCACTTTCAGCCTGCTTCTGTGGTTCAGCACCGGTCACGGCTCAAAGACCCAGCCTTCCTGGCGGCTAAACCTATTGGATGCGGTGCCCCTGCTTAAACAGGTAGTAAAAGCACGCAGCTTTCAGTTTTTGGTCATTTTGCCCAACCTGGTTTTCTTTTATCTTTTTGTGCTCAGCGCCCTTTGGGGCAGCCCGGTGGGTAACCGCAATATAGCTATCATCTTTGTCTGGATTTTGTGGTGGGCGCTGCTTAAAACGGTTCTGTTACCTCTGGGGGGGAGAGTCTGGTGCCTCATATGCCCTCTGCCCGCACCTGGCGAATGGCTGGCAAGGAAAGCTCTCACTGCAGTGCGGTATCTGGAAAAGCCGGTGCGGGGACTCCACCATCGCTTTTTGGGGTTGAACAAGGACTGGCCCACCGTTTTAAGCAATATCTGGCTTCAGAACGGACTCTTCCTGGTGCTCATCTCCTTCGGCATCATTCTTTTGACCCGTCCGGTGGCCACGGCAATCGTTTTTTTGATAATCCTTGCTCTCACTCTAGGCTTGTCCCTTGTCTTTCGCGGCCGGGTTTTTTGTCTCTACTTTTGTCCGGTGGGTGGCTTCCTGGGCACCTATTCTATGGCGGCCTGCACCGAACTGAGGGTTGTGGATCCAGAAGTCTGCAAACACCATAAAGAAAAATGCTGTCTGGTGGGCGGAGAGAACGGCTGGGGCTGCCCCTGGGAACAGTACACCGGCAACATGGACCGGAACAACTACTGCGGTCTCTGCACCGAGTGTGTAAAAAGCTGCCCCAAGGACAATGTGGGTATCTTTCTGAGGCCCTTCGGTTCTGACCGAAACCTGAAGAGCTTCGACGAAGTGTTCAACGTGCTCATCATGCTTATGGTGGCCCTAGTTTTCACCGTCACCATGCTGGGTCCCTGGAACGGGATCAAGCAAGCGGCCAACGTCACCGAGAGCCGCCAACTGGTGCCCTTTCTCCTCTACCTAGGCAGTGTAATGAGCTTAACCGTGATAATTTTTCCTGGCATCTTCCTACTTGCCAGCAAGAGTGCTCATCGTCTGATTGGAGGGCAAGTGAGCTGGAAAGAGTTTTCTTACCGCGCAGCTTACATTTTCATCCCTGTGGGCATCTTCGTATGGATCGCTTTCAGCCTGCCCCAAGTGATGATTAATTACTCCTACATTTTCTCGGTGCTCTCCGACCCCCTGGGCCTGGGGTGGAACCTTTTTGGCACCGCCGACTACCCCTTCAAACCCTTCCACCCTGAGACCATCCCTATAATTCAAGGCGTGCTGGTGCTGGTAGGCCTTTTCTTCGGTCTAAGCCGTGGTTTCTCGAGCTTAAAGGAAGTGCTGAGCAGCAGCCAGGGGATCAGGGCCATGATAGTCCCATCACTGCTGGCCGTCGGAGTGGTTAACGTTTTTCTTAGGCTTGTCATGGGATAACATTACGGCTGACTGCAGCAAGTATCGGAGACTCATCATTTCGTTCCTGATAACCTCGAGGGCTCGAACACAATTCTTCACAAACTCAACTCTTACACTTTCTTCACAACGACCAGAGTGATATCGTCCTGTTGTGGAGCTGTTTGCCGATGATTGCCGAGAGCGTCGGTTATGGCTTGAACTATTTCCTGGCTAGAATCATTTCTGCATTGCCGAATGATTTTCCGCAGACGTTGTTTGCCAAACCTCTCCCCTTGGGGATTTTCAGTTTCCCAAATTCCGTCAGTGCCAATGAGTACGATCTGAGCGTCGGTCCATACCTCATGTGTGTGTTCTTCAAATGACCATGTCTCATCAACTCCGAGTGCAATGCCGTTTCCGTGTAATTCGTCAAACAAGTCCCTGGATGGATCATACACGATAGCCGGTTCGTGTCCTGCTCTCACCCACCGTACCTCCCGGTTTCCGGAGTCAAGTAACATGAAAAACAGGGTCATGAAATTACCCGTTTCCTCGGTGTCAATGCACAGAAGGCGGTTCACGTCGGTTATCATTTGCTGAAGACTGCCTTGGTGCCCAGCTCTGCTACGCAGAAGGGCTCGCACGGTGGTCATCAGCAACGCAGGGGCGATTCCATGTCCTGCTACGTCACCGACTGCGACACCGAGCCGCCCTTCACCCCAACTGGAGAATTCAAGGAAATCGTAGTAGTCCCCACCGGTCTCATCACAGTAGATACTTTTGCCGGCTATATCAAATCCCTCGATTTCTGGGGGTTTTTGGGGAAGCAGGCTCTGCTGCACTTCCATGGCCAGATTGAGCTCTTGCTTAAGCCTCATGCGCTCTTGGAGTTGGAAGACCATGGTATTGAAACTGCCGATTAATTGCCCAACTTCGTCCTGGCTTTTTACGGGCAGGAGAGAGCTGTAACGCCCTCTGGCTATTCTCTCGGCCGCATTGGAAACATCTTTAATCGAGGAAACCGTGCGCCCTGTTACCAGGTGGATTAGTATGAGAATGAACAGGATAAAAGCAGACCCAGTTAAGAAATAATAAAAGCGAAAACGTACGATTGGCGCCAGGATTTCCCTGCCGCTCGCAACCATTATTACGCTCCAATCCGCTTGTTCAAGTCTGTAGAAACCACTCACCTCGTGAGGAGGATGACCCTCTCCAAGTATCGTTCCAGATGTTTCCTCCTTTATCGCTTTCAGGGTCACCAATTCTAGCGGGTCGTTATCCTCACCGAGTTGATCCCGGTCGGGGTCGGTAGAAATGAGCACTGTTCCCGCATTGTCCACTAAAAAAGCTCTATGACTCTGCCACCACCCTGCGGTTCCCACATTTTCTAGGAGATAGTCAAATCGGATCACCACCTCAAGACGTGCAATTGCTTTACCATCTACATCATTAAGCTCAGAGATAATCGACACGGTTTCGTGCTCGACAAGGGAGTCGTAGCGCGGAGGAGTTATCTCTGCTATCCTGCCCCGGTGAAAACGCATCATGCCTCTTGTTCCACCCATCATCTGCATTTCAACCCCTTGCCGCATACGATGCTCGCGGTGGAGATCCGACGTACGGTCATGACCCTCTTCATCTGCTCTGGTAAAATTGACTCCCTCGACTCCCTCAAGCTGCCTGAGTTGTTCCAAGATCCATTCCTGAGTACGTTCGTCGTAATGCTCGCCGCCAGTTTGGTTATACATCTCCAGCCATTTTTTAGGACGGCTTAAGCGCATGTCGACATCGTGGGCCGCCCGCTGTAGCTTAAGAATGGCGGCCTCTCTCCACTGTGCTAGCAAGTTGTTTCTGGCATAGATAAACCCGGCAATTCCCATGGTTACGAGAAGTACTGTCACAGGAAGCAGCAGAAAGAGCATCAACCGTTGTCGCAGGCTCTTGGGTTTTATCATGGCTCTGCTCCTCTCAATCTCTCCGCCGTCGCAACCGCGGCTAGAAAGCCGCTCCTACAGTGGGCAGCCATACCAATATACGCTGGCCCAAAGTCTTCTTACCTTGAGGATTATCTCCAAACTCATCAGTTTATTCCGTACTCCTTTAGCTTCAGCTGCAGGGTACGTCGGCTGATACCGAGGATCTCTGCCGTGCGAGTGCGGTTTCCACCGCTGTCTTCTAGGGTACGGAGAATCATCTCTCGCTCCATTTCCTTGAGCGACCTGCCAGGGGTTAAGTCAATTCCAGTCTTTTCTGCCTCCTGGTCCAGTTGTTTGAAGGCATCGGGAAGCTCTGCCTCCGAAATCATATCGGTTCGGGCCATAATTACCGCCCGCTCGACAACATTTTCCAACTCGCGTACGTTTCCCGGCCAGGTATGTCGCATGACCAGATCCATTGCCCTTGGCGTAAAGCCCTTGATGAGCCGCCGGTTCTTTTCCGCATATCGCTTTAGAAAAAAATCTGCCAGCAGGGAAATGTCCTCGCGGCGTTCTCGCAAGGGCGGCACCTCGAGAGTCACCACATTGATACGATAATAGAGGTCCTCCCGGAAACGATCAGCTTGTATTTCTTCTTCCAAGTTTTTGTTAGTGGCTGCGATTACCCTCGTGTCTACTTTCACCGTATGGGAGCTTCCCAGGGGTTCAAATTCTCGTTCCTGCAGTACCCGTAGAATCTTGCTTTGCGTGGTGGTTGACATCTCGCCAATTTCATCCAAAAAGATGGAACCGGTGTGAGCCAGTTGGAAACGGCCCTGCTTTCTCGCTATAGCCCCGGTGAAGGCGCCCTTCTCGTGCCCGAAAAGCTCGCTTTCCAGAAGGGTTTCTGGGAGAGCGGCACAGTTCACTTTGATAAAAGGTTTCTCCTTTCGAGGGCTGTTTTGATGGATGGCATTTGCAATTAACTCTTTACCGGTGCCGCTTGCGCCGACAATCAGCACGGTGGCCTCCGAAGGTGCTACCATGGCTATGGTCTCGAAAAGATCCCGCATCGGAGGGCCGCGGCCGATGATATTGGAGAAATCGAAACGATCGTCCAACCGTTCTCGTAAATAGACGTTTTCCTGCTCCAGTTGGCGGTGCCGTAAGGCCTTGCCAAGCAAGATCTTAAGCTCTTCAATGTCCAGTGGCTTGGTTAGGTAATCATAAGCTCCGGATTTGAGAGCATCCACTGCAGTGTCCACGGAACCGTAGGCTGTCATTATTATAATGGGAATGCCAGGGCTAAACTCTTTGATCTTTCTCAGTGCCTCGATACCCCCAACTCGACTCATCCGAACATCCATAAGAATGAGATCGTAGAACCGTTCCTCTACTAAGGTAATAGCCTCTTGCCCGTCTTCGGCCTGATTAACCTCGTAGCCCTCGGTGCTAAGAACCGCCTCGAGCATCTGCCGATGGGATGGCTCATCGTCTACAACTAGGATTCTCGTTTGCATCGGTTTTCCTCACACAGAAGCTTTCAGTCGTCAGCGATCGGTTTCAGTCAACTCTCCGCGAATGTAGTTCCCTATAATCCACCGGGATGCTTATGATAAAGCGACTACCTTGGCTCTTGCCCTGAGGTGGGCTTTCCACCTGTATTTCTCCCCGGTGGTTCCCTACGATGGTGTGAACGATGGCGAGACCCAAACCGGTCCCTTTCTCACGGGTGGTAAAAAAAGGATCAAAGATCTTGTTCAAGTGCTCCCGCGCAATGCCAGGACCATCATCTTCCACCCAAACAGTCAACCGGCTTTCATCCACCTCCATTGACGCTCCCACCTCAATCTTACCTCCAGCATCGGATACCTGGAGACCATTGAGTATCAGGTTCAGCAGGCACTGGGTCATCTGGTTTGCGTCCAACGCTACCTCAGCTAGCTCAGGGGAAATGTGCTTATGGATCTCAACTCCACGACTCTGTGCATCGGCCTCAACCAGTCTCAGGGTATGTTCCACCAGTTCCTTCAGGTCAGTGAGAGCCAGTTCCGCTTCCGTAGGCCGGGCAAAGGTAAGTAGATCGGTAACCACCCGGTTCATCCGATCCACTTCTTTCACCATGATCTCTGCATATTCGCGATCTTTGGGTCGCTCTGCCAGAGCATGCCGCAAGAACTGAGCGAAACCCCGGATGGAACTCAACGGATTTCTGATCTCGTGGGCAACTCCAGCAGCCAACTTGCCCACAGCGGCCAGTTTTTCCGAACGGCTGACCTGTTCCTCCAACCGCTTGATCTCCCTCAGGTCTCTGAGAATTATCACCGCGCCCCTGCACACGCCTTCATCGTCTAAAATCGGAGTGACACTCACTGCAAGCGGCACCGGCTCTCCTGTGCCACTCTGGTAGTTGATTTCGCGCTCTCGGACGGTGTGGCATGCCGACAACGTTTCGTGAATGCCGCTGGTCTCGAAGTCAATGATGTCGCTCAAGTTTTTCTCTTTGATCGTCGACTCCGTGAGATCCAGCAACTCCAGAGCTAAACGGTTGCAGGAGACCACTTTCCCCTGGGGATTAATGCTCAAAAGACCGTTGGCCATATTGGCAACCACCTGAGCGGTGTAATCCTGTGTTTCTTTTAGGGTCCTGTCCACCAAGTAGTAGTTTTGAATAACAAAGATAAAGAAGAGCGCTCCTGTTCCTAACGTTAACAGGACGGCGGCCATAATTGTGGCATGATGGATATCGGCTTTCCGCGCCTTTTCGAATGCCGTCATCCGCAAACCCAAAACTACAGTGGCATTTGGATGCAGATGAAGGGTCATCATGTGACCTGGGCCCATCATGCCGTGGCCTTTATCCGGCGAGGCAGACTGAGAAAAGGGCGAAAAGCGCTTGGCCACCTCGTACACGGTTGAACCGTCATCAAGCTTTCGTACCCGGCTTTGCACGTGCTCGTCACTGGTGAACTGGAGTTTCCAGTCCGTGCGCTTGCTGTCCTGGGAGGGGTCGGAGTGATGGATAACAACGCCCTCAGCATCGGAGAGATAGACATAGGCAATGTCCTCACTTTTTCCGGTTTCCTGAATGAGACTGCGAACCGCATCTTCTCCCCAGGTGTGCATGACCATCCCTGCCCGCGCCCCCGCTTCTAAAGAGCGTAACAGTGCCAACCCCTGACGATGGACGAATTCGAGAGCCGTTTCCTTTTCCCGATGTAGATTGCGATAGGTGGAGATGCCTATGATGACAAGGAGCAGTAGCACTACCGCCACAATGGAGACAGCAGGTAAATACATTCTTTTCAATTGCAATATTCTCATGACGAATCTAGATTATTGAAATTGGGCCAATTGGGTTTCTTACCGTCGCAACAGTTCCATCCCAGTAAAGCAACACTTGTGCCCAGTTGATATTTCATTCTATTCTGGCCGATATTCATGCTCTCCGTCATCCTTAGTCATACCATGGCCGACTCTGTTAGTGCAAATTTTTTTCGCACTATGAACGGCAATTAAAAATAAGTGCGTATAAATTGCGCATTTTCTTGCGCCCCTTTCCCGTATGATACTAATTTATCTTGCGATACCAAATATTTGTAACATTGGCACTCAATTTGCCATTTCTTTCAACGCGAAGCAAGAGGCGGAGGAACAAAAATGAAGAATTTTTCTATTACTCAGGTGATCTTGATGGCAGCACTACTGGGGCTGAGCATGGTGATCTGCAGACCTCTCCGGGCGGCTCCGCCCATATCAGCGGAGCCACCCCTTGCCGAGCTTTTGGAAGAGGGGTTGACGCAGAACAAAGAACTTCAAAGCCTGCAAGCTCAGGTTGAGAGCCTCGAAAAAAAGATTTCTGTTGCCGGCTCACTGGAGGACCCTCGCCTTGGCTTCGGGCTGGTGAACGTGCCCACAGACACCTGGGAGCTTGACCAAGAGCCCATGACCAAACAGGAAGTCTTCATTGCCCAAAGATTTCCCTGGTTCGGCACGCTGAGTCTCAAGTCCCAGGGACAAGCCCTGAAAGCAAGCCAAAAAAAGGCGTTGCTGGAAGCCAAAAAGCTCGAATTGGCCCGAAAGATAGCAACTGCATACTATAGGCTGGGATTCGTTGCCACGAATCTGGAGATTAACACCAGACTGACCGATATGGTGACGCAGCTTCTCACCGTGGCCGAAACCAGATATGCATCCGGTGAGGGTCTCCAGCAAGACGTCCTCCAGGCACAGGTGGAACTCAGTGAACTTATCGATGAGAGAATCGATCTTAAAAAGCGAAGTCGTATCTTGAAAAACCAGATCAACGAACTGCTCAACCGGGAAAGTTTTATGGCGGTGTTGCCGCCCATAGATCTGAAGTATCCTGATGCCAGGCTGGATGTTGAGGATTTGAAAAAGCAGAGCCTGAATAATAACCCCTGGCTGCGCGTCAGACTTGCAGAAGTGGAGCAGACCTTGGTGGAGAAAAAGCTAGCCAAGAAAGACTACTGGCCGGATATGGACTTTAAAGTGGCCTACGGCCGGCGCGAGGAAGACTTCAACGGACGGAGTCTGCCCGACCTTTTTTCAGCCACGGTCACCATCACCGTTCCTCTCTGGTTCCAGAGCCGGCAAAACAAGCAGCTTGCCTCTTCTGAGAAGAGTCATGAGGCAGCAAGGAAATATTATCGCAACCTGGTGAAGTCTCTGCCCCATCGTGTGGACGCGCTGGCAACCGAGATCCGCGACACTCAGGAGAATTACCGGCTCTATATGGACGCACTCCTGGTGCAGTCAGAACAGTGGGCCCGCTCTTCGCTGACCGCTTACGAGGTGGGCAAGGTGGAATTCAACACCATGGTTAATGCCCAGATCCGGTTGCTTCGCGTCGAACTGCAGGCAAAGCGTTATCTTTATACTATCTATCAGAAGTTGGCTGAACTGGAAGAAGTACTTGGCGGCCCACTGCATCCGCAAGCCGAGGACGGCAACCAATCCTAGAGGTTGGAAAGAAGATCATTGCTACTCTAACATATACTATTATCTTATAGTATTATAAGGTGAAATAAGTAAAGAGACTTTTTTATAAAGAGGTAAGAGGAGTATGAAACGATTGCTGATTACAGCTCTTGTCGTTGCTCTAGCCAGTCTGGTTGGCGCGTGGATTGGTATGAGCCTGTGGTCTTATCAAAAAGCTGACCGATCTAAAGATAGTGCCATGACAACGCCAAAGAGCACGGTGGCACAGGAAGGTCTTCAAGCCGGTATGGTCGATCCGAAAAGCGGCAAGAAGATCAAATACTGGGTCGCGCCCATGGACCCCACCTACATCCGGAACGAACCGGGTAAATCCCCCATGGGCATGGACTTGGTCCCGGTTTACGAAGAGGAGGGTGAGGAAAAGGAGCCCACCTCCACAATCCGTATCGATCCAGTGACCATGCAGAATATGGGAGTCCGTCTGGCTGAAGTGAAGCGGAAGCCCCTGGTCAAATACATCCGTACCTTCGGCAACATTATCACTGACAAGACCAAACTGTATGAGGTCAACACCAAGTTCCGCGGCTGGATCGAGAAGCTTTACGTCCAGTTCGAAGGCGAGGTGGTGAGAAAAGGGCAGCCGCTCTTTGACATCTACAGTCCTGAACTGGTAACGGCCCAGGAGGAGTACCTCCTGGCCTTACAGCAATACAACAACCTCTCCAGCAGTGAGTATCCCAGCGTCAGCGAGGGGGCCAAAAGGCTACTGGAGGCCTCCCGCACCCGACTCCGCTATTGGGACCTTTCCGATGAGCAAATCGAGCAAATACAGCGAACCGGAAAGCCGCGGAAGACCTTGACGGTGCACTCCCCGGCCTCAGGTGTGGTTGTAATACAGAAGGCAACCGAAGGACGTTACTTTAAACCGGGAAAGCGCATGTACAAGATTGCCGATCTATCTACGGTCTGGGTGGATGTGGACATTTATGAGTACGAGCTGCCGTGGGTACGTGAGGGAATGCCCGCGGAAATGGAGCTGCCATACATCCCTGGCAAGCGCTTTCACGGCAAGGTGGTTTACATTTACCCCTATCTGGAACCCAAGACGAGGACGGCGAAACTGCGGTTGGAGTTTCCCAATCCCCGTTATCAGTTGAAGCTGGACATGTACGCCACTGTTTACCTCACCTCCACCCCCTCGCAAAACACTCTGGTAATACCCCAAGAAGCGGTGATCGATAGTGGCATGCGCCAAGTGGTGTTCGTAGCCCGGGGAAAGGGTAAATTTGAGCCCAGGGAGGTAAAGCTCGGCTTAGAGGGCAACGAAAACGAGTTTCAGGTGCTTGAGGGCTTGAAAGAGGGTGAAGAGATTGTGATCTCTGCCCAGTTCTTGCTGGACTCCGAGAGTCGGCTGCGCGAGGCCATCCAGAAGATGCAGGAGGTCAGACAGGCTGGCTCTCCACCCACTCACAGCTCTGCTCGCGTTGCAGAAGCACAAAGAGATTCAGTTGATGATTTGGATATGAGCGGCTTAACCATGGAGAGACAAACGGACGATTTGGACATGACCGGGATCACCATGGAGGAGACCCCTAAAGCACACAGTAGTCGTTAGCATGAGAAGTTACTAGCTGGCTTCACTGATCAAGAAACCCCCTAAGTCCCCCTTTATAAAAGGGGGACTTTTTCTCCTGAGTTTTCCTGCGAATTAGCAGTAATTCCCCCCTTTCGTAAAGGGGGGGATGTATATGAACCAGAGAGATCAGAAGCGATGAGCTGGAGTCGGAAAACCTGACATGATTGAAAAAATTATTGAATATTCCATCAACAACAAATTTCTTGTGATCTTGATGACATTGTTTGTCATCGCAGGGGGTATCTACGCAGTGTTCCGCACGCCACTGGATGCCATCCCGGACCTTTCCGATGTTCAGGTAATTGTGTTCACCGAGTACCCCGGTCAGGCGCCCCAGGTGGTGGAAGATCAGGTCACCTACCCGCTGACCACTGCCATGCTTGCTGTACCTTTCGCAAAAGTGGTGCGAGGCTACTCTTTTTTCGGCTTTTCTTTTGTCTACATCATTTTCGAGGACGGCACCGACATGTACTGGGCCCGCAGTCGGGTACTGGAATACCTCAATTACGTGGCCGGGCGGTTGCCTTCAGGAGTCACTCCTTCTCTGGGGCCGGATGCCACCGGCGTCGGCTGGGTTTACGAATACATTTTGGAGAGCGACCGCCATGACCTTGCCCAGTTGCGCTCCATTCAAGACTGGTTTTTGAGATACGAGCTCACCAGTGTGCCTGGAGTGGCTGAGGTGGCTTCCATCGGCGGCTTTGTCAAACAGTATCAGGTGATTGTAGATCCCAATAAGCTCCTTGCCTTTAATATACCCCTGCAACATTTGAAGATGGCCATCCAGCGGAGCAATAACGACGTTGGCGGCAGAGTGGTGGAGATGGCTGAGACCGAGTTCATGGTGAGAGGTCTGGGATACATCAAGGGTGTGGCCGACCTGCAGAACATTCCCTTGGGAGTAAACCAGGAGGGCATTCCAATCTTGTTGCGCAACGTGGCCGCCGTCAAGATTGGGCCTGAACTGAGGCGAGGCATTGCGGACTATAACGGCACGGGAGAGGTGGTTGGCGGCGTTATTGTGATGCGTTATGGGGAGAACGCCCTGCAGGTGATCCAGAACGTGAGGAACAAGTTGGAACAACTCAAAACCGGTCTGCCGGATGGGGTCACCATTAGAACCGTCTACGACCGTTCATCTCTCATATTGAGGGCTATCAATAACCTGAAAAGAACTCTCATTGAGGAGAGTCTCATCGTTGCCCTGGTGTGCGTGGTCTTCCTGCTCCACTTTCGTAGCGCTTTAGTGGGGATTATTACCCTGCCCATTGGCGTGCTTATCAGCTTTATCATCATGGAACGCCAGGGGATCAATGCCAACATCATGAGTCTAGGTGGCATCGCCATCGCCATTGGTGCCATGGTGGATGCCGCCATCGTCATGATCGAGAATGCTCACAAACATATTGAACATGAGGGCGGCAGCAAGCCCCACTGGGAATTGATTGCTGACGCCGCCAAGGAGGTGGGGCCGGCACTTTTCTTCTCTCTGCTCATCATCGCAGTGAGCTTCTTGCCAGTATTTACCCTGGAAGCCCAGGAGGGGCGGCTTTTCCGGCCTCTGGCATTCACCAAAACCTACGCCATGCTGGGATCCTCGCTGCTGGCCGTGACCATTGTCCCCGTGCTCATGGGCTATTGGATTCGCGGCAAGATCCGGCCTGAGGAAAAGAACCCGATAAACCGCTTTTTCATCTGGATCTACCATCCGATTATTAAGCTCGTGCTTAAGGCCAAGATTCCTGTTATCATCCTGGCAGTGGTTATACTGGCGGTGAGCTATATCCCGTGGAAGCTCATCGGTTCTGAATTTATGCCGCCTTTAAATGAAGGTGATCTGCTCTATATGCCCACCACCCTTCCGGGTATTTCTGCCACAAAGGCCAGGGAATTACTCCAGCAAACAGATCGTATCATCGCCAGCTTCCCTGAAGTACACCACGTCTTTGGCAAAATCGGCCGGGCCGAGACCGCCACTGACCCGGCGCCGCTTTCCATGATCGAAACCACCATAATGTTGAAGCCGGAGTCTGAATGGCGCAGGGGCATGACCATGGAGGCTCTTGTGAATGAACTGGAGAATGCGATCCAGTTCCCCGGTTTGACCAACGCCTGGACTATGCCCATCAAAACCCGTATTGATATGCTCTCAACCGGAATCAAGACACCGGTGGGGATCAAGCTCATGGGTGACGACCTCCAGGTTTTGAGCAACCTGGGCGAACAGGTTGAGGCGGTTGTCAGGGAAGTGCCGGGGACCCTCAGTGTATATTCAGAGCGAGTCACTGGAGGAAATTTTCTCGATTACAAAATCAAGCGGGATGAGGCGGCACGTTATGGCCTTACCGTGGGGGATGTTCAGGATATTATCATGACCGCCGTTGGCGGCATGAATGTCACCCAAACAGTCGAGGGGTTGGAGCGTTATCCGGTCAACATTCGTTACGGATCAGAGCTGCGAGACACCCCGGAAAAATTGCGGCGTATTCTGGTACCCACCCCCACTGGCGCCCAGCTACCCATTACCCAACTTGCCGATATTCGGATCGTCAAGGGTCCACCCGCGGTAAAAAGTGAAAACGCCCGGAAGAATGCGTGGATCTACATCGACATTCGTGGCATAGATGTTGGTACCTACGTGAAAAAGGCTCAGCAGCTGGTGCGGGAGAAAGTGGACTTACCACCTGGATACAGCATGGTCTGGAGCGGTCAATACGAGTACATGGTGCGGGCTCAGAAACGGCTGATGATAGTTGTGCCAATGACCTTGGTGATTATATTTCTGCTGCTATATTTAAATTTCAAGAACATAACGGAAAGCCTCATCGTCATGCTGAGTGTACCTTTTTCTCTCACTGGCGGGCTTTGGTTCATGTATCTGCTTGGCTATGATCTAAGTGTGGCAGTGGGAGTGGGCTTCATCGCTCTTGCCGGGGTTGCCGCAGAGACTGGAGTGGTCATGCTGATCTATTTGGACCAGTCTTACAAGAAATTCAAAGCCACATACGGAGAAAAGTTCAATCGTCAGCATCTCTACGAGGCAATCGAGGAAGGGGCGGCCCTGAGGGTTCGGCCTAAGATGATGACCGTCGTCGCCATCATGGCGGGGCTGATGCCCATAATGTGGAGCCATGGTACCGGCTCCCAGGTCATGAAGCGCATAGCAGCCCCAATGATTGGCGGCATGGTAAGCGCCACCATTCTAACGCTCATCGTGGTGCCGGCGATCTACGGGTTATGGAAGGGATGGCATCTAAAGCAGTAACTGGGAATCCGTAACCCGCAATGAATAGAGGAGGGTTCTAAGATGAAAAACATATTGCTAGTGCTCACATTGATTCCACTGCTGAGCTGGGGACGGCCGGCAATCGGTAGCGAATCCAACCAGGTTCACGACAATAAAACCATGGAACATAGCGCGGCAGCCGATACTTTCACTCATCAGGTGGTGGTGGAAGGAGTGCGCACCGACTTCCAGGTAATGAGTTTAGCAAGCATGAACATGAAAGACCCGGAGGGAAACACGCACCACATCATGGTTAAGTTCTTCGAGGCTAGCTCGCAGAACCAAATAAGGAATGCTGTCGGTAAAATCAAGGTAATCAGCCCATCTGGCAAGGAGCGGGTGGAGAGTCTGAAAAACTACAGTGGTGTCTTCGCCGCCAACTTCGCCTTCACTGAAATGGGCAAATACGGGGTGATCTGTCTTTTCAAAGTGAATGGTCAGAAGCGGCTAGTCAAGTTCTGGTATCCCCATGGATAGGTTTGAGTACATTGCGTACTTTGGAAGGACATAGTAAGAGTGACAGTGCGTGGGGTCATGGGTTCACCTTCACCTTGACCATTCCACGAGAAGATACTTCTAGAACTTTTTCTGGTGAGCTTCTTCAATCCTTATAGTGTCAGGATGTTCTATTTTGGGAGACTCAGTGGATCTTACCTGGGAACTCAAAATTGCCACCGAAACGGATGTGGAACCATCCCTGGAGCAGTTGACTGATCACTTGAATGACGAGCAGCGAGCAACTTTTCGAGTCAAACTACAGCGCTATGTGCGCAAACCGGATCGGGAACTCATCCTTGCTGTCAACGGTCTTCAGGTCTTGGGTCTAGTTTGTGTGATCCAACAGATGGAGCTTCCTGCCAACTTCTTCCACCGGAAAGCGGACCAGTTGCAAAACTTCTCCTTTGGCTCGCAACTGTTGGTGCATCCGTCAGTGCGCAAACACGGCATCGGCAAGAGTCTTCTACTTAGTGCAGAGCAGTGGGCTAAAGAGCGGGGCAGGACCGGCCACTGGCTGATAACCCACCGCATGGCTGACTGGTACAAGAACCACTTCGGCTACGATGAATTCGGCCGGATACAGGTAAAGGGTGTCGAAAAAATCCTCATGTCAAAAGAATTTTAGCTTATTCTTGTCAAATCAATCCCGCTCCTTGCGGGAACGACCCGACCTACCACCGACACTCAGATGTTATCTCTAGGTCGGGTGGTTCTGCAAAGCAGGTTCACCTGACAAACATTAAAACTGGTCACCGACGCTGAAAAATGCTGATCAGAGAAAATTTCGGATCAACATTCCTGATATGGTGTAGCCAACAAAGGTAGAGGGCGAAGAGCAGGAAAACAGAGTCGCGAAGAAGGGTAAAAATAGTCATGGGATGATCTGATTGAGTGGTGAAACAGCCACAGTGTATCTCCAAGCCTCGCGCCAGGCTAATGCCAAGCGCTCCAAGAAAAACCACGAGCAAACCGGTCAATACGAGGACGCTTCCCCGTACCCAGAGACCCAATACCAACAAACCCCCGGCAAACAGCTCCAACCAGGGCAACCAAATGGCCAACAGGTTCACCGCCTTATCGGGCAGCAGCTGATAATTGTACACAGCCTCGGCAAAAAGATCCGGATGGCTTATTTTATCCAGGCTGGCAAAAATAAAGATGCACCCCAGTATAACCCTTGCAGCCAATGCGATGGTGGGATGAGTCAGCCAGTTTCCCAAACCTATTTTGTCGTTTGTTGCGCTCATGGCGATATTTCTAGTAGGGTAAACTCTTCAAAGCCAGAGCCGCCAATAGCCGGCTGCCTAAACCATCCTAGCCCGTATCGCTGGGCAATGCCAACCCAAATATTGTACTTCATGGTGCTTCCTGTTTCCTGCCCCCTGCAAGCTTGCCCTGCGCGACTCGACCTGAGGAGTTGGAGTGAACCTCCGTTCGGCCCGAGCCTTTCGGCACTGAGACGTGTCGACGAGTTCACGGCCGCGGGCAGTCGAACTCTTCGTCTATAGGTGTTGTTCCAGGGCTGTCTGCGGCCTCATGGTCCTTCTTCCACCGGTTGCCCCGCTCCTCGCCACTGCTGAATACCACCAGTAAAGATCTCCACCCGATCCACTCCGGCAAACAGGAGCCTTTCAGTGAGCTGGACACTCAGTTCACAGCTACCACCATCACAATAGGTGATCACCCAGGTGGCAGCGAGCAACCGTTCTTTCAGTTTCGGGAAGACAAGCTCGAAGTCTCTCACCGGCAGGTTCACCGCGCCCGGAATATGTCCCTCTTCATAGAAATCCGAGTCACGAGCGTCCACAAAAAGAGCTTCACCACTCTCATATGCTTCCTTGACCTGTTTAAGGGAAACCGCCGGGAGTCCTCCGGTAAGCTGCTCATTGAGCACTTTTTCCTGCCAGTTTTCCACCCAAGCTATCCCATTTGCGCGGAACATATTGACGGCTATACCCACCGCTGCGGAGATAATAATAATGCCGATTACCTGAAAGAGGGATCGTCTCATAGACCTTGGGGATATACGATGATCTGTTTGTCCTGCTTTGCGGTGATGTGCCCGATGTGAGCCGCTGCCGGGGTCTTGAATTCTTCTAAGCGGGCTATGAGCTTTTCAGTCTTTTCGGGGGGCACAGCGATGAGGAGGCCTCCTGCGGTTTGGGGATCGGCTAACATCAGGAGTACTTCCCGGGACAAGCCCTTTTCGCAGTGGAGATAAGGATCGACGTACTTCAAATTGGTGTGGGTGGCCGCTGGTATTTTCCCTTTACGGACAAATGCCCACGCCTCTTCTATGGTGGGAACGTTCCCAGCAAATATCTCAGCGCTCACCGCACTGGCCTGGGTCATCTCCAAAAGATGCCCGAGAAGACCAAATCCGGTAATATCTGTAGCAGCGTGGACACCAACATCTCTCATGGCCCGGCTTGCATCTCGATTCAAGATGGCCATGAGGGTCTCAGCCTTTTTGATGAGAGTCTCACTGGCAATACGGCGCTGGATGGCAGAGGAGATCGCCCCCACTCCCAGCGGCTTGGTGAGCACCAAGTCATCGCCCGGCCTGGCGCCTCCGTTGGTGAGAATCTGGTCTATCTCCGCATAAGCAGTGACCACCAGACCATACTTCAGCTCACTGTCTTCGACAGTATGACCCCCGAGCACTGAAATTCCTGCCTCTCTGGCCTTGTCCGCACCGCCGCGGAAAATCTCCGACATAACATCCAGGGGGAGACTATGCTGGGGGAAAGCCATGATGCTGAGAGCAAAAAGAGGTTCGGCTCCCATGGCATAGATGTCACTCAGCGAATTTGCTGCAGCAATTTGGCCGAAAGTGTACGGGTCGTCCACAATGGGTGTAAAAAAATCCACAGACTGCACGATGGCGTGAGTCTCATTTACCCGGTACACAGCACAATCGTCAGCAGTATCCGTTCCCACCAGTACGTTGGGATCGTCCACCGGCGGTAAGCTTTTGAGGGCTTTGGCCAGATCCTCTGGCCCGATCTTGCAGGCTCAACCGCCTTTTCCCACAAAGCGAGTCAGTTGCGGATCTTCCGCCGAGCCTCTCTGCAAGAGCCGATCGATGAGCTGTTTGCTAAAAGCCGCCTTCATGGTTCATCTCCCGTCAGCCTGTCCGGTCCCAGAACTATTCTTGTTGAGGTCTTGCACGGTTGTGCTGCACAGTCTACAGTAACCGATTTTATACCATTGGGAAAGAACTCCACAGTATAAACCTAAGGTGGAAGGCTTTTCTGGTCAAATAGATAATCACAATTGAATCTATAGTTACTATAGGAAATCCTGATATCAGGGTAGGCGTGGGCAATCACGCCGTCCCAATCGGAACAAAGGACTGATGGAATAACGGGCGGGAACGTTTGCAGAAATTTCGAGATGCTAAACTAGAATTTTCGGCTGCGGAGGATGTTGAAGACCAGCCAGAGACCTAGGACTCCGGAAACTATGTAGCCGATGATGCCCAGAGCTGGGAAGCCAAAAAGCAAAGGTTTCACCCCAGTGGTGATTATCATCGAGGAAGCGACGATAAGGGCTGCGATGATGATGCCAAGGGTGAGACGGTTGGTAATGTTTTCCAGGGTGCTGCGAATTCCACCCAAATTCTCGTGCTGAAAGCGGATGTTAAGCTCGCCGCGGTCAATTTTTTCAATAATCTGACTCAACCGCAGTGGAACCTGCCTCTGAAGTGAAAGAAAATTAAGGATGTTACGGCGCAAATCTTGCCAGAGTACCAGAGGTTTCCAGCGTTCAGTGGCCAGCCTTTTCACGTAAGGCTCGGCTTCCGCTACCACGTTGAGTTCAGGATATAACTGTCGCGCTGTACCCTCAGCAGTGATCAGGGCTTTTATCATGATGGCCAGATCCGCGGGAAGCTTCAGTCTGTTCTCCCTCAGCATGGTGCTGATATCCAAGAGCAGCTGGCCGAGGTTGAGCTCCTGAATGGGTAGGTTGTGATAGATATCCAGAATGTCGAGAATCTGTCTCTCCATCCCGCGAGACATTATGTTGCCATCGATCTGGGTGAGGTTACTGAGAATCCCCAATATCCTCTCGCTGTCCTTGTCCACCACCGCGTTAATCAAGTCAATCAATTCATACCTGGTCCTGCGGGTAAGCCTTCCCACCATACCCCAATCAATCACGCATAGAACATTGTCGTCCAAGATCAGCAGATTCCCGGGATGAGGATCGGCGTGGAAAAAGCCGTCTTCCAGGACCTGTTTTATGGTCAAGCGCAATCCTTGCTTTGCCAGGGTTTCACGATCAAGGTGGTGGTCCGGCGTCAGGTCTTTCATCTTGGTACCGCGAACCAGTTCCATGGTAAGGACCTGCGCGGTGCTGTAGTCCTCGTACACATGCGGAATGTGGACTTCCGGATTTTCAGCCAAGTTGCCTCGGCAGATCTTCATGTGCCGGGCTTCCCGGGTGAAATCGAGTTCTCGGAGCAACGTTTTCTTAACCTCCTGCACTAGATTGGGCAGGTCGTAGATCTGGGCTGCCTCCATCCTCTCATCCAACTGCCCGGCAATAAGTTCCAGGAGGTAGAGATCAGGCTCGATCATCTTGCGTATCCTGGGCCGCTGGACCTTGACCGCCACCTCCCGACTCCCATCCCGAAGAACAGCCCTATGAACCTGTGCCAAAGAGGCTGCTGCCAGCGGCTTCTCCTCAAAACGAGAGAAAATATCGGTGATGTGCCGCTGAAGACTCTTCTCTATAACTTGACGTATGGCATCGTAATCCACCGGGGCCACTTCATCCTGAAGTTTTCGCAGTTCCTGAACAAGGGGAGTGGGGATCAGGTCTGGACGCAGACTCATGACTTGGCCAATCTTGATGTAGGTGGGGCCCAAGTCGTCTAGCATGTGGCGAATCCGCTCCCAGGTAGTCATTTCACGCTCAACCTTGCGGATTTTTTCAAACAGTATCTTGCCTGGTAGATCCAACCGCTCAACAACGTCGTCGAAGCCGTACCGGAAAAGGGTGACAACAATATCCTTGAAACGCCGCAAGTGCATGACAGCCTTGAGATCCACTCTCTACTCCTTTTTTGCTTTACCCTTCTTGTCCGGCGGGGAAAGGTGCTTTTCCAGATTCTCTATCCGTGCCTTGAGGTCTTGAAACTCCTTCTTGCTGCCAATGTCAAAGGTATCCAGACCTTTTCTCACCGTCTCCGTAATTTTTTCCTGGATATCATCCCACTGGTGCTTACCACTTTCCACCAGGTCGTTGGCCAACCGTTCCGCTTCTTCCCGGGAAATCTTGCCTTCGTCCACCCAGCGTCGGGTAGCCTCCTCCACCTTCTCCTTGGTCACCACTGCAGCACCCAGGCTTGCCAGTAGACTCTTTCTGATCATTTCTAGGATGGTCATTGTTCCCCCTTTGTAATGGTATCTCGTTCTCAAGTGAAGCCTAGGAACGAGATAAAATCGCAAACTCAAAATGAATGCAACGAACAACTATCCTGATTCAATTCTATGGGCGCTGCCGAGGAATGTCAAACAGAGGATCCATCAATGACTTGAACTGGTGCCAGTCTTTGCATACAATGGTCTTGCTTCCATGTCTGCACAAGATTGGAGTGCCAATGACCAAGACAGTAACCATTGACGATGTCACCTTGCACATGAGCCATCCGGATGAACTGCGCATGAAGTGGGTGGGCCAGAAGGAACTCATGGACCAGATCCTTGCTGCCTGGCTTGTGGTGAACCCGGATGATTTACCTTTGAACCCCCGGCTCATCGGCAAACCGGGAGTAGGGAAAACCACCCTTGCTTATGCGGCTGCAAAGAAGCTCAACCGCGAAGTATACATGTTCCAGGCTACCATGGACACCCGCCCTGAGGATCTTCTGGTAACCCCGGTTATCTCTGAAGCAGGTAAGATCCAATATGTGGCTTCGTCCATCGTCACTGCCATGATCCGTGGGGGTGTAGCGATTCTGGATGAGGGCAACCGGATGAGCGAAAAAAGTTGGGCTTCCCTGGCGCCATTGTTGGACAGCCGCAGATACGTGGAGTCTATCGTTGCCGGGGTCAAGATCCAGGCCCATCCGGATTTCCGCATCTGCGCCACCATGAATGACGACGCCAGCACCTTTGAACTCCCAGAGTACATTCACTCCCGGTTACAGCCCCAAGTGTTTATCGATTTCCCGGAACGTGAGGAAGAGAAACTGATCCTTGCCCAGAATTTGCCCTTCGCCGATGATAGTATTCTGAACTACGTGGTTGACTTCTTACAGATGAGCCACATGGCACAGGAACGCTACACGGTCCGCGACGGCATCAACATAGGACGCTATGCCATCAAACTGCTTTCCACCTCGCGCAAACTGAAATGGCCGCGGCGGGTGCCGCCGTCTGCCAAGCAGGTCCACCACTGCCTTGATGAGGCCATCCATCTCATCCTTGGACAGGAGGCTCGCCGCTATCTGCCACCACCAGAGGCCGAATCGTAAACACCGACCTGTTGGGGAGACAGAACTAATTTCAAACCAGAAGATCAGGAAACTAACCTGAGCAAATCCGAAATTCGAATATCGAAACTGGACCCCCGCCCCAAGGGCAGGGACTCCCGAGGAGAAATCCTAAACAAATTCGAATTCTCAAAATCCAAATGACCGAAACAACAGACAAGT
>CAYFXH010000025.1:0-4067 GCA_964346905.1 uncultured Desulfobacteraceae bacterium | reverse complement strand
AGGGTGGTGAGCTGGTCGAACCATTTCGTGCTTAGGATTTCGCATTTTACCCCAAACGATCCGAAGGTGATCGCGATGCCTCAAGAACCTGGCATCTTTTTTGAAAACATCTGCCTTGTACCGGTGATTCATGGTCGGCTGGAATTCGCTATGGCCGTAATCCGCTGGTTTGCCCGCTGGCAACCTGATGCGGTGGCGGTGGAATATCCCAAGACACTAAGGGAACCTCTGCTCAGGGGGTTCAAAAGGCTGCCACTTCTTTCGGTTGTTCTCTATGAAGAAAAAGATGGCACTCATGTCTACTTGCCTCTGGAGCCCACCGATGGCGTGGTGGAGGCTGCTCGTCTCGCCCTAGACCACGCAATGCCCCTCCACTTCGTTGATCGCGACCTGGAGGGCATGCCACAGATTAACGAGGCCTTTCCAGATCCTTATGCGCTCCACCGGATTGGCCACACCGCCTACTGCCAAGCCTACGCGGCTCAGTGCGGTGGGCGAGAGTCTACCAGGGAAGACCTCCTGCGGGAAACCAATATGGCGTACCAGCTTCAGCAGCTGAGCAAAGACCACCAGCGTTTGCTCTTTGTCTGTGGCATCAGCCATTACCCCCGCATTCTGGACCTGCTCTCCAGACCTCAGGCGCAGCCCATCGGTCGCCAGCACCGTGATGGTGTAGTCCTCGCCCATCTGCATGAACGCTCCAGCCGGGAAATCATGTCAGAAATACCCTATCTAGCCGGAGCCTACGAAAAGCAGCGACCTGAACTCTTGGCCCTGTGGCGGCGACGACCCGATGATTCTGCCCCGCTGGATCGGCTTCAGCAGCATGAAGCTCTTCTCCAGGAGGCAGCTCGCCAACATCTGCAAAACGCTCAGGAAGAGGTGACACCCCAGCAGCTTGCAGTACTCCGCCGCTTCGGCCGAAACTATGCCCTTGTCCAGGGTTTTCTGTCTCCTGATTTTTATCAGCTCGTCGTGGCCGCCCGTGGGGCCGTGGATGATAATTATTCCTACGAGGTCTGGGATCTGGGAAGCCGGTATCCGTGGCAGGAGGAAAACCCCAACCTTCCGATCATTGAGCTTCGCGGTGAGGATCTCTTCCTGAATCAGAAGAAAATTCGCTTTCATCGCCGCTTCCGTACGATGCGCCGTCGCCTTGTGCCGGTTCCTGTAAAGAAAAAACGTTTACAGGAACAACGCCCCGGAGATTGGCAGCGTCAGTGGCAGGGACACATGATCTGCTCACATCCCCCGGAAGATCTGGTGGTTGAGGGCTGGGGCCACTACATCAAGAAGAAAGCCGGCCAGATCCTGGCCGCGGAGAATAGCCGCAGTGTTCCTTTCACCAGCTCTCTTATGGATGGGATTGACTTGCGCGAGACTATCCGCAACTGGTACGAAGGTAAGCTCTATGTCAAAGAAAATAGGCCTCTGCGCGGAAAGGTGGGATCGGTAGTCCTCATATTTGATGAAGACCACCCCGGGGAAGGCAAGCCGGAACGGTTCCCCTGGCGCGTTACCTGGTTGGGCGAACACGAGCAGGAGTCGGACATGGCCTTCTATGCCACACCTTCAGGCCAGCATCTTGTCGGGCCTGGGATTTCCCGCTGTCAGTACGGTGGCTTCATGCTCACCTACCCGCCCATGCGTGTATACGACATCTGGCAAGACTCCTATTTTGACATGGCAACCACCAAGCCAGAGCGCTTGTTGCTGGCGGCCATCGACTACTGTGAGGAATCCCAGATTGCCTACATTGCAGCCAACCCTCCTCGAAGTTGGTGCCACACGGTGGCAAATCGTTACCGCAAGAAAATTATCTACTTGCCCATTGGCATGTTTTCGCCGGTGTTCCTCAAAAAGATTCGCAGCTTCCATGTTCTCGACGGTCATCACGTCCGTAGTTACGCCAACGAGTACATTTAATGGAAGCTGTCAGCGATCAGCTTTCCAAGAAAGCCCATTGCGGTTAAGCTAGCCCTGAGCGAAGGGTTAAAGGGCCGGAGTCGAGGCCCTATACGCGGATTATTCATGAAGCCTTCGGGGAATCATGAATAATCCGTGCCAGTCACATAGGGAGAATTGGAACGCTTGCCTTGCGTGAGTCCGGTTCAATAGCCTTTTTGGGCTGATGGCTGAGTGCTGAAGGCTGGATTTGCCAATCGATAGGTTTTTAGCTAAGATACCGCATCTGCTAACATGAAAAGGTACAGCCATGAGAATAAGTATCTGGGTGGCCCTAGGTCTATTCGTCCTCTCCAGCGTCCCCTGCCTAGCCGAGAACTATGTACTCGTGGGACAGATGGGATCAGACATCCGTTACGAACTTCAGCAGCAGGTAAAGCGCGGGCCTGGCACGCAGAAATTGCTCTTGAGTTTCGTTGTGCCTCAGGCCTTCGACTCACCCACCTATCGTCAAGAGATCCACGGCTTCCAGCTCACTTTTTCGCCTGAACCCAAGCAGAAAAAACGCTCGGAGGACAAACGGGGCAATCAGATCATTAGTGCAACCTGGGATCCACCGCCCGCTGAGATCGTCGCTCGCCTCTCATTCAAAGCACAGAATCAAACAAAACTCCAGCAACTCAAGACGGCAAGCCCTTTCCCAATGACCAAGATCCCGCCGGAGGTCTCGGTCTATCTTTCCGCCACCAAGCAGGTACAGTCAGATAACCCTCGTATACGCCAGCTAGCCAAGGATCTCACTCAGGGGGTGACCACCCAGTTTGATGCAGTACAGCACATACTCACCTGGATAGTGGACAACCTGCGTTATATTAATCCGACACCAAAATATGATGCCCTCTACGGACTTGAAGAGCGCAAGGGAAACTGCCAGAATTTCTCTCACTTGAGTGCCGCTTTGATGCGGGCCGTGGGGATTCCCGTCCGCATTGTCAATGGAGTCACCCTCAACCAGCCTTTCAATGTCTCCCGGCAAGGCGGCGTACTAACCTTTAAAATGGGACAAGGGCGCCACTCATGGATCGAGGTCTGGTTTGAGGATTTAGGCTGGGTGCCCTTTGATCCCCAGCAAACCGAGCTCTTCGTTTCCAACCGCTACGTCAGGGTGGAAATTGGCATTGACAACAATGAGACCATCAACGACGGTCTCCTGCGTTGGTCGCAAATAAAAGGAAGCAGTGGAAAACCCCGGTTGCAGGAATCAATCAGCGCCGATTTTGCCAGCGACCTGGTGAAAATCCAGGGCACCCGCCAGCAGTATGGCCCCAAGAACCTACTTCTTCTTCCTCCGGTGGAAGCCACCTTCACAGAGATAAAGGTGCCGCCGCCACCTCCACCGCCGGTGATTCCCGAACCGGAGCGGCGCAAACTTCGTTTTCGTGTGCCTTTTCTCTTCGGCAACCTTGAATTTCCCGAAAACGTTGATTTCGCCTTTCCGCGAGGTCCGGCGAGTACAGTTGGTACCGACAGCTTCCAAATGACTCGAAATTTTCTGGTGGAGACCGCAGAATACGTTACCACCAAGCTTATCCAATATGCTCAGGTTTTCGTGCTTCACAAACCGGTCAAGCTGGAAAAAATAGGCCTTGCACTTCACAAGTTCGGTGGCGACGGCCAGCTCTGGGTGGAACTCCTTGAAGACAGCAATGGGAAACCGGGCAATCCGATCAGTACCAGTGATTTCATCAACCTGAACAAGCTCTCAATCAAACCGGGTTACCGTTGGGTGGATTTCGATTTCAGGCGGGACAAACCAGTTCTCATGCCAGGGTCTTATTGGATCGCCCTGGGGTTCACGGGTAGCCCTATCGTTAACTGGTTCTATACCTATGGTAAGCCGGTGGGACCTGTTGAGGGTACACGCTACAAGGGAGTTTATCAGGCTGACTGGAGCAACGCCCTCAGCTACGAATTCAATTATCGGGTGATTGGTTTGACGGTGGAGTCCAGCAAACAGTAAGGAGATTTTCAAGCGAGCATAACGAAATACCACTTTACCTTTCTCCCCCCTCAGAACTCAGCACACAACTATCGAGTGATTGAAAAAATGAACCGCAGAACCGCAGAACAAGGAACCGCAGAATATCGAAGTGAAAAACATT
>CAYFXH010000024.1:37429-40659 GCA_964346905.1 uncultured Desulfobacteraceae bacterium | reverse complement strand
CTCCGTCCTCTGCCCTCCGTCCTCCGTCCTCTGCCCTCTTGCTGCCAGCTGGATTTAGCCCCATGCCTTGTGCCCTACGCCTTGAACCTTGAACCTTGTACCTGTTTTTCCTGCCTCCTGCCCGCTGCTCACTGTTCACCGTTTACGAGATTGAATGGTAGCAGACGACCAGCTTCGTTTTCTAACTCTCGCTGCAATCTTTCCCAGGCGATCTCCATGATCGTTTTTAAATTGACCACGTCAGCCTCGTTGTAGAGGAGCAGCCGTTGGAGAGCGTCCTGGTTCCCTTGAAGGTATTCGTGCCAGAGGATGACCGCCTCGTAACCACTCATCTCCTGAATCTCTGACGTTCTACAGATCCCGAATAGAGGTTCGATGGACTTGAGACCGCCGCGATAACCCAGCCGCCGTGCCACATGCCGCAGGTCTATATGGGCCTGACGGAATTGGAAGTTGGGGAAAGAGCTGGTAATGAAAGGAAGGTCGAATCGAGCGCCGTTGAAGGTAACCAGCAGGTGGTAGCCCTCAATGGCATCCTGAAATTCCTCCAGGTTCTGCCCGTTGATGAAGTGGTACATCTGTTCGCCGTCGTAGAGACCGATCACGGTAATTTCATGACCGTACAAAGTCATCCCCGTGGTTTCAATATCGAGGAAAGCGCAATTATCTCGAAAGTCCCCGTACAGACGCCAGCGCTCAGCAGTTGGGAGGTGCTTGTAAAAGTAGGTTGCATGTCCCCGGTTCTGCATGCAGTCCTGGAGCTGCTTGGCGATGCGTCTCCTCTGCTCAGGATTTCTGGGCCAATCTCTGAGATGAACCGCCAGATCATCCCAGGTGAGGATACCCCGACGCCAGAGATTGATCTCGGTCTTAGGGCCGATGTGGGGTAAATGGAGGAATGTGTTTTCAATCATAAGATGTAAGCATGAAGCATGGGGCATGGAGCATAGAGTCAGTCATTTCTCATTTCACATCTCAAATTTATCATTTTAGTGAAATTAATATATGGCACTCGTTCCTCAATGGGCAATGATAAATGCGCAATGAGAGATGAGAAATGCGCCAGCTGCCAGCTGTACTTTTGCCATCACGCTTTGCGCTATGCGCTCTGCACTCTGCGACTAACACACCCCGCATATGTTGCACTCCGTCGGGTCACACTCCGGGGTGGTCTCCCCGGCAAGGGCCAGCTGGTACTCTTGCCAGAGATACTCTTTGCTCACGCCGTGATCGATGAAGTCCCAGGGAAAAAGCTCTTCTCGCGCTCTCTCTCGGTACACATAGAACTCCGGATTGACATTGACCTTCTTGATGGCTTTTGGCCAATTGCCACCATTTTGCGACACTGTTGCGAGCAACGGCGCCAATCGCCGATCTCCTCGGGCCAATAGTGCCTGAATGTAGGCCCAGCGGGGGACATCCGCATGCACCCGGACATTGGCCACTGGCCCGAGGGCGCGTTTGAGTTTTTTGACTCGCTGTTTAAGCAGAGAGAGGTCACAGAATGGCACCCATTGGAAAGGGGTGAACGGTTTAGGCACTAAAGAGTTCACGCTCAGGGTAAGCGTTCCCAGTCGCTTTTGCCCGCGGCCGATGACCAGCTGTTTGTGCTTTATCCGTTTGACCAACTGGATAATCGCGGCCACGTCCTCTTCGGTTTCGGTTGGCAGACCGATCATAAAGTAAAGACGCACGTTGAGAATTCCTGCGCTGACCACGGCCGTGACAGCATTGAGGATCTGCTCTTCAGTCAAATTTTTGTTAATGACCTGCCGCAGTCGCTCGCTCCCCGCCTCAGGAGCGATAGCCACGGTTTGGAGACCACCTTCATGGAGAGCTTCCAGCATGGAAGGCGTGACGGAATCAGCCCGCAGTGAAGAAACTGACAGACGTGCCCCTGCCTGTCGTAACTGCAAACAGATGGCGTCGATATCGGGATGATCCGAAACAGCAGAACTGAGCAGACCGATTTTGCCCTCTGGCTGAGAGGTCGCCAGAGCGGCCCGCACCACCTCTTTGCCCGGTTGATGACGAACGGGTCGATAGACAAAGCCGGCAGCGCAAAAGCGGCAGCCCCGACCACAGCCCCGGCCGATCTCCACCAATATCGTCTCGGCAAATTCGGTGTGGGGTGAAGAAATTCTGGAGATCGCTGGAGCTTCTGCTTCAATCGCGGCAGCTCTAGCCGGAATTTTCCGGGGGATATCGCTGAGGGGTTCAAAAGAAGTCAGCCGGCCTTCGCTGTCGTTTTCTACCTGGAACAAGGAAGGCACATAGGCGCCTGACACTCGTTGGGCAATGTGGATTAGCTGCTCTTCCCTGGAAACATTGTCACGTTGCATCTCTTGCCAGGCGGCAATGAAGTCGTCCAGGAGGTTCTCTGCTTCGCCAAGAAGGAAGATATCAATGAAGGGTGCGATGGGCTCAGGGTTAAGGAAGGTGGCGACTCCGCCCGCCACCACCAGGGGCTCGTGCTGGTGGCGGCGGACACTGTAGAGGTTCACTTTGCCAAGTTGCAGGAGGTGAACTAGGTTGGTAAAGTCATTTTCAAAAGCCACTGAAAAGGCAACGATTCGGAAATCCGCCAGCGGTCTCTGTGTTTCCATGGAGAGCGGACCAATTCCTGAAGTTGCCTCAGCCATGTCCTCCAATTCCGGGAGAAAGACCCGCTCGCACACCACATTGGCTAGCCGGTTGAGACGGTGGTAAACTGTCTGGAAGCCCAAGTTGGACATACCTAGGAAATAACGGTTGGGGTAGACCAGGGCAATGGGAATCCTGCCACCCCACTCCTTGATGATAGTGCCGGTCTCGTCCGCCAGCCATTGCTGCAGCCTGCGCCGCAGATTCCAAGACATTAGTCACCCGTGGAGGCTCTCGCCGGGAAAAAGTCTCCGAAGTTATGCAGCCCTGGAAGAGTCTCCGGAGGCAGTTATTGTTCCATGCTGCCAGGGCTTCACATTCCCACGGCTCAATTATGCCATAGAGGGCCCGTTGCGTCCTCACCTTTTCACCACCCCAGACATTTATTGACAAGTTATCATGGCTGTCACCGAGGCCAGCCGGTATCAGCCGGAACCTAATCCGCCTGCCTTCTGAGGAAGGTGGGGATGTCCAGTTCATCCTCATCTATAGGCAGGTCCTTGTAACTCATGGGGCGGCTGGGCTCACTCATATTCTCCTCGCTCTTTCGGCTCCGGCGCAAAAAAGTAGGAATATCCAGGTCGTCG
>CAYFXH010000024.1:0-37419 GCA_964346905.1 uncultured Desulfobacteraceae bacterium | reverse complement strand
TTACGACTAGTTCCTTGGATAATGCCCAGATCGGGTTTAGGCCTGGCGTCTATCTCGCCGATCCCGGTGGCAATGACGGTAACTCGCAATTCGTCGCCAGCGCTCTGATCCAGCACCGTACCCCAAATGATGTTTGCATCTTCGTGGGCCTCTTTCTGGATAAGCGAAGATGCCTCCTGCACCTCTTCAATGGTGAGATCCAATCCGCTGCTGATGTTCAAGAGCACGCCCTTGGCCCCATTTATGGTCACATCCTCCAATAAAGGGCTGGCAATGGCCTTCTGAGCTGCTTCCGTGGCCCGGTCCTCACCGCTGGCCATGCCAGTGCCCATCAAGGCCATGCCCATCTCACTCATGATGGTCTTGACGTCAGCGAAATCCAGATTGATCAAGCCTGGGATGGTAATGAGATCAGAGATACCCTTCACTGCATAAAGCAGCACATCATCCGCCTTCTTGAGCATTTCCAAGAAAGTCGCCTTCTTGGCCGCTAAACTTAAGAGACGGTTGTTCGGGATAGTAATAATGGTATCCACAACGTCCCTGAGCTCCTTGATGCCTCTATCCGCCGTATTCATACGCTGGCGTCCCTCAAAATTAAATGGTTTAGTCACCACAGCTACGGTGAGGGCCCCCAGTTCTTTGGAGATCTGAGCGACTACCGGCGCACCGCCGGTTCCAGTGCCACCGCCAAGTCCGGCGGTGACAAAGACCATGTCACTACCAAGCAAGCTCTCCCTAATCCTATCGGCATCCTCCAAAGCGGCACTGCGACCAATTTCCGGATTGGCTCCAGCCCCCAGCCCCTTGGTAATGTTGACGCCCAGTTGGAGCTTGGTGGGGGCCTTGGAAATTTCTAGAGCCTGGGTGTCGGTGTTGGCGGCAATGAAATCAACTCCCACGAGATGGGCGTTGATCATGTTATTGATAGCGTTACCGCCGCCACCACCAATACCAATCACTTTGATCTTGGCTCCGTTGTCACTTTCCACGAACTCAAACATCATGATTCACCTCCTGGCCTTAGGTGTTTCATACATGTTCCCACGCGACACCTCACGAGCCCTTACGGTGTCGGTGACGTCTGAAGAGGACAAACAACGTAGTCAGAAAAACAAAACAGCCCATGCACATGAAGAACATGGTCAGCACAAAGTGAAAATCCGACGGCGTCATTACATTCCTCCACTCACATTAGGAATTCTTCAATCCCTCAATCTAAAATCTGCAATCCACAATCCTCAATCCCTGAACTCTCCCCCTCGTTTATACAATGTCACTAAACCACCTTCGCATGCGATCTACCAGCCGGTTGAAGATGTTATTCTGGCGAATGCGAAAGAGCTTTTCGGGTTTGGTGTTCGCACCATAGAGGACCAAACCCACACCAGTTGCATACATAGGATTCTTGACCACGTCCACCAGACCACGGATTTTACCGGGTATACCGGTACGTACGGGGAGGTTGAAGACCTGCTCAGCCAGCTCCGCAAGACCTGGAAGCATGGCGGACCCCCCAGTAATTACCAGACCTGAAGCCACTGCGTGTGAATAGCCAGAACGGATGAGTTCACGTTGCAACAGACCGCAGACTTCCTCTACTCGTGGTTCCAGAATATCGCCCAGAATCTGTCGGCTGAGCACCCTCGCTTTGCCGCCACCCACATTTGGCACCTGGATAGTTTCATCCTTTTGAATCATGGCAGTGAGGGCACAGCCATAGCGTTGTTTGATCTTTTCGGCCTCTTCCACCGGAGTTCTCAACCCCACGGCGATGTCATTGGTGAGGTTGTTACCTCCCAAGGAGAGAACCGAACTGTGGCGGATGCTGCTCTCAGAGAAAATGGCCAGATCCGCTGTGCCGCCCCCAAAATCCACCAGTGCTACGCCCAGCTGACGCTCTTCCCGGTTGAGCACAGCCTCAGCAGAGGCCAGTGATTCCAGGACAATATCGCAGACATCCAGGCCGGCGCGGTTGCAGCATTTAACGATATTCTGCGCTGAGGTGACAGCGCCGGTCACTATGTGAACCTTGGCCTCCATGCGTACCCCTGACATGCCCAGAGGATTTTGAATGCCGCCCTGGTCGTCAATGATGTACTCCTGCGGAAGAATATGGATCACCTCTCTGTCAAAGGGTATTGCCACTGCCTTGGCAGCGTCTATTACGCGATCGATGTCTTGCTGGCTAACCTCGCGATTTTTGACGGCGATAACGCCATGGCTGTTGTGCCCTTGGATGTGCCCGCCGGCGATGCCCACGTAAACAGCGTTGATTTCACAGCCGGCCATCAACTCCGCCTCTTCCACTGCCCTCTTGATCGATTCCACCGTGCTTTCAATGTTGACCACCACACCTTTCCGCAGGCCGACGGAGGGGTGGGTGCCGATGCCAACAATGTCAATTCCTTCTGTGGTTACCTCGCCAACCACGGCACAAATCTTGGTGGTGCCGATGTCAAGCCCCACGATCAATGATTCCTTTCTGGCCATCTTTACACTCCCCTTTGCTTGCGTCGGTTCTGCTGAAAGATTTTAAAATTTCCTCTGACAAAAACCCGATTCCCGTGGCTGAGATCAATCCCCCGTAGTTGAGCCTGAACCCCCTTTTCCTCCAGATAGCGCAGCACCCTTCCCAATCTGTCTATCTTGGAGCCATAGTTGCCGCTACCAAGGTTGACCTGTATCCCGCCCCGGACGGTAAAGATACTGAGCCCCCTCGGGTTGTTCCACCGGATTTCCGAGATGAGTCGCCAATCCATTTTCAACTGGCTCTCTCGATGGAAGTCCGCGATGAGGGCGGTAAACTCCCGGGGTAGGCTACGACCCGGGCCGATGGTCTCAGGATCAAGTCCGGTAATAATCGGCAAACCGGCATGTTCGCTTGGCTCTGCGCGAGCGAAGCATATGCCCTGAGGATCCATCAGGTAGAATTGCCGACCTCTGACCAGGGCCACCGGTTGACGTTCTTGGATTTCTATGCGGAGCCGATCTGGAATCTCCCGGCTGATCAATGCTGCCACTATCCACGGATGGGTCGTAAGCCGGCGGCTCACAGCGTTCAAGTCCAGGGAGAGTATGTTGACATCAGCAGGGATTTCCGCATGCTGAATGACAGTTTGCGGATCCAGTCGCTGATAACCGCTCACTTGGATGCTGGTAAGCCGCAGCAAAGACGAGGTAAGCAAAGTGCGATACGCGTACACACACAGAGCGCTTAATGCCGCGAACAGTAGGCAAACAACAATGAGGTGTAGACCCCACCGTAGTCGAGAATTCACCTGCCTCCGCTTCTTTTGGTAGCTATTCTTTTTGCTTGAAGCGGTCACTGATGTAAGTGGTAGTGAAATCTGCATGCGACTTTCATCCGGTTTAGCTAACGGGTCTGTTTGTAACGGCTACGTGTTGATACTGTTACCGATGACCTCGATCTCCAGTTCGAGTTGGACGCCAAATCTTTGTGATACCCTCTCTTGGGCGAGGTGAATGAGAGTTAGAATGTCGCTGGCCCTCGCCTGGCCTCGGTTTACAATGAAGTTGGCGTGCTGCTGGGAAATCTGGGCGTCACCAACGCGGACCCCCTTCAATCCCACCGCCTCAATGAGCCGACCTGCATAATCCCCAGGCGGGTTCTTGAAAACAGAACCAGCAGATGGAAGCCGCCAAGGTTGTTTCTCTTTACGGACCTTGAGCTGTGACCGGACCTGCTCCCGGATGTACTTGCGAGAACCGGGAGTAAGAGAGAACTCAGCCTCAAACAGCACAGCATCCGGCGGCAGCTCGAGCTTTCGGTAAGAGAAGCGAAGCTGGGATTCAGACAGCCGGGCCAGGGAGCCATCAGCAAGGAGAAGGTTCACTGCCTTACAGACATCGGCCATGACACCAACGTCGGTCCCAGCATTCATTCGCAGAGCGCCTCCCACCGAGCCGGGTATGCCCGCAATAAACTCAAGGCCGCTGAGACGCTCTTGCAGGCAGAAGCGGAGAAGCCGATTGAGGCGCAGTCCAGCGCCTACCTCTACCTTCCCCGGAACATCCACCTGCGCCACCTGGGAAAAACCGCTCGCAAGGCTGATGGCCGCTGCCTGAATACCAGCATCACTCACCAGTAGATTGGTGCCGCGGCCAAGGATAAAGTAGGGATGGTGGTTTTGATTCAGCACCTGGACGGCGGACCGCAACCCTGCCAGATTCAAAGGACGTAGAAGGCAGGAAACCGGCCCCCCCACGCGCAATGAGGTATGTCCAGCTAATGTCACATTCCAGTCGACTTCAACTCCGTCCAGGTGCTGAAGCTCTTGTTTCAATTCAGGATCCATGGTCATTAATCATTTCGCATTGGTCATTTCGCATTTCTCATTGATCATTGGCACTGCTCTTAAGCATGGAGCCAACCATGTGTCATTTCACATCTCACATTTATCATTTTAGTGAAATCAATCTCTGGCACTCATTCCTCAATGGGCAATGATAAATGCGCAATGAGAGATGATAAATGTGCGCGCTGGCACCTAGGGGCTCTCCGCTCTCTCCTGCAGTCTTTTCAATAACTCCTCGCCTGTTTGCCAGATGTTTCCTGCTCCAAGGGTTAAGATTACGTCTCCCTCCTGCACTTCTTCCAGAAGAAGAGGTACTAGGTCCATGTGGTTCGGGATATATCTGGTGTTACCGTGGCCGTGTTGCTGGATGGCGACCGCCAACTTTTCCGCATGCACCCCGGGAATTGGCGGTTCGCTGGCAGCGTAGATGTCAGTGACAAGGAGAGCCTCCGATTGGTAAAAGGCAGTGGTGAAGTCCTCGAAGAGCGCATGGGTCCGAGTGTAACGGTGAGGCTGAAAGAGCACGTAGCGGCGGCGTCCCGGGAAAGATTGCGCAATGGTCTTCAGTACTGCCTTGATCTCCGCTGGGTGATGGCCATAGTCGTCAATTATGGTAACGCCATGTACTTCTCCCTTGATTTCAAAACGACGCTCCACCCCGCTCATCTCCTGAAGCCCACGGCAAATAGAGGTGAAGGGAATTTCCAGTTCGTGACCAACAGCAATAGCTGCAAGGGAATTTAAGACGTTGTGCCAGCCAGGTATTGACAGGCTGACTCTGCCCATTTCTTGACCACGGTGGAACGCTCGATACGAGGCTCTAAGACCATCAAAGGTCACATCACGAGCTTGAAAGTCGGCCTGGGTCGAGAAGCCGTAAGTAACCAGCCGTTTCTTGATTCGAGGCAGCAAACTTTGAATGTTCTCATCCTCAAGGCAGAGGATATTGAGTCCGTAGAAGGGAACCTGGTTGATGAATTCAAGAAACGTCTCTTTGATGCTATCCAGGTCCTTAAAGAAATCGAGATGTTCGGTGTCGATGTTTGTCACCAGCGAAATGGTGGGGGAATACAGCAGAAACGTGCCATCGCTTTCATCCGCTTCCGCCACCACAAAATCACCCTGGCCGAGCTTGGCATTGGTTCCCCAGGCGTTCAATCGACCGCCGATTATGACGGTGGGATCAAGGCCGCCCTCGGCCATCACCGTGCCCACCATGGACGTTGTGGTAGTTTTGCCGTGAGCTCCGGCTACCAGGATAGCGTACTTGAGTCGCATGAGTTCGGCGAGCATCTCGGCCCTCCGGATGACCGGTAGGTGATAATCCCTGCTGGCCGCCAAAACCTCGGGATTGTCAGCATCAATGGCCGACGAGACCACCACCACGTCAGCACCAGCAGCGTGCTGGGGCTGATGGCTGTAATGGATTGTGGCCCCGAGGCTCTCGAGCCGACGGGTAATTTCGGTCTCATTTATGTCGGAGCCGCTGACCTGATGCCCGAGGTTCAGGAGCAGTTCAGCGATGCCGCTCATACCGATGCCACCAATGCCAACGAAGTGAATATGGTAAGAACGCTTGTACATAGTCAGTTAAGTCAGTTAAGTCGGTTGAGCCGGTTAAGTCGGTTTTACCGGTTTAGCCAGTTGCACCAGATAGTGTCAGTGCCGGCTAAACCGACAAAACCTTACGACCATTCTTTAGCCTGATCTCCTCTTCGTCCTCACATCTAACCAGTTTGCAGCGTTCCAAGCGTAAGATTCTCTCTTGGTCTGACTGCTAATATTCATCAGAATCCCCACAGCTATCAGGTTGGTGAGCAGAGAACTGCCGCCGTAGCTTATGAAGGGAAGCGGTAGCCCCTTGGTGGGCAGCAGCCCCATGACCACCGCACTGTTGACTGATGCCTGGAGTCCAACTACCAGGGTCAGGCCGAAGGCCAGATAGGTGCCGTGGCGGTCGGGCGCCCGTAAAGCGATTTTGATCCCCTTGTAGACCAGCAACGCATAGAGGAGAAGGACAATGGATACACCCACCAAGCCGGTCTCTTCACCAATGACCGCCAGAATGAAATCTGTATGTGGTTCAGGCAGATAGAAAAGCTTCTGCTGCCCGGAACCGAGACCTACTCCCAAGGGGCCTCCCGAGCCGAGGGCCAGTAAGGAGTGGAGAAGTTGAAAACTGCTGTCGCTGGGATCCCGCCACGGGTTGAGAAAGGCGAGCAGTCTTTCCCAGCGGTAATTTGTCTGGGCTATGGCCAGAACCAGAAGGGGAAGGAGGGCTAAGGTCGTGGCAAACAGATAGCGCAAACGCACGCCAGCGACGAAGAGCAGGAGAAAAACCAGGACTGCCAGGGTCACAGCGGTTCCTAGGTCAGGCTGCATCACAACCAGAACAATAAAAACAGCGGAAATCAGAAGGTGTGGTATGTAGCCTACCGAGAACTCTTGCACCCGATCCTTCTTCTTGGCCAGAGAATACGAGATATAGATGATGAGGGCCAATTTGGCGAACTCCGCGGGTTGCAGAGAGAAAGGGCCTAACCGTAGCCAGCGCCTGGCGCCCCCAACCCGGTGGCCCACCTGAGGCAGGAGAACAGCGATAAGGCTTAAGAGACTGATTGCGAGGATGACATAAACCAGGCGGCGATACAAAACGTAGGGCACGTTCTTACTCAGGATGAGTATGGCAATCCCCATAAGGGCAAAAAGGATCTGTCTCTTGACAAAATACATACCGTCGCCGAAGCGCTGCTGGGCGATAATGGAACTGGAACTGTACAGCATGACGAGTCCAATGCCCATCAGAGCAAAGGTACTGAATAGGAGGGCAAGATCGTAGCTGTTCTTATGTTCATTTCCTTTAGCCATAAATCTACCCAGTTATTTCGCATTCCTGGTTACTTCTCGCTCGCTCCGCTAATGTAGATCCCCAGCTTCACCCTGATCAGTTGTTTGAATTCAGCTTTCTTTTGTTTCTGGCGGAAGCGATCCAGGGACAATTTATGTTGTCGCCAAATTGCGCTTTTCCACTGGTCAATTCATGCACCAGAGAACGGAAGTGATCCCCTCTGGTCTGGTAGTTCTCATAAAGATCAAAACTGGAGCACGCAGGAGAGAGCAGGACCACGTCGCCAGGGGCAGCGGCGTCCATAGCCACTTGCACTGCTGCGTCCATGTCTTCCACCACCACGGTGCAAGAGAGATGGCCCAAAGTCTTGGCCAGGCGAAATCGAGCTTCACCCATGAGTACAAGCATTTTCACCCGCTGGCGAACTAGGCCGCTGAGTGGTGCATACGATCCTTCCTTGTCGCGACCCCCAGCAATGAGAATGATGGGCGAGGTGAAGCTCTCCAGGGAACGGAGCACCGATGCCACGTTGGTAGCCTTGGAGTCATTAAAGAATTGGATGCCACGCCAGTGGTGAACGAGCTCCATCCGGTGTCGAAGCGGTTTGAAGTTGTCAATGCTCTTCTGAATCGCTTCGGGCTCAGCGCCCATGTAAGTGGCGGCAAGCACCGCGGCCAACAGATTTTCCTGGTTATGGGTGCCGGTGAGTTGCCAGCGACGCAGGTTATAGCGGCGCACTGGACCCGGCATTACCCGACAAGCCAGCCAGCCTGATTCGAGGTAGGCGTGGGCTGAGGGTTTTGTTAGACTGAAGTTAAGCTGGCGGCTTGGGATTGTACAACGCTTGCCGATCAAGGAATCACGGGCCGGGACCACCGCGATATCGTTCTCTGTTTGATTGGCAAAGAGTCGACACTTGCTCGCCACATAGTCCTCAAAAGAGTCGTAGCGGTCCAGGTGGTCCTCGCTGATATTCAGGAGCACTGCAACCTGGGGATGAAAACTCTCCATGGAGTCAAGTTGGAAGCTGCTCACCTCAACCACTGCAACTTCAAGCGGTTCCTTTTCTTGAAATACGGTGATAAGAGGATTACCGATGTTGCCTCCCACGAAGAACCGCTGGCCGCTGTACCTGAGCATCTCGCCCACCAATTCGGTGGTGGTGGTCTTGCCGTTGGTGCCGCTTATGGCGACAACAGGGAGCTCCAGGAAGCGGCTTGCCAGTTCCAGTTCGCCAATGATGGGAACACCTTTGGTACTAGCATCTTTCAGCTGTGGCAACTTTAGGGGAACACCAGGACTGACAACGATGAGATCCGCGGAGCTGAATATCTCTTGGGGATGACCTCCCAAGGCGAGGGAACACCCTAGGTCTCGAGCAGAATTTGCTGCCAAACCCAGATCCGTGGCCGGGAGATGGTCGGTGATGGTGACGCGAGCTCCCTTTTTCAGAAGGAACTCGGCAACGGCCAGGCCGGTGCGGGCCAAACCAACAACGAGAACGTTTTTGTCTGTGAAATTTTCCATCACTCTGTTTGTGGCTGCAACCTCAGGCTAAGGGATGTGGGATATGTGATATGGGATGTGCGATAGTCAATCTGAAATCTCACATCCCCCATCTCAGATCACGCATCCCCATTTTGATCTCCATGCAGTCTCAAGCTTATTCTTTCTCAAACTCCGCTAAGAGATTTTCGATGACTTTTTCCATCCGCATTCCCCGAGAGCCCTTGACCAGCACCCAGTCACCGGCAGTCAGCAAACTTCGAACCTGTAAGGCGATTTCTTGGTGATCACTGGCCTGGGTCAACCGGTCGTTGCTCATGCCGGCTTCAGCCGCACCGGCGAGCAGGTGAGAGCTCTGCGCTCCCATGGCCAGCAGGTGATCAACCCCTTCCTTCGCCGCTATACCGCCGACTTGTCGGTGCAGGGCTGCACTGCCTTCTCCCAACTCCAGCATGTCGCCGAGAACGGCAAACGCTCTGCCCTCCTTCTTCACCTGCATCAACGTCTCCAGGGCAGCGGCCATGGAGCCCGGATTGGCGTTGTAGGTGTCATTGATAATATGGACCTCGCCAGAGAGGTGGAGTACCTCCATACGCTTATCAACAGGCCGGAAATTTACCAGGGCACTACCGATGGTATGTGCTGGAAGGCTCAGGCTCCAGGCAACGGCTGCGGCTGCCACTGCGTTGGTAATGTGGTGGCGGCCGAGCACCGGTAGGTGAATTTCTTGGATTTCCTCGGCCAGTTTCAAGAGGAAACGACTCCCATTTTCATCCATGGCAACAATCCGGTCCAGGGCTACGTCTGTAGCGGCACCGGCCGTGGAAAAGCCCACGTGGCGTCCTGGGAAAGACGAAGCTAAATCCAGTACCTTGGGATCATCCCGGTTGACCACAATGGTTTTGGTGGCCGCCATACCCCGGAAGAGCTCGCCCTTGGCTGCTTGAATCCCTGCGAGGCTTCCCAGCCCCTCGAGATGGGCTGGCTGGATATTCGTAATCAGTCCCACATCCGGACGGACGATTTCAGTCAACCGCTCGATTTCTCCAGGTTGATTCATCCCCATCTCTACCACCGCTGCCTGATGGGTGTTGTTTAGTTGCAACAAGGTGAGGGGCAAGCCCACTAGGTTGTTAAAGGTCCCCTGGTTTTTGAGAACCTTCCACGATTGGCTCAGAATAGCTGCAACCATCTCCTTGGTGGTGGTCTTACCATTGGAACCGGTGATTGCCACCATCGGGATGGGATAGTGGCGCCGCCGAAACGCGGCCAGGTCTCCAAAGGCACGGAGGGTATCAGCTACTCCCACCACCACCACCTGTAGTCCGGAGATGTCAATTGCTCCTATCTCCTTCGCGGCCACGATGACACCGGTGGCACCACGGCTCACCGCCTGTTCGACAAACTGATGACCATCAAATTGCTCCCCGGTCAGGGCTACAAATAAGTCGCCGGGACGCAGAGAGCGGCTGTCAGTGGAGATTCCGGCAAAACCTTGCTCGCCGCCATTTGCCAGGAGCTCACCGCCGGTCGCCTCCAGTACATCGTCTAGAGTCCATATTTGTTTGTTATTAGTCATCAATTCTAATGGGTGGGCAATACCCTATTTTTCTTAGGCATAAGGCAAAGGGCTCAAGGCATGAGGTAATCTTCTCTTTATCTGATTCCTTGTGCCCTACGCCTTGCACCTTGCACCTGTTTTTTACTGCCCGCTGCCTTTTTCTTGCCGCTTTTTTCTTTCTTCAAGGGCCTGGGCCGCTACAACTCGATCGTCAAAGTCAATGCAAGTGTCAGCAAAGATCTGGTAGTTCTCATGACCCTTGCCGCCGATATAGACAACATCCCCAGTCCGGGCAAGATCGATGGCCATACGGATAGCTTGGCCGCGATCGACCACGAGGGTATAGCCACGCTGGCAGTTGCCTCCACATTCGGCGAGGGAAGAGAGCAGCGGGAATCCCTTGGTTTTCACGCCCGCTTCGATGTCAGCCATTATTGCCTCCGGGACCTCGGTTCTGGGGTTGTCGGAGGTGATCACCAAGAGGTCGGCACGCTGCGCCGCAGCCTCTCCCATAAGGGGCCGTTTGTCGCGATCACGATCCCCCCCGCAGCCAAACACGCAGATAATCTTTCTGAACTCAAGCTCTTTCAAGGAATCCAGGGCCTTTACAAGTGCATCGGGGGTATGGGCGTAATCCACAAGAACCTGAAAGCCCATATCGTTTGGGATGCTCTCTAGCCTCCCTGGCACTCGGGCTAGAGATTGCTCGCCGCTCCGAATGGCCTCCAGCGGGAGACCGAGTCCCACAGCCACAGATGTTGCTGCCAGCAGGTTGTACAGATTCAATCGTCCAATCATTGAGGAATGCACCTCTAGATCACCCCTGGGAGTGTGCAGCAAAGCCTTAATCCCGGTTGCGTCGCACCGAACCTTTTCGGCTCGAATCTCAAGGTTGGGAGCCAGACCATAGCGCAGCAAAGGACCGTTGACCTGAGTGCATAGCCGCTGGCCCCACGCATCGTCTCCATTTATTACAGCGAGGGCTGGTGTGTCCCCCTGTATTTGCAGAATCTGGGAAAACAAGCGGCTCTTGGCCGCAAAATAGTTCTCCATACTGCCGTGATAATCAAGGTGGTCCTGGGAGAGATTGGTAAAGAGAGCAACAGCGAAGCGGGTTCCATCCACTCGGTGCATGTCAAGGCCATGAGAAGAGACCTCCACCACCACGTGGGTGACTCCCGCAACCAGCATTTCCCTGAAAGTTCGCTGCAGATCAAGGGACTCAGGAGTGGTAACCGGTGCGGGCTCAACATGACCCGGGTAGCGAATGTTGACAGTGCCTATAACTCCCACCCGCTGATCGCAGGCTGCAAGGATTGATTCCAGCAAGTAAGCGGTGGTGGTTTTTCCATTGGTCCCGGTGATGCCGATAACCGTAAGTTCATGGGAGGGAAAACCGTAGAACTTGCCTGAGATCTGGGCAAGAGCAGCCCTGGTATTGGCCACCCTGATGGTGGTCACTCCCGGTATGGGTTCGAGTTCGTTTTCCACTATGACGGTACGAGCGCCCCGGTCAACGGCCTGGCGGACAAAGTCGTGTCCATCGCTTTGAGTGCCCTTGATGGCTACAAAAAGGCTACCCTTCAAAGCTTGGCCGCTGTGGTACGTAATATTGCGTACCTCACCCTGTAGCATGCCGTGCAGTTGGAGAACGGCAAGATCCTGCATTAGGTGCTCCAATAGCATGGATCCCCTCGCTACTCTGCGGCCAGGATAAGGCTGCAGGAGTTAACCGTGCTCAGATTTCGTCCCGGTTCAGGATTCTGTCCCACCACTCTCCCGCTCCCGTGTATATCCAATGAGCCGGTAAAATTACGGAGTTGATCAAGGGCGGCTCTCAGACTCAAGCCGGTAAGATCGGGCATCACCGCCGGATGGTTCATGTCAGTCTGGCCATAGGCGGCCGGCTGAAGAACCATAATCGGCTGCTCTGATGGGGGCTCAGCACTATCCTGGGTGGCAATACTTTTGGCTTTGCTGCTTCCTTTTTGCGGTGGCACCCGGAGGGCGTGGAGGGTTTGCTGGGCGATGCGACGAAAGGCTGGAGCCGCCACCACTCCACCATAAAATCCCTTCTGCGGTTCGTTGATCACCACCACAACAAGAATTCGCGGGTCTGTCACCGGCACAAAGCCTACAAAGGAGGCAATATACCGATCGTCTGCATAGCCGACACCCCGGTTATTGCTTTTCTGGGCAGTGCCGGTTTTACCAGCCGCTTGGTACTGGCCGAGGGCAGCCCGAGCTCCGGTACCCCCTTCGGTTAAGACATCTGCGAGCAGCTCCTTCAACCGCTGAGCAGTGACCGTGCTAATCACCCGACGTACCACCCGGGATTTGTTCCGCCTGACTACTCTCCCTTGTCCGTCCAGGACTTCTTTAATAAGAAGGGGTTTCATGAGAAGACCATTGTTGGCGACAGCCCCGAGGGCCATGGCGAGTTGCATGGTAGATACCGATAAGCTTTGGCCAAAACTAGCAGCGGCCAGATCAACCGTGGACCATTTTTCGGGCGAATGGATCACGCCAGAGGTTTCACCTGGCAGGCCAATCCCAGTTGGACCGCCGAAGCCAAAACCGCGGATGTAATGGTAAAAACGGTCTGCTCCAAGTTTTTCCGCAACCTTAGCGGCCCCAATGTTACTGGAGAAGCGAAGGATCTGAGCCAGGGAAAGCCAACCGAATTTCCTCAGATCGTTGATGGTGTGGTTCAGGACCTGGTAGTTGCCCTGCTCACAATAGAAGAGGTCATTTGGATGAACCAAGCCCTCTTCCAGCGCTGCTGCCACCAAAAAGATCTTGAAGGTGGACCCCGGTTCAAAGGCATCGGTCACGGCTCGATTACGCCAGGCTGAGGGTTGATAAGAGGAAAAAGAGTTGGGATTGAATGCTGGAAAGACCGCCATGGCAAGAATTTCGCCAGATTCCGGTTCCATCACCAAGGTCATACCGCTCTTGGCCTCATAACCCCTCACTGTCTCCTGCAGCTCTCGTTCAGCAATGTACTGAATGCGTTTGTCCAGGGTGAGTCGGAGGCTGTACCCCTGTGGACCGGATTGGGTAGGCAAGCCATGGGTGTAGATAATCTGGCCCCGGGCGTCTTTAGCTCTGGGATGGCTGCCAGAGTGGCCACGCAAAAGAAGATCCTGAGAGACCTCTAAACCTTCCAACCCTAGGTGGTCTCGGCCGACAAATCCAAGTACGTGGCCTGCTAGTTCCACATTCGGATAATAACGGCGGCTCTCCTTGACAAAGTGGATCCCTTCGAGTTCAAGAGCCCTGACCGCGTCAGCTTGTCGAGGCGTGAGATGGTGTTTCAACCAGACAAAGGCGCGCTGCTGGATCAGTTTTTCTTCCAGACTGGCCGCCGGGATTTCGATGACAGCAGCAAGTTGCTCGGCGGTGGTCTTGGGGTCCTCTATGACTCGCGGATTGGCTGCCAGAGAATCCATCTCTATACTCGCGGCCAGCTCCTGGCCATTCCGGTCGTAGATATCTCCTCGTCGTGGCTCAAAGCGAACATTTCTTCGTACCTGTTTGTTGGCAACGCTTGCCCAACCCTTCCACTGAACATACTGAATCTGAAAGCTCCGAGCAATCAGCAGCGAGAAGCCGACGAGCAAACCCACAGCCACCACAAGGAGACGGAATCGAATCCAGCGAATCGCGGGGTTATGTGAGCGCGAGTTGCGTGTCATGGCAGCACTACAATCTGATCCTTTGTGGGGTGTCGTAGGCCCAGTTTCTGGATGGCAATACGCTCCACCCGCTCTGGGGCTTTGAGCCGGGCCAGCTCCAGATGTAATTTTTTATTGTCATTCAACAGCCGGGTGTGTATCCGGTGAATATCTGATAGCAGATAGCCCAGCTGGACCACCTGAACCCGGCACCAGACATAGCCAAAACCGCTGAATAGGAGCCAGAGAAAAATAGCAATTACGGCGGATAACCGGCGCTGTCTCCAGGTGTGCTTTGCTGACTTGCTGGCTGATTTTTTCCTTGGCTTTTTACTCATGTAGCTTCTCTTTTTTCCGCTACTCGCAGACGACCACTTCTGGCTCTGGGATTTGCTTTTATCTCCTCAGCCCTTGGGAGCACAGGTTTCTTGTTCACCAACCGCGCCAGAGGGCTTCCCTCACAGCTGCACACTGGCGACTGGGCTGGGCAGCGACATGGCCGCGCCCAGCTGGCAAACGTCTGTTTCACCAACCGATCCTCCAGGGAATGGAAAGAGATGATGGCTAGCCGACCTCCGGGCCGGAGCCAGTCAAGAGCCCCCTGGAGAAAGGTCTGCAGGTGATCGATTTCCTGGTTAACTGCCAAGCGCAAGGCTTGAAAAGTTCGAGTAGCCGGATGTCGCTGTCTTGACCTTTTACCTGCAGGAATGGCAGTATATACCAACACGGCCAAACGTTCGGTGGTGTCGATGGTCGCTTCAGCCCGTGCCCTGACAATTTTGCGGGCAATTCTACGGCTCCAGCGCTCTTCGCCGAAGCTGCGGATGAGCTCAGCAAGCTCCTCCTCGCCTAGGGTGTTTACCAACTGGGCGGCAGTGGTTTTCCTCCTGGTATCCATGCGCATATCCAACGGGCCAGACTGACTGAAGCTAAAGCCCCGTTCAGCAGCATCCACTTGGAAAGAAGAGAGGCCAAGATCGAGGAGGATGCCGTCCACTGCCCGGATCTGCAGCTGAGTCAGGATTGAGCCAATTCTGACAAAATTGTCGTGAACCAGGACGAGCCGCTCCTTATAGGACTGCAGGTTAGACCGAGCTATGGCCAAAGCGCTTTCGTCCCAATCGATGCCGATTAACCAGCCGTCCGGCGCTGTCTTTTCAAGGATGGCCCGAGCGTGACCACCACCACCAATCGTGCCATCCACAAAACATGTACCCGGAGCGCAGCGCAGATGCTGAATGACCTCATCAAGGAGGACCGGCTTATGATCCTGCTGCTGCACCGCGCTCACCACCGGGCAAAGATGTCCAAAATGTTAACCCCTCATCGTACAGCGCGATGCGGGGATGATTGACGGTATTGATTCGGAGACCCCGGTAGGGCTTTTCAGGCCTAGGGGGCAACTTTGGAGAAACGGAGGCGGGGCGACGCGGAAAAAAATGGCTGCTGCGCTGTTCATACTGTTAGATCCGTGAAGCCCCTAATGTCTTCACCCACCATGCTCCTTCGGTGAAAGGTTAAAGTCACTCCGCGTCGCCGCGTCTCCGTTTCTCCGGGTGATTCAGAGGTATCACCCTTTTTCATAATCGCTCAAATGCCTAGCTCGGCTAGGGTCGAGGTGATTTGGGCAAAATTCTCGTGGGATCTCTTGATTTCTTGATCCCATAGGGGTTTGCTCCAGATTTCAAAACTCTTGACCATGCCGGCAAGCACCACCTCACGCTTCAACGAGGCGTGTTCGCGCAGGGTCTGGGGGATGAGAACCCTTCCCTGCTTGTCAAAGTTGCACTCAGTGGCCCCAGAGATGAAAAAGCGCTGAAACGCCTTCACATCCTGGCGAACCAATGAGAGTTCTCCTAATTTTTCTTCAATTATTTCCCACTCTTGCAGAGGGTAGGCAATCAGGCAGCGGTCGAAATTGGTGATAACGAAACGGTCTTGGTAGCGGGTCTTGAGGATCTCGCGAAACCGTGAAGGAATGCGTATACGCCCCTTTGCATCCAGGGTATGTAAGGAGCGACCCCTGAACATCTGCACTCCATAGGCTTACAGGATTGACACTTTTAACCACTTTTATCCACTTCTTGACACCATTTATACAGCTACTGCCCCCAATTGTCAACTTAAAAAAGAAAATCAACTGATTAGAGGTGGTTGCCCACCCAGGGTGCCAATTCGCATTTATATCAATATATAGAAGAATTAAGCGACGGACAACTACATTATGTGGTAAAAATGTGGTCAAATTCCGGACATTTTTTATCGTCGCTTCTGGTGGCGCTGAACCGCAGCGTTGTGTTCCGAGAGGCTGGTGGAGAAATGGTGGGTTCCGTCCTTTTTGGCGACGAAGTACAGATAGGGGGTGGAATCTGGGCTGAGCACCGCTTGAATAGATGCGGTGCCAGGATTGCAGATGGGTCCGGCGGGGAGGCCCATGCGGGTGTAAGTGTTGTACGGAGTGTCTGTCTGAAGATGGACTCTGGTAAGGTTGCCATCGAAGTCCTTGAGTCCATAGATCACCGTTGGATCGCTCTGGAGTCGAATGCGTCGTCTCAGGCGGTTTAAGAATACACCGGCAATCAGTGGCCGCTCCTCGGCTACTGCAGTTTCCTTCTCCACCACCGAGGCGAGGATGACCACTTGGTGGCGAGTAAAACCGAGTTGGCGAGCTTGCTCCTGTTGGGTTGCGCCAAAATGCTGGGTGAATCGTGCCACGAAGGAACGCAAAATACTCTCCACTGGAAGGTTTCGAGCAAACCGATAGGTGTCTGGGAAGAGATACCCTTCCAAGCTGGAGGCCTGAATGTCTAGCCCACGGACGAAAGCTGGGTCAGTAGCGGTGGCGATGAAGCGTTCAGCGCTGGCCAGATCATGTGCATCGAGAAGCTCGGCCACCTGCTTTAGCGTGTATCCCTCGGGAAAGGTTATCTGGTGCAGGCGAACCTCTCCGCGGACAATCTTTTCGAGAAGCTCTCCAGGGCGAAGGCCGGTTGAGAACTGGTACTCACCAGCTTTGATCTGACGGGCTGCCCCCTTGAACCAAGCCAGCCAGCGGAACTTCTTCCCACTGCGCACCACACCCTGCTCCTGAAGCAAGCTACTCAGAGCAGGAAGGGACATGCCCACCGGGAGCTCCACCACCACCTCCTTCGGCACAGAGCTAGCCGGAGTACGGAGGAAATAGAGCATATCTGCTGCCAGCCAGACAAAGGCGAAAAATATCGCCAGCAACAGCAACCGCAGGAGGTGCAGCCGTCTCATTTTGGGTTTTGTCGAAGCTTTTTCTCCCATTTGCATCTTTCTGGGTCACAACCGTCAGGCAAAGCCGAAATCCCAGGGTGTCCTGAATCTTTCAGGTACCAGGTGTCAGTGTTCAGGTGTCAGGGGTGAAAAGCACAAGAGCTGAAAACTGAACACTGAGCACTGAAACCTAAATCTACAATCTCCAATCTTAAATCTGCAATCAAAGAATCCAGTAGTCGGTAGTCAGTAGCCAGTAGTCAGCAATATTGGTCCAGGGTCCAGGGTACAAGGTTCAGGATTGGAGTTGTATTCAAACAGGAACTGTTCAAGATTTTTCCTTGTACCTTGCACCTTTTACCTTGGACCGCATGTCATCTGCCCTCTGCCCTCTGGCTTCTACTCTATGCCCTCTGCTCTATGCATTCTAAAATCCGCAATCTGCAATCTGCAATCTACTCTCTGCCTGCTGCCCGCTGCCCCCTACCCCTGTACTACATGCCATCGACAACCTGCGGCAGGATCTCACCCGCCTTTCCCTGAAGTACGAGGTCAAGATGGTGTGAATAGGGGGTGGGCTCAAGATTAATCTCTATCACACGCGCCCCCTCTTCCTTAGCGTGAAGCGCCAAGGAGGCGGCCGGTTGCACCAGAGCAGAGGTACCGATCACCAGCATGATATCGCAGGAACGAGTCTCAACTATGGCCCTTTCCAGAATGGCCGGCTCAAGTTGTTCACCAAACCATACCACATGGGGACGCAAAAGCCCGCCGCAGTCCTTGCAACCAGGTAACTCCGGCAGTGGGACTTCCTCATTACGATTCACTGCTTGGCAACCGGTACAGCGAACCATCCAGATGTTGCCATGCAACTCAATGAGATTCTGACTGCCTGCCCGCCGATGGAGGTCGTCAATGTTCTGCGTGGTCAACGAAAAATGTGGAATCTTCTCTTCCAAATGCACCAGGGCATTATGCGCGGGATTGGGTTGAAGAGGTGCAAGCAACTGGCGACGCCAGTTGTAGAAATTCCATACCAGCTTCGGGTCGCGGGCAAAGGCTTGAGGCGTAGCCAAATCGGTGGCGCGAAAGCCCTGCCAAAGTCCGTCTTTGCCTCGAAAAGTAGGGACTCCGCTCTCAGCAGAGACGCCAGCGCCAGTGAGCACCGTAAGTTGTTTGCTGTCCGCCAACCAAGAGCTGGCTCGTTGGATATCCGCTGCTGTGGCAGCCATCAGATACCTCCTTCGGTCACGCACTGGGTCAAAAGCTGATAGATGTCGAGCCCTGCTGCTGAAAAGCCTTTGAGGCCGTAGACCATATTGGCCTCGAGTACCAAATAGTTACCCTTACAAATGCAAATATCAAGCCCCGCTTCGTCAAACTTACATAGTCTGGCCACCTGTTCAGCAAAGCGGAGTGCACTATCTGGGATATCCTGAAATGATATTCGCCCACCCAGAGACACATTGCTGCGGAATTCCCCAGGCCCGGCAATGCGCCAGTAACCGTGCACCACCTTTGCCCCCACTAAAACTACGCGCAGATCGCGGTCAATGGGGAGGTATTCCTGTATGTAAGCTACCGCGCACTCTTTGAGGTAACGCTGGAGATCTACCTGACTTTGGATGAGAAAAACGCCCCTGCCTTTTGAGGAACCCCGGGGGATCTTGGCGATGAATGGAAAAGAGAAATCCGCAAGGATTCGGTGCTCCTCATGGCTTGATTCGTAGATCCGAGTACGAGGATGGGGGATTTCAAGCAACGTAAAAAGCTCGGTCTGCTTAATCTTGTCTCCCATATAGCGATAGTAATTTGCTGGAAAGACGCGCTTGCCCAGTGCCAGAAAAACGTCTTCATAGAGACTACTTGGATAATAAACAGTGTCTGCACTTCTGAGGAGATCCAGTTCGGTCTCGCTGTAATCTTCAATGTTGGGGCGCACCCCCAGGGTCTGCACCAAGGGGCTGTGTCTCAACCTTTTTCCGAGGGCTATCTTTTTAACTTTCGTTTGCTCCACGTCCAAAGGAGCCTCTTTTAGGAATACATTCGCATTTCGAATGTATCTTCCCACGTATGAACCTGAGTTTTAGCGTTGTGAAGACCGATACATAGAGTCTCAGCCTGTTAACAGCTGTTCCAGTGGTTGATAACTGTAACCCAGGTCGCGGGCAACGGTCTCGTGGGTAACATGGTTCCGATAGATGTTGACCCCCAATGCCAGGGCCGGGTCGGTGGTCAAAGCAGCCTCTAAGCCCTGGTTGGCTATTTTGAGGGCGTAGTGGATTGTAACATTGGTCAAGGCGAAAGTACTCGTCCGGGGCACTGCACCGGGCATGTTGGCCACACAGTAGTGGATGACATCGTCCACCTCGAAGACGGGCTGGTCGTGAGTGGTGGGTTGGCACGTCTCGCAGCATCCTCCCTGATCCACGGCCACATCCACGATGACGGTGCCTGCTTTCATCTGGGTAATCATCTCTCTGGTGACGAGCTCTGGTGCCCGACCCCCGGGGACCAAAACCGCTCCGACTACCAGATGAGATTCTCGCACTGTATGCTCGATGGTGTCCGGGTTGGAAATGAGAGTGGTGATAGCTGAGCCGAAAATATCATCCAAGGCCATGAGACGTCCCTGGTTAATATCAATAATAGTGACCATGGCCCCCATCCCCACAGCGATCTTCGCCGCATTGGTGCCGACTACGCCACCGCCGAGAATGGCTACCCGACCGCGGTACACCCCAGGGACGCCCCCGAGAAGCACGCCGCGACCGCCCGCCGGTTTTTCCAGATAGTGAGCACCCACCTGAACCGCCATCCTCCCAGCAATCTCACTCATGGGTGTGAGAAGGGGTAAAGAGCCGTCAGCCGATTGTATGGTCTCGTAGGCAATGCCAATAATGTCCTTTTCCAGAAGAACCGCTGTCAGCTCTGGGGCAGGAGCCAGATGCAAATAGGTGTAGATTATCAGGCCGGGTCTCATCACATCGTACTCCGGTGGAAGCGGTTCTTTAACCTTCATCACCAAATCTGACTCACCGTAAACCTCGGCAGCGGAAGAGACCATGTCTGCTCCAGCAGCCTTGAACTCTTGGTCCCTGATACGTCCTCCCTCACCTGCACCCCGTTCAATCAACACTCGATGGCCGGAAGATGTCAACAGACGCACGCCAGCTGGGACGATTCCCACTCGATATTCCTCAGTCTTAATCTCTTTAGGCACTCCGATAATCATTCTCTTACTCCTTAGAAATGATCCGTTGATAGTTGTCGGTGGAAGCGGCTTTCAAGCCGCGATTCACTACGCCGATACACCGCGCGAGGGTATACTGGGGGGACCACCTGAAGAGATTGGGGAAGGTTAGTTCCGAATTAACCACCAGATTGGGCACAAAGAAAGAGGTGATCAGGTCCTGATCCGTCAGGACCAAGAGCGTAAAACCAGGGTGTCGTGGCTTGGACTGCATGCAGTTTCAGGTGGCAATAGTACCTTATGATTTCCAACGAGTCGTTGTCTATAACCGGTGTAGGATGGTGCCTTTGGGCACGATTAGTTACTGCCCGGGTAAGGAACCGGCCAACCCCCTGACTATGTCACATCCGGAATGGGGAGTCAACGTCAGAACATTTTTCTTGACATAGCAGTGATGCAATGCTTAATGTAGAGGTTTTAGAAACTATTAGATTCTAATTCCAATTACCGACGGGGGGACAGTACCATGATCAAGAGCCCTTGCATTGGTTGTGAGTATGTGGGTGAGGATAAGAACAAGTGCTTGGAGAACTGTGACAAACTTAAAGAATATCAAGAGATTATCCTCAAACAGGGAATCTATGCGAAGATATAGCGAGACTCTCACACCCGGGCGAAAAGGCGGCCATCTGGTCGCCTTTTTTTTGATCGCGAGAGCCAGGTTTTTTGGCTCTGATGGTAAACCAGAGTCAGGGCGTGGGTCTTAGACCCTCGATGTTCAAGGAAATGGCTTGCCCTTCAGGGCAAAACTCCATAAAATGCGGGAATGCTGGAGAAAAATAGGATGCCAGAACATGGGCGTTGGACATCTTTGATCCGCTATCTGAAAGATCATGCCGTCTCGCGCTGGATGTTCTACAGCCTACTTATTGGTCTTGTCGCTGGGTTGGGTGCGGCTGCTTTTTTCTTCTCGCTGGAATGGCTCAAGTACTTTGTCCTGGATTATCTAGCCGGCCATCCCATGGAGCCACCAGCCGGCGAACGTCTCGTTCATGGCATGCCCCACGGCACACCGAGAGACTGGGTCCTCTTTCTGGTCCCGGCCATCGGCGGTTTGCTTTCGGGCCTCATTGTCTATACCTGGGCACCTGAGGCCGAAGGTCACGGCACCGATGCCATGATAGATGCCTTCCACAACAAGCAGGGTGAGATCCGCACCCGGGTTCCCTATATCAAGAGTGTGGCATCGGTCATCACCCTGGCTAGCGGTGGAAGTGCCGGTCGGGAAGGACCTATTGCCCAGATAGGCGCCGGTTTCGGATCATGGCTGGGTCGAGTGTTCAATTTGGACACCAAAGAAAGGCGGATCCTTATGTTAGCGGGGTGTGCGGGCGGTCTGGGCGCTATTTTTCGAGCCCCCCTGGGAGGTGCCATTACCAGCATCGAGGTGCTCTACACCGAGGACTTCGAGACCGAGGCCATCATTCCGTGTATTATGAGTTCGGTGGTGGCCTATTCTCTATTTACTTTCATTTTTGGATATCAGCCCATTTTTGCCACACCCACATGGATCTTTACCGATGCTCGCGAGTTGTTAATCTATGCGGCTCTCGGTCTGGCGTGCGTACCGGTGGGCTGGCTGTACTCCCGGTCGCTTTACGGTCTCAGGGACCATCTTTTCAGGCGGATACCCATTAAGCCCCACTTTGTCCCGGCAATCGGCGGTCTTCTGGTGGGATGCATCGGTCTCATGACCCCAAAGGTCCTGAGCGGTGGCTATGGCACCATTCAGCTTGCTTTGTTGGGAAAACTGTCAGTGGGATTGATGGCGATGATGGTTCTGACCAAGATATTTGCCACCTCTTTTACCATAGGTTCGGGAGGCAGTGGAGGCGTATTCGGCCCCTCGCTCTTTATCGGCGCCATGCTGGGTGGCGTGGTGGGTCAGGTGGGCCATCACTATTTTCCTGAAGTGGTTAGCAATCCGACAGCTTTTGCCCTCGTAGGAATGGCGGGATTTTTCGCCGGGGTTGCCAAGGCGCCCATTGGGGCCCTGCTCATGGTCTCAGAAATGACCCAGGGGTACGGCCTGCTGGTGCCACTCATGTTCGTCTCGGCCATCCCAGTGGTCCTGTCTGGCAGTTGGGGTATATATGAAAAGCAGGTAAAAAACAAATTCGCTTCGCCAGCGCACCGTACGGACCTAACCATTAACGTCCTGCAAACCATGCAGGTGCGCGACGTCTACAAGCCGGAAAAGCCGGTAACCATGCTGCCAATGGATATGCGGTTGAAAAGTATGAAGCGTCTCATGACGAGGACCCGGGAGTCATTTTTTCCAGTTGTTGATGAAGATATACGCCTGGTGGGAATTCTGTCTTTCCCTGACCTGCGTGCCATCCTTTTTGAGGATGCCCTTTCGGATCTTATCGTGGTTGGAGATCTGGCAGAAAAACCTGTGGCCATCGGTCTCAACGAAACCCTGTATGAAGCCTTGGTCAAGTTTATCCACAGTGGCTATGGTCAGCTTCCTATTTTACAAGACGAGCGGAGCCGCAGTCTGGCCGGAGTTCTAAGTCTGGAGGAACTCATGGAGGCCTATCACCAGGAAATGATCCGAGCGGAGCAGGGGTTGTAAGAATGTACTAGACATTCATCTACGGGCAAGTAAACCGAGAAACCCATCAAAGGCACAATGATCAGACGGGATTTTATGACTTTTCGTGTTCACGGTGCGTTTGATGGTGGAAAAACTATGGCGATGAAGAAGGGGAACTCCACAAAGATGAGCGACAGCCGAACACTTACATCACTGGAGAAAAAAATTATCCATGAGTTGCAGCAGGATCTTCCCGTTGTGACGAGGCCCTTTGCTGTTTTGGCCGAGAAGCTAGGAATCAGCGAGGCTGCACTTGTTGAAAAGGTACGTGAGTTTGTTGCTGACGGTACTATCCGGCGATTCGGCGCTACCCTCAGGCACCAGCGCTCCGGATTCGACGCCAATGTTATGGTGGTGTGGGAGGTGGAACCTGAAAGGGCAGAAGAGGTAGGCACTATCTTTGCCTCTTTTCGGGAGGTCACTCACTGTTACCAGCGACCTACTATGCCAGATTGGCCATACCGGTTATTCACCATGGTTCACGGACCCTCCCGTCAAGTTTGCCGTGAGATCGCCCAGAGGATGGCGGAAGCAGCCGGGATTGAGCGTTACGATCTGCTTTTTACCGAAGAAGAACTCAAGAAAACCACCATGGCCTACTTCGCCGAAGAGTAAGTGTAGCCGGTAATAATAGGGGCTAATCTGTAAGTGGGGGACTTAGGTGGCATGGGGCAGGCCGCAGAGCGCATAGCGCAGAGCGAAAAAGCATGGGGCAGGTCATTATTCATTTCGCATTGAGCATTTGTCATTGTATTGAAAGACTTTTATAACTCTTGTCCTTGAATGGTAAATTAGAAATGCGAAATGTAAAATGAGAAATGTAAAATGCGAAATGATAAATGAATAATGATAAATGATTGGGGGGAGGATTGCGATGGTTGAAACTAGCTGTGAGATGCTGTACCGGCAGGCCGAAGAAGTAATCCCTGGTGGGGTAAACAGCCCGGTGCGTTCCTGCCGAGCCGTGGGTACCAATCCGTTGTTCATCACCAGGGGGCAAGGCTCAAAGATTTTTGATGTGGACGGCAATGGTTACATCGATTACGTAGGCTCCTGGGGTCCGCTGATTTTGGGACACGCTCATCCTGAGGTAGTGGCGGCTGTAAAGGCTGCAGCTGAGCTGGGAACCAGCTTCGGCATACCTACCACCATGGAAGTCGAACTTGCCCAGATGATTACTGAGCTGGTTCCCTCCATGGAGATGGTGCGCATGGTCAATTCCGGTACCGAGGCCACCATGAGTGCCATTCGGCTGGCACGCGGCTACACGGGCAGGAGCAAAATCATCAAGTTTGACGGCTGCTACCATGGTCACGCAGACGCACTGCTGATAAAGGCTGGCTCTGGCGCTGCGACCCTAGGGATTCCGGGCAGTGCAGGGGTACCCACAGATTTTGTCCGGCACACCCTGTCCCTGAAGTTCAACGACTTGGATCAGGTGGCGGCGGTCTTGCAGAAACAGGGACAAGAAGTGGCCGCCATCATAATTGAGCCGGTGGCGGGGAATATGGGAGTAGTGCCACCCAAACCTGAGTTTCTTGAGGGCCTCAGGTTCTGGTGCGACGAAACCGGCGCTCTGCTCATTTTCGACGAGGTGATGACTGGTTTTCGAGTGGCGCTGGGCGGGGCTCAGGCCCTATACGGGGTGCAACCGGATCTCACCTGCCTCGGGAAGGTCATCGGCGGCGGCCTGCCAGTGGGTGCCTATGGAGGACGGAGAGAGATTATGAGCCAGGTGGCTCCCCTGGGCGAGGTGTATCAAGCCGGGACCCTTTCAGGGAACCCCCTGGCTGTGACCGCCGGCCTGACAACCCTGAAGATGCTCAGCAAGCATGGGGTTTACGAAGAGCTCGAGGAACGATCCAGTTACCTATTTAACGAAATGAACGGGTTGGCAGCAAAGCATAAGGTGGTAGCGACCATGAATAGAGTGGGCTCCATGGGCTCTCTCTTCTTCACCAATCAAGCGGTGGTGGATTTTGACTCTGCCCTGACTTCGGACACCCAAAGATTCGCCCGCATGTTCTGCGCAATGCTGGCGCGAGGTGTGTATCTTGCTCCCTCCCAGTTCGAGGCCGCCTTTGTCAGTCTGGCCCATGATCAGGAGGATATTGACAAAACACTGGCGGCAGCGGACGAAGTATTCAAAGAGATATAACTAAAGGCTTAAGGCGCAAGGCGTAAGGCCTAAGGCGTATGGCAATAAGTACTAGGCAGCGGGCAGTGGGCAGGAGACAGCAGGCAGATTGCAGCTGGCTTTTCGTCAGTTGTCCGTGGTCCGTAGTCCGTTGCCATCAAAGTATGGTGCGAAAAGTAAGGGCCAGAATTAAGAACCCAGTAGGGCAGGCGTCTCTGCCTGCCAAAGAGTGATCCCCAGACAAGCATCCAGAATCTAGTATACACTATCCAGAATGCTAAATCCGCAATCCGAAATAGTCCAGCTCCATGCCCTATGCTCTATGCCCTATGCCTTCCCCAATCGCCAAATCCAACAATCCGAAATCCCAAACCCCTTGATCCCACATCTCACATCCCACATCCGCAATCCCAGGGTGTCAGGTTTCAGGTGTCAGGGCTCAGAATTGATAGATCTGAAACCCGAACACCGAACACTGATACCTAAATCTGCAATCTAAAATCCGCAATCCGAAATAGTCCAGCTCCATGCCCCATGCCCAATGACCTCCCGTCTCGTAACGCAGAACGAATCGTTTTGCGCACTAATCGCGAACGAAATTGTTTTCACAAAAAACCGTTGACTTTCCCCAGGTGCTGTGGTACGCAGGTACGTGAAGTTTTACACGAACTCCGGTGCTGCTTCTGGGCAGGCACCATTCGTGCGCAGGTGGGCGGGGCCAGGCAGAATGAGGTGGCCTTCATGAAGGAAGACACCAAAAAGGCTCTCAAGCTGATGGGCCACGCCAGCGCCTTGGGAATCGCCATTGTCCTGGCCACAGCCATAGGGTTGTTTTTTGGATACTGGCTAGATAGGCAATTCGATACCAGCCCGTGGCTAACCCTTATCTTTCTCATACTCGGTATTATTGCAGGATTTCGCAACTTCTACCGTTTCGTGATAAAACGCGCCAAGGAGCTATAGGCCTTTCTGGCCGGCCACTATGATTTTGCAGGATGAGGCCCTTTTACAGAGGATCGAGCGTTTCAACTGGGTCCTGCTTGTACTGCTGACCAGCGGCGGTTTTGCCTTCTTTTCCCGCAAATTCGGCCTGGGTGTATGCGTGGGAGGGATGCTGGCAATCGCTAATTTCTCTTTGATGAAACGGAATCTGGCCAGGGCCCTTGATACGAGAAGACGAGGAAGATCACGCCTTTTCTATTTGCTCAAATACTGCCTGCGCTTGGTGGCTTTGGGTGTGATCATCGCTCTCTTGCTGATCAAGGGGTGGGTGAGCCCCTTTGGCATGCTATTGGGTCTGTCGATCATCGTCATTGGTATTGTGTTGGTGGGTTTCAATGAGGCACGTAAACTCATTTTCAGGGGAGTAGTCTAATTCATGGAACATCCAATTTTCTTTATCAGTCTGATTCTGGAAAAGCTCGGCCTGCCGATAGTCCACGATTTTGAGGAGGCGCACACCATCCTGGAGAAAGTGCTCTTGCCCCACGTAACCTACACCTGGCTGATCATGATCGTTCTGGTGGTTGTAGCGAAACTGCTGGTCCGCAGGATAGAGCTGGTCCCGCGGGGGGCCCAGAATTTCTTCGAGGTGGTAATCAGCGGCCTTGAGGAGTTCATGGTGGACGTCACCGGCGAAGAAGGCCGTTTCGTGTTCCCTCTCATCGGCACCCTGGCATTATACATTCTGTTCAGCAACTACCTGGGTTTGGCCCCAGGCATGTTTTCACCCACCGCCAATCTGAACACCACCCTTGCCTGCGCCCTCATCGTGGTGGTCTACACTCACGTGATCGGTTTTAAATTCCACGGCGCCAAATACTACAAACACTTCCTGGGGCCGATTATCTTACTTGCCCCTCTGATTTTTGTAATAGAGGTCATCGGCCACCTTGCCCGGGCACTCAGCCTCTCCATCCGTCTATTCGGGAACATCTTTGGGAAGGAGATGATATTGGGTGTTTTCGTGTTTCTGGCAGGTCTGTACCTGGCGCCGCTGCCGATTCTGTTTCTGGGGCTGTTTGTCGGCGCTGTCCAGACCTTGATTTTCTGCCTGCTTTCCATGATGTACTTTGCTTTCGCCATTGAGGAGGCCCACTAAACCTTGACAGTGCTGTCCGCTGTCCGACTCTGCAACGGGGCTGCTAAGAAAGGGAATTAAGAACTGAGGGTTTGGGAAGAAGGTCGTAGTAGGAAGAAGGCCATATACATAATTACAAACAAGGAGGGCTTTTTGCATGAAGAGGAAAGTACTGTTTCTGACACTGGTGTTGATTCTGGGGTTTGCCGCGTTGGCATTTGCAGCTGAAGCGACAGAGGCCGAGAGAGTGATGGGCCTCAAGTTCTTCATGTACTCTGCCGTGGCAGCGGGCTTCTCCATTGCCATCTCATCCATCGGTTGTGCTCTGGCCCAGGGGATCTCCATCAAAAGTTCGGTGGAGGGCGTGGCCCGTAATCCCGAGGCTTCCGGGAAGATCACTGTGACTATGATTATTGGTCTGGCGCTGATCGAATCGCTCTGTATTTATACGTTGCTCATTGCCTTCTTTCTCATCTTTCTGAGCCCGGTGGTAAAGCCGATGCGGGCATTTGTGGGACTGTAGCATTTAACTACAAGCAGACAAACCGGGGGTTTGTCTTGAGGTTGGGTCAATCCCCCGGTCACCTTCAATTTGAGATCGGCGTGGCTGGTGACTGGAATTCGGCCGGTTGCGGTCGCTGCCGCTGCATTTCAGCAGAAAACAGCGGAGCAAGGTTGCAGCAAGTCTCGCCGAAATGAAAACAGGATCATAGCGTTATGAAATTCGCCAAGATTCCCATGGCCACCATTAATCGGCTTTCCATCTATCTGAGAAACCTCGACGAGTTGATGGCAAATGACGTGGAGGTGATTTCCTCGGAGCGACTGGCCAAACAGTGTGGGGTTAATCCAGCGCAGATCCGCAAAGACCTCGCCTATTTTGGTGAATTCGGTGTCCGAGGGGTCGGCTACCGGGTCAAGGATCTCTATTCTCAAATAAAAGAGATACTCGGCCTCAACCGTCCGTGGAATATGGCACTGTTCGGAGTGGGCAATCTGGGCTCGGCCCTCATCCGTCACGCCAATTTTCTCAAGCATGGATACCGGTTCGTGGCTGCCTTTGATGTGGATCCAGAGAAGATCGGCAAGAAGCTGCCAAACGGCCTCGTGATCGAGCATGTCGACCGCTTTGAGGAACTGGTAAAGGAACGAAATGTCGAAATGGGTATTATCGCTGTACCACCTGCCAGCGCTCAGAGTGTCGCGAATCAGCTCATCCTAGCAGGGATCAACGGCATTTTGAACTTTTCTCCGGTTCAGATTCAGGTTCCTGATTGCTGCCGAGTGGAGAACGTAGACTTCTCCATCAGACTGGACAATCTCGCCTACCATGTTTCTTCCTCTACCACCTAGTTAGGCATATTGTCACCAAGCGAAATATGCCTGCAGGGTGACCTATGTGTCGCGATCCCCATGTATAGGATCATTGGATCGCTGTGGGTTTCTGTCTAATGGTTACTTTCCGAATAGTGTAGGGAATCCATCATCTGTATATCACCATATATAGTGGTGGTTTCTGGAATGACAAAGTGGGGATTAAAGTATGTAATATAAACTCCCAGTAAAAGATTGGGAGAGTTTACATATTTAAGGATAAATGTAGAGACGATTTAGTAAGTCTGTTTAATTTGTTTCAACGAAAGACTCCGCCACCATCTCCGACTATGACAAAGGGAGCCCAAAAAAGCGGATGGGCGTAACTTACAACAATTTTACCGGTAACAATAGCTTTCAAACCCCGACTATCAATCAATTCAAGTATGGATTTGCGAAGCGCTCCAGCCCGGGAGAGCTTTGGCTCCTCATTCTGGTACCTGAATAGCCCAGTGGTGAGTTTTCTAGCCGAAGTGGTCTCCACAGGCCACATGCTCACCAGAAGCGCCCTGGTTCCAGCGTAGAAAAAGGCGCGACCCAGACCTGATACAGCCTCAGCTCCGGCTCCTTCCGCTGCTCCAGTGTTGCAGGCCGACAGCACAACCCAGTCGGCATTCAGCTTCAACTGAAAGATCTCTTCCATGGTCAGAAGACCGTCTTCCTTGCCGCCGGTAACTGCAGGAGAGGAAAGAGCAAGGGCTGGCTGATCCAAGCCATCCAAATCACCCGGCACCAAAGCATGGGTAGCAAAAACTATTACCCGCCGATCAGACATATCCATGGATTTAACCTGGCTCTCCGATGCCTTTTCGCCTAAAAAGACGTCTCGCGCCGGATCTCCATCCAGTGCTCTACAAATGCTCACTATCTCGTCTTCAGTACCAGGCAGTCGATTCAACAAACCCAGATTGATCGAGGTAATGGTTTCATTGTCAAGGGTGCCGGACTCTGTGACCCGGATACCTCTAACATGCAGAGTTCTTCCTCGCTTTGCCAGCACTAATTTACCATCGACTCTTTCTCTTTTCGCCCGAGCCAGTTGCTCTCTGTTGAAAAAAGGATCGCCAAACCCCAGAAAAGCTTTCCGAGATGGGTCACCCTTGGAAATAGTACGTAAACTGATAAAAGAAGAGGCTGTAGGAACTCTCGTTATTGAAACCTTGCGGATAAGCCATGGAACCTTTCTGTATCTACTGAACAATGCGCCTTTTTCCTTTCCTAGGCTGACAGGATCAGTAGGCAAAATTGAAAACGGTATTTGAGCCAGCGGCCCAGTTGCAACGATTATTAAATCTCTGACATCTCTCAAGCTAGACTCGATGGGTTTGAGCAAGCCAGCGTAGAGCTCATAGGCTCGCGCAAGTTCGAATTCCGGAATACCCCCAAAAGTTTGAGCTTCAGGAGCGAGAGCTCTCCGCAGGAATTTTATGCTTTCGTGAACATAGTTTTTGCCGAAGGGTGCTACGGCAAATTGAACATTGCCCCTTTTGGGAATTGCCCAAATATAGGTCTTTGAAACAGTAGGATAAATGGAGACCAGGACCTCGCCCAAGTGAAGCTGCTCCTGCACCTCGTCCACAGTTGCCGGCGGTGGATTGAGCAACTTGGCGTACTTTGGGGTTTCTATTTTAATCTGTTCGAGCAGCACCTTGTGGGCATGGCGCAATCTCGTTATGTTTTCCCGTAGTTCAGCCACCACCTCTGGATATTGCTGATCGACCGGCGCTGCCAGATGCTCAGAAAGTAAGGTTTCCAGTGCGTCGACTTGTTTCTTGGCGTCCTGTTCGCGCCTGGCAAGGTCAGCCATTTCCGGAGTTTTCAGGGCGGCTCGCGTTAGGCTCTGAGCAAGAGCATATCCTACAGACTGGGCTTGAAGCGCTCCGGCGATTCGAAAAGCCTCAGCCACAACGTCGACACCAGCTTTACCTTCAACTGAGGTGGTTCTGATTCGAGCAAGCAAGTCAATGTATCGTTCCAGAATAAGCTTCCTTTGTTGCGCACCAACAGCTCCATTCTCTAGCAATTTGGTAACCGTACTGGAGAATAAATCAAATGCTTGTGAAGTCTCCCCGGTATCGTAGAGAGCAACTGCGAGTAGACCGAGGATTTCCATTGTTCTATGGTGACCGATTCCGAAGTCCTTTTTAGCGGTTTCGTGGGCACTTTGAAGTAATCGCAAAGCCTCCTTTGAACGTCCCGTTCTTAACAGGGCCAAAGCAGGGGATGTGTCTAATAAATAAAATTTTTTGAGAAGAGCAGGATTTTTCTCCAGACTAACCCGTGCCAAGCGAAACTCTTTGAGGGCAGCTGACCAATCGCCCTGTTCGATTATTGCTTTACCGAGCCTATATCGAGTAACGACCATCACCGGGGAGTCATCTGATATCCCACCAGCTTCCATAATACTAATGAATTTATTAAGTAGCAGTTCGGCTTCGCGATGCCGACCCTGCTTTGATAAGATATTGGCGAGAACCTCAACACCCCAACGCGTTTCCAGTGATCTACTTCCAAAAGAACTTATAGAGTCCAAAAGTGCCTGTCGGGCCTCCACCTCCCCTTCCACCAGACGGTCCTGCTCCATCAGATTTATTGCCAGCCAGCGACGGCTAACAATGAGGGGTTTAGGGAATCCTGATTTGATCGTTGGCGTCATGGCAAGCTGCAGTGCTCTTCTCATTAAAGGTTCGGCTTCCTCGTATTGCCCTCGAGCCTCCAATATTACAGCTTTCATACCCGCGGTCATATATCCCCTCCAGATTCTATTGTCCAAGGTGTTTCGCCAGTTAGACATAATAGCAAGCGCCCGACCCTTCGCCCTTTCAGCATTCTCCAAATCGCCAGCAAAAGCATATAAATGTGCCAACATATTGTTCGCTCCAGCCCAATTAGGAAACATCTTCCGCGCTCGTTCCGCAGATTCGATTCCTGCTCTGAAATTGTTGACACGAAGCTCCGCCAAAACCAACTCACTAACCATCTTATTAATTGTAGGCGTTCTTGAGGGAAAATCTTCCAACAAGTTCACAGCTTTGCGTAGATCCATTAGACCCTGCGCATATCGGCCTAATTTTGTGGCAGCCATGCCTCTTTTATAATAAAAATCCCGTAGTTTCGACGTGCTTGCGTCTACCGGCGGGACTGCGTCAGCTATTGCATTGAGGCGTTCAACGGTTGCCGTGTCAGGGGCCCCCTGGTCAAGGATTTTCCTAACGTCATCAATCCGGCGAGGTGGAGGGACAAAAGATTGTCCACTTATGGAGACAGGTACTTGCTTGGCCTCCTCTATAGACATTCTCTTGCTACATGCCGGCAACAGGACAAAAATGAGAATGGAAAAAAGAACCACCCTGTTTGGAAAACTGTTGTTGGACAATTCAACCGAAGAGAATTTGGCAAGATATGAATGCTTTTCCATAACTGTTCTTTATGGGGAATAAATCAATGAAAAATTCTCATAATGGTGATTGATTTACAGCCCTAACATTGAAATACATGAACAAAGGATGGTCTCTCGTGATGAACTCGACTGAGAACTGTGGGCTGTACTCAGACTATGGGAAATAGGCGGTTAATGTCAATCAGAAAACCTACCATTTAGCCGCGAACTATAGAACTTAAGAAGAGAGTAGTATAGTGGATAAAATGATGGAAAACCCAGACTCACCTCGATCACAGCAAAAGTTACATCCCTTAATTTACACTTCCCCCACCAGAAACCTCAGCACAAGATGTTGAAAAGAAAAAAGCGGAGCCAAAAACTCCGCAGTGTTGTTTGAAAAATGAATAGTATCAAACTACTTCATGTCTCTTACTATAATCCTCAAACATCTCTGCTAACCCTAGCATGGTACTATGTACAACTGCATGAGTGCCAAGTAGCTGAGTAGCATTAATAGGATCATTGTCCACAACTCTTTCGCAGGCAAGTTTTGTTACCCTGTATATTGGATCTTTTAACAGTTCAGTTGCGTCCGGATCTGTGGTTTCTAGTGCTTCGTCCCACACCTTGATGTATCCTTGAAGGGAAGCAAAAACAGCATCTATCTGGTCCTTACTCCAATCCTCCTCCAGAATATAAAAGAACTCCTCAAGAATCTCTATTGCTTGCAAAGGGAAGGTTGACTTAGTAATCACGTCCAAAAAAAGCAAGTATATAGGGACCATTTCATTGCTCAATGCTTCCCGATCAATCTCTATTCCTTCTTCCTTAAACTTCTGAACAGCTTCGGGGGTCCTTTCATGTTCCCATCGCAGACACTCCATAAACATTCCATACATGTCATGTGCAACATTTTTCGTGGTTACCTTTTTCTTCATCCCCAAAATCTCTCCAATACTATCCCCTGAATTGATGAGGGCTATTTTTTGTGAACTGGCAACGCACCGCCACAAACAGGACACACTTTCTCAGTCGGCTTAATCATAAGATTAGCCTTGCACTTGGGGCATTTGACGCTGTGGAGTTTGATTCGTTTGATTTCGTCAGGTTCCAAGGTGCTATTTATGCAACTCTTCCTCCCTGAATAGAGTGAGTTGTTTCTCAGAATCTTTGCTTGGAGAACCGAAGCATTCAGAGATTGGATAGTATCTGCTGCAGTCCCAACAATGGATTTCCTCATCGCCCGGGGACCAGGAAAGGTGTTTGTGGCCGCATGGACACTGTCTCGGGAATTCTAGAGGAAAGGGAGTTTTATATTCTGCCATTACTAATACCAGATTATTTCTTGGAGGACTTTTTCTCGTACTTCTTGAGAATGTCTTTAACTGCTTTCAATTTACAGGAATGAGGCGAGCAGTGACAAGAAAAAAAATGACCGCAGCAGGGGACGCACTCCCCACTACGGTCAGGGGCACAATAGGGAGAGGCTCCCTGTCAAGACGGAACTTTACCACACAGATGCGTATTTCTGTCAATCCGAAAAACCACCATTTTCAGCCAATAAAAAACGGAGCCGAAGCTCCACTGAAGCTCTTTGAACCTTTTCCTATCACAAACTATTTTGCCTACGGACCCTGTGGGTTGCTGTAGCGATGAAACATCCGCCTCCTCCACCACCTCCTACATCTCTCCCGCTGCTGGTGGTAGGACCCTGGCTATCACAGTTAAGGCACACTTCGTTAGAATATCCGCTCTCATTGCCCTCAAGGTCATAAGCAGTAGCTGCGAAGTAGTAAGCCTTACCGTCTTCAAGGCCTGCGATTGTAACACTGGTCCAGTTCCCAACGTCCAGTGTCACATCGTAATCTCTACTGGAAGTGCCCTGGTAGATGTTATAGCCCTCAACATCCCCCGAACTGGCTTCCCATGTTAGTGTGATTTGAGCCGAATACACTGCTCGAACCGAGCAAACGAAACTGAAGAGGAAGGCCGCGACAAAGATGATATTCAAGGGGCGAAGGCTGCAGAAATGAAACTTTGACAAGAGATTATAGCCCTTCACCAAAACTCCTAACTGGATGCACTTCCGTATACGGGTCATAATTCCCAACAATTACTGTCAAAGCAGATAATCCTCTTGCCTTACGAGTACACTTTTGTATCAGGTGGCTTTAGGACTCTCCCACCCGGATGGGTTAGTTAGTTGTAGTTTTGCTGGCTAGGAAGCTTTTGTGCTGCTGTAAGGGAGGTGTCCCACACAAATTAAGAAACAATAGTCGTGCCAATTAGAAAGGAAAAGAACCCCCAAAACACGTGAGCCTGGAATACCGCATTGATTTGCATGATATATAGAGTAGTTATTCTATATAAGAGTATCGTCTGGAATAGTGTTCTTGCGGTTTCGTGGCGAAGCAAGAGGAACAGATCATCGAGCACTGATGCAGAAAGGGATACGTAATCTGGATCGTAACGAAATACTGTGCAAAAGAGATAAGCGCAGATCATAAGAAAAAAGCGGATCCTAGGACTCCGCATTTACTTAATCTAAAACAAGATATTGTAGCTTGTTCTTAAGAGGAAAAGTGGGGATTAAAGTAATCTGCACTCCTGGTGGGCCAGCTCAATCTCACGTTCAGGAGTAATCCGCGAAACAACTCGAAGATAGAGAGAGATGAGATTGTTCGGAAAGTCTCCCAGCGCTTAACCGCAGATCCCTACCCTCCTTCTCACTGAACTAGCCTCGACTCTACCTACTGAGAATCGTTAGGGGGCTTTGAGGGATCTACTTTGCACGAATCTTGCACGATTAACCAGAAGCTTTATAGGTAAGATAACTTGCTGTGCCAGGCCCATGGCGGCATCAGGATGCCTAAGAAAACTTAATTTCACTACATCCTATGCCTAAATGAACTAGATAGTGCGACTCATGTGAAAGTACACTTAGAGATATAGCATCCATGAAAAAGAAGTATCTAATAGTAGTCTTGGCTCTGGGTTTCGGTATTCTTTACAGCTTGCTGTGTCCGCAGCTATGCCCTGCAGATCTCCATGGCCTCGATTCTGTGCCGGGTGCAAACTGTTCCTCCTTTATCCATTATGGGTCTGGACCATCAGTTCTTTCTAGCTTACCCTTAATGGGCTTGCTACTCTTGATAATAACCACCTCTACCCCAGAGGAATTTGTTTTATCTCCATTTAGACCTCCTCGATTCAGCGCCTAATTTTCTGCTAACGAATTCATCAAAGCTGAGAACTTGCTATTCCTATTGCCGACCATGTATTTCCCGGTTCTAGGGAGCAGGTGAAGAGGAATCTTATGAAGAAAGAGCACCAGAAGGCCATGGTGAACTGGGAGGATGACCTGTTGAGATCTGCCCGATTCGCAGTCTGTGACGAGGCCCTAAAGAAGGTGCTGGCCGAGGCGGCCACTTAGGAGACCCAAAAAATCAGGGGCTTTTAGATTGAGATTTCAGGCAGAAATGCAAACCTGACAGACACTAAAAAATTGGGAGAGACAAAGATGAAATTAAGAGCAAAAACATGGAGAATACTTGCCTCGGCGCTGTTTGTCGTCTTTGTGGCACTGCTGAGCTTCGACACTGATGCAAAATCCAAGGACAATCCGCCGGACCAAGACCTGCTGGCTGCCATGAAGATTACAAAGATTGCGGAGAGTCCTGACGCTCCAGATTTTGTCCTGAAGGATCTAGAGGGAAAAAGCTATCGCTTAAGTAACCTTCGTGGGAAGGTGGTTCTGGTCAACTTCTAAACGACCTGGTGATATTGGTGCAGGGAGGAGTTGCCTTCTTTGGAAAGCCTGCACAATCATTTCCGTCAAGACCCCTTCGTCTTGCTAGCTGTGGATATAGCGGAAGAAGAATCCAAGGTCAGGAGTTTTGCCAAGGATAAGGGGTTGTCCTTTCCCATCCTGCTGGATAGGAACGGAGCGGTAGCTTCTCGGTATGGAGTACGGGCTCATCCTGTTGCCTATTTGGTCGATATCAATGGTAAGGTCGTGGGCGTCGCCCAAGGATTCAGAAAATGGGATAGGAAAGAGATGAAGACGTTAGTCTCATCTCTCATGGCGAGAACAGATTCATAAAAGCTATTATTGCCAGTTCTCAAGAACAGATCTGACTTTACATAAGGGGTAAACAGAGATGGTGGAAACAAATCAATTGGTGATGACCAGAACACGGAGACGAGAACTTAAGAAAAAACAAAAACAAGCAGCGAAAGAACAAGCTAAGCGAAAAAAGCAAATACGTCGATGGAGCATAAGAGGCTTAGCCGTACTTCTCGCACTGGTCATTGTCTATGCGTCATTCTTCTACAAACCGTCTGCTTCGAATAGGGGCGTCTTGAGAGCTGCAAAACTTGAACATAATTTTGGGATGGTCAGTGTCAGAGAAGGAATAAAAAAGGCTAAAATACCTCTGATCAATATTGGTGAGGGTGTCCTCAAGATAACAGGATTAGATTCTTCATGCGGATGCACCACTGCCAGTATCGTGAGCAACGGTAGAGAAGGCCCGCGCTTTTATATGGCTGGCCATGGCAAGAACCGGAAAGACTGGAGTACGGTTATTAAACCGGGAGAACAAGCGTTTTTGAAGGTCTATTACAATCCGGCTGTTCATCCTAAAACGCGGGGATCGGTTACCAGAATCGTGACGATCTATTCTGATGACCCGGCCAATCCCGAGCAACAGGTAAAGATAAAGGTATTTCAAATTGGTTAAGAAACTTTCCCTAATAATATACCTTTTATTGATACTGCTGATGCAGGGCTTTGGAGGAGAGCTTCAAGCTCATGGCGATCGCAAAGGGGTTATAGGTCCTGAAAATCTGAAGAAGCGCATTGGTGAGATAAAAATCTTGGATGTCCGATCCAAGAAGGAATATGAAGAGGAACACATTGACAGAGCTGTTGTCATTCCTTTAAAAGAGATTTCAGAATCCCGGCTAACACAGTTAGGATTCCAAAAAACCCATGAAATCGCAGTGTACGCAAACTCTGACATCCCCGCAAAAAAAGCAAAACTTCTCTTGAATGCCATGGGTTTTACCCAGGTGAAGATACTTGGCGGGGGATTTGTTCATTGGAAAGAAGATGGATTTCCCACAAAATCTGGAAAAATGGATAAAGCTCCAGAACAGGAAGGAACAAGCAACGTTTCTTCGATTAGGATCCAGCCTACGGAATATGATTTTGGCATTATTACAAAAGAGGGCGGGATTGTAAGAACTACATTTTCACTCCTTAATAATGGCGATAAGAAAGTAACGATAGAGGAGATAAGCACTTCGTGTGGTTGTACCTCTGCGATTGTTTCTAAGGAAGTAATCCTACCTGACGAAGCTGTTTCTTTGGAGGTCGAATTTGATCCGAATTTTCACAAGGAACCTTCCGGAAGATTTTCAAGAACTGTTTTCCTTCAAA
>CAYFXH010000023.1:31280-40766 GCA_964346905.1 uncultured Desulfobacteraceae bacterium | reverse complement strand
AATGTCTGGTTATTCCCTAGATTCCTGCTCCCCGATCTGGGTCGAGGACAAGCTTCGCGGGAATGACGATTGGATTTGGTTGCCCGTCATCCTGGTCCCGCATCAGGTGCGGGATGGACTCCGGCGGGGATCCAGATAAGACACAATTTTAAAGTATGCTTAGACTGAATTATTAGACAGTCTCTAATTACGGAATTACGAAATTGATGAGCTTGGGAAACGGTTGTGACGTCTACTCCGGACAAACTTAGGAGGGCTGATCCATTTCCGCCGCCGTAAGCCACAAAACTCCACATATCTGTAGGAGCGACCTCCCCTCTCTCCGTGCTGTAGGCTCTCTGAGTCGGAAGCCGGGCCGGAGGGAGGTCACGATCCAGCGGGGATGACCGTATCGGGAAAAGGCTCGCAACGTGGACGTTGCTCCTCCATGGTGGGAAAGGTTCAACTTCTTCGAAATTTGAGCCAGGAGTTCCCCCCAAAATGGATGGTTGATGTTTGTGAACTGAGATCTCGAATCGGTTTATGCTGATTTGCAAACGAACATGCTTTTCTGGTGTCTCTTCTGTCGTTCCAAGGCTCACGATCTGGCCACTTCAAGCCCGTCTGTGGCCGGGGAAGGCACCCCCTCCCTGTTTCCCGTTCCTTTGGAACGGGACCAGGGGCTCCCCCAACCACAGACGGGGAAGTGGCTCAGACCTGCCGCAGTCACTCAGAAGAAACACCAGAAAAGGCCAAAAGGGGGGGCTGTGAAACAACCAGCACCTGAGCTTTTTGGGGAAACTCCTGAAACTTGAGCAGCTTGCATCGTGGATTGGGATGGGATATTGTATTGTATTTTGGCTAAAAAGCTGTAGAGGAGATTTTCGCTGCGGGTAGGGGATGAAAGATGGAGCACACCTTGAAAAAATTCACTGGCGAGGAACTTGCAAAGTTCAACGGCAAAGATGGACAACCGCTTTACATTGCCCATGATGGCAAAGTGTATGACGTTTCAGAGAGCAAAATGTGGAAAGCAGGGATCCACATGCAACGGCACCAACCGGCAACAGACCTAACTGATGATATTCTGGCTGCCCCTCATGATATTGAAGTCCTCATAAGATTTCCCCAGGTCGGTATTTTAGAGCCAGAAAAAGATCCAATGGACGAACATGTTCCCGACTTTCTCCTGGCGGTTTTTCGCAAAGTTCCAATGTTGCGAAGACATCCCCATCCCATGACGGTCCACTTCCCCATAGCCTTTATGATCCTATTTCCCATTTTCAACCTACTCTATCTAGCAACAGGAGATGCAAGCTTTGAAACGACTGCGTTTCACCTCCTTGCGGCTGGACTTGTATTTACCCCGGTGGCTATGCTTACGGGCCCCTATAACTGGTGGCTGAATTACGCTAGCAAGTGGACAGGGACAATTGCAATAAAGATTTTCGGCTCCCTCATTCTCCTCATCCTTATCCTTGTCCTTTTCGTTTGGAGGATGAAATCGCCTGAAATCATGTTACAACCCAGCGGAGGCAGGATTGTCTATCTGTTTATAAGCCTGACCCTGCCAGTTGTGGTAACTGTTCTTGGGTGGTTTGGAGCAAAAATGACATTCCCCCATTAAGACAGAATAGGAAAAGGATCAAAACAAGATCACCATGAGTTTGCACGTGCCAGCCAAGTCGGAACAATTGAGGCTCTTTCTGGCTTTGTCCAGAACACCCCATTTGTTGATTGATCTGGCGACCCCGATGGCGGTGGCGCTATTGTCACTGGGGAAATTCCCATCCCTTTCCATTATTCTCCTTGGGACCATCACCGTTTTTGCGGGATACGCCTGCATCTACGCTTTGAACGACGTGACGGACTATGAGCTGGATCGAAAAAGGATGGGAGAGCTTCCCCAAGGGCCAGCCTGTTTTGATCTGGATTGCATTTTTGTCCGCCATCCTCTTGCGCAAGGACTGATCCCCTTTTCGGGCGGTGTAATCTGGACTGTTTTCTGGGGAATTGTTGCTCTGGTCGGGGCAGCACTCCTGAACCCAGTGTGCGCCGTTCTCTTCGTTATTGGTGCAATTCTGGAAGTAATTTACTGCAAACTGTACCAGTTTAGCCAGTGGAAGATTCTCATTGCCGCAACGGTGAAAAATCTCGGAGGACTGGCCGCCATCTTCGCGGTAAATCCCAAGCCACCGGTCCAGTTCGTAATCGTAATTTTCATCTGGATAGCGCTCTGGGAGGTAGGTGGGCAAAACATCCCCAACGACCTCGTGGATATGCAAGAAGATGGAAAACTTGGAGCCAAAACCATTCCAGTGGTATACGGGCCGAGCGTTTCGGTGGTAATTGTCCTGGTGGCTCTCATTGCCAGTTTTCTACTTGGTCTGGGGCTGGTCTTTCTTTCGCCTCTTCAACTAAAAGGAGTATACGTATTAGGGGGAGTTCTATCCGGGGTGTTCTTTCTCTTGCTTCCGCTCAAGAGGTTTCTAGAAGATAAAAACCCCAGCAAAGCGATCAACCTTTTCAACCAAGCAAGCCTCTATCCCCTGGGGATATTCTCAACTACCGTTTTTTGCATACTATTTCAATACGTCTAATCTAAAGCGCACAGGGTGTGGTTTTAGGAGTTAGTAGCCAGTAGCCAGTAGTCAGAAGGCAACGAGTCGCTTATGTTCTCTGCCTCCTGCATTCTGGGTTCTGACTCCTTGCCATCCAGCGCTCGCCGCTCACTGCTCATTCCTCACTTAAGCCATTGGCCATTTTGGTGTAATGATTAGAATATAAACAACGACCATTCAGCGGGAAGTGGTTGCCTTCTTGTCCCCAGGCAACTGATTCTCGCCCTACCGTGATGAGGAAGCGAACGTGAATAGCGAAAACTTCTTGGCAAACATCTACTTCGGGTCTCTGGATATGGACCGATTTAATTCCTTCAAAGATTTGGAAGTAGATGAAAAAGCAAGGGAGATTATCGATAAATATCTGGAAATCATTAAAAAATATCCATCTTCCTATTTAGAAGACGAGGGAACTGTCCCCCCAGAGCTATTAGAGCAATTAAAGGAAATCAACTTCTTTGGACTCAACATCCCCGAAAAATACGGAGGAGTCGGGTTCAGTCTTTGGCAGTACTTGAAGGTGGTAGAAGTAATAGCAAGCCGGGATCTGGCTCTGGGACTTATTTCCCTGGCACATCTTTCCATTGGTTGCAAGGGTATCGTGCTCTTCGGCAACGAGGAGCAAAAACAGAAATATCTCGTCCCGGCTGCTGCCGGAGAGATGATTTTCTCCTATGCGCTCACTGAACCGAAAATAGGCTCAGATGCCAAGAATATTGAAACAGAGGCCATACTTTCTGAAGATGGTAGTCATTATGTTCTCAATGGGCAGAAGACATACATTACCAATGCAAACTATGCTGGCGGACTCACGGTTTTCGCCCAGCTGGATCCGAAAAGGCCCGGCTTCATGGGTGCATTTATCGTGGAGACTGCTTGGGCTGGAGTGAAGATCGGCCAAGACATGCCCAAAATGGGTCTCAAGGCAAGTTCCACCGCAGCCATTCAGTTCAAAGATGTCCAAGTCCCGGTGGAAAACCTCCTGGGCCAGCCAGGAGACGGTTTCAAGATTGCCATGAGCATTCTTAATTATGGCAGACTTGCCCTCGGGGCAGGCTCTGCCGGAGCAATGAACCAGTCCCTGCGTGACATGGCGAAACGATCTGCAAACAGAACCCAATTTGGCGTGCCAATCAATAGTTTTGAACTGATCCAAGAAAAGATGGTGAAGGCCAGGGTTAACAGCCTGGTGGCATCCGCCATAACAGCTTTCACCGCTGGATTGCTGGAGCATAATCCCAAGGCGCTTGTCGCCATTGAAAGCTCCCATTGTAAGCTATTTGGCACCACCAGGGCCTGGAATACCATCTACGATGCCCTCCAAGTAGCGGGGGGCTCGGGATACCTTGCCACCCAGCCTTATGAGAAGAGAATGAGGGATTTTAGGGTGACTACCATTTTTGAAGGTACCACTGAGATCCATTCCGTCTATCCCCCCTTGTTTGCTTTGCGAGATATAGACAAGCGCATGAAAGAAACATGCAGTTCCAGGATCTCTGAGCTGGCCTTTCTGCTGAAGGGCATGTTTGCTAAATCTAAATGGAAACTGCGGTTTCAGCACAGAGTCATGAATCGGGCTGCTCGCCTTGCCAAAGCCAACGCGCGGTCCGTACGCTGGATGATCCATGCTGGCCTCCTGCTTTACGGCAAGAAAATCCAAGATAAGCAGTTTTTCCTGCGGCGGATAACCAATCTCAGCCTTTATCTCTATGGAATTCTCTGCGTTTTGGCCAGAGTTGACGCCGCCATGAAAATGGGGAGAGATGTGTCCGAAGATCTCGATGTTCTGGCGTATTTTGTGGAGGAGGCCCGCCAATCGAGAAAGCGTGACACACGTCTGTTCAGGTCCAGACAGGAAGCTCTGCACAAAAAGATTTTCCAACAAAGCATTTCCTGATTACCTGGCCCACCCAAACCTTGACCAGGGTCTGGCTCTGTCTTAATATGAAAGAAGACTATTCTGAATTTTGGGAAATACACATCCAGAGACTTTTCAGGATGTCTCGCCAGCCTTCGGTTATCCCCCCTTGAGACTCTCCAAAAGGGGTGCCAAGCAGTAGATGTTTCCGCTTACCCGAAAAGGAGATCCACATGCAAGAACGTCGAGGAATCGTAACCATGAAGGGCAATCCGGTGACCCTTGTGGGTACTGAGTTGAAAGTCGGTGATCAGGCCCCAGGTTTTGTTGCAATCGACAATAATCTGTCCGAGGTGAGCCTTACCTCATTTCGGGGCAAGGTCTGCATCATCTCGTCAGTACCGTCACTGGACACACCGGTGTGCGATATGGAAACTCGGAGATTCAACGATGAAGCAAGTCGTTTGGGCGACGACGTACTCGTTCTCACCATCAGTATGGATCTTCCCTTTGCCCAGAAGCGGTGGTGCGGCGCAGCAGGGGTTGACAGGGTGCAAACGCTCTCCGATCATCGCGACGGTTCTTTCGGCACGGCATATGGCGTGCTTATTGACGAGCTGCGGTTGTTGGCGCGGGCGGTGTTCGTGTTAGACCAGCAGGGAACCATACGGTATTTGGAACTGGTTGAGGAAATCGCCAACGAGCCGGACTATGATGCTGTACTGCAAGCAGTGAGAGAGCTGGTCTGAGGTGAGGGGAGAAATGTGACCAGGCTGGGCAAAGTGGACCGGGCTGTAAATCCTTTCTCCAAGATTCCTGCTTTCAGCGTATTTTGCCTGAACTGTTAACATAACTGCATCTCCCTGAAATGGTGGGGGCTGTTTGTAAAGGACTCGTGCACGTCTAACCAAATCCCTTCTGAACTTATTTTCTGAGCTATAAAGGAGATCTGAATCATGCGAGCGGTTATTTTTGTGACTGTGTGTATTCTGCTCTTACCTGCGCACTTCCGGGCGGCGGAGATGAGCGTCGCCACTGTCGAGTGTTTGGACTGTCATGCTGAGATCATGCCTGGAACGGTTGCTGCCTGGGATAACAGCCGGCACGCCAAGACAAGCCCGCAGCAAGCGCTGAAAAAAGCGGAGATGGAAAGGCGGATCTCTGCGAAATCCGTATCCGCTGAATGGGGCAAACATGTGGTAGGCTGCGCCGAATGCCATACCATGAATCCGGAAAAGCACAGCGACACCTTTGAGCACAATGGCTATCAGGTGCATATTGTGGTGACCCCGGAAGACTGTGCCAGCTGTCATCCCGTTGAAGTAGAGCAATATGGGCAAAACCTCATGTCTCATGCTTATGGGAACCTGCAGAATAACTCTCTCTACCAGGATCTTGTGAAGACAATCAACGGGGTACCGTTTTTCGAAAACGGGCGAACAGGATTGCGACCTCCCAGCCCGGAAACAAATGCAGACTCCTGTCTCTCGTGTCATGGTACCAAAGTCGAGGTAAAGGGATTTGAGGCGCGGGAGACCGAGATAGGAGAAGAGATGGAGTTTCCGGTTTTGAGCGGCTGGCCCAATGTGGGTGTCGGCCGCATAAACCCCGATGGAAGCAAGGGTTCGTGTTCATCCTGTCATACCTACCATCGGTTCTCCATTGAAATGGCGAGAAAACCACATACCTGTGCCCAGTGCCACAAGGGTCCGGATGTGCCAATTTACAAGGTCTATCAAGTTAGCAAACACGGAAATATCTACTCAGCTATCGGCAAGAAGTGGAACTTCGAGGAAGTGCCCTGGACAGTGGGTAGAGACTTTACTGCACCCACCTGTGCCACCTGCCACGTTAGTCTGCTCGTCACTCCTGAGGGCGCGGTGGTGGCGGAAAGAACCCACCAGATGAACAATCGGCTTCCCTGGAGGATTTTCGGTCTGATTTACGCCCATCCCCACCCCAAATCCCCGGATACCTCTGTGATCAAAAACAAGGCTGGTCTACCTCTGCCCACTGATCTCAATGGCGATCCTGCCTCCGAATACCTCATCAACCACAACCAACAAGAAGAGCGACGCCAGGTTTTGCAGCAAGTTTGTCTGGGCTGCCATAGCCAGCAGTGGGTGGATGGGCACTGGGCCCGCTTTGAAAATACCATCAAGACCACCAATGAAAGTGCCGTGACCGCCACTAATCTCATTTTGCAGGCCTGGGATAAAGGGGTGGCTAAAGGGTTGGCTCATAATGATTCCATTTTCAATGAGGCCATCGAAAAGAAATGGATGGAACAGTGGTTGTTTTTTGCCAACTCAACCCGGATGTCGTCAGCTATGCTTGGCACCGACTTGGGTGTTTTCGACAACGGCCGGTGGTATATGGCGAAAAACATACAAGAGATATATGACTGGTTGAAGATGATGCTCGCTGTCACCGGTGAGACCTCGCCAGTTGCAAAGTAAAGAATCTGCGTCTTGAGGGCGTGATTTCAATCACCCGCCTGAGAAAATTCCGCGGCAGTGGAGTATGGGAGGAAGAGAAATTTCAGATACCAAATCACAATGACTAAGGTTTCAGTATTCAGGTTTCAGTGTTCAGTGTTGAGGCTTTTTTGTTTCTCTTCCCTGACACCTGGCATCTGAAACCTGACACCTAAAACACTGAGATTTGGTGCTTGGAGTTTGGGATTTCATAAGTGCGCCTTGCTTCATCACCTCAGTACTTCAGCTCGAGCACGTAGCCGGCTACTTACCTCCTCGTGGAGACGTAGTTAGAGATTTTATATTCAGACAAACCATAGACATAGGGAGGATTAATAATGGCTGAGCAGTTGGAGGTTTATAAGTGTGATCTCTGTGGGATCATGGTGGAGGTAGTCCATAGTGGTGGGGGTGAGTTGGTCTGCTGTGATCAGCCCATGAACCTTTTTGTTGAGAACACAGTTGATGCGGCCAGAGAAAAACATGTTCCGGTTATCGAGAAGACCGCTGAAGGCTTCACGGTGAAAGTTGGTGATGTCGCTCATCCCATGGAAGCGGAACACTACATCGAATGGGTTGAGGTTATTGTCGGCGGCAAGGTCTATCGTCAGTTCCTGAAACCGGGTGAACCACCGGAGGCCACTTTTTGCGTGGATGCTGATCAGGTTACAGCCCGGGAGTACTGTAACCTGCACGGATTGTGGAAGGCTTAAAACTGCGGTAAAGAATTTGCGCCTAAAGGTGGCCAGGACAAAAAGACATCATTTAATAGGCAGCATTTCAGCCATGAGGTACAGGGTCTAAGGCATAAGGGTGATTTGCATTTCTGCTTTTTATCCTGTGCCTTAAATCTTAAGCCTTGTGCCGGAACTCTCTTGGATTCTGGATTCTGACTACTGGCTACTTGAGGTAACACCGAGGTACCTCTCCCCCCAGCGGTGGGAGAGGAGATTTTTTTCTGGCAAGGAGTCCTAAGCATCCTTATTTTTATTAGGACGGCTTTGGTTATTGTCCATACGGTAGCTCCAGCTAGACTCTGACTAGTGCTCATCCGGAAGCTCCACTTTGTCATTCTGAGCCCTTCGAGAGGCTCTGGATAAACTCAGCGAAGAATCTACCCTAAAGTCAAAAGCCAAGAGATTCTTCGTCGCCCCTCCGGCGGGACTCTTCAGAATGACAGCCGAAAAAGGAGGTTTCCGGATTGACACTAACTAGTGCTCATCTGGAAAGTGCTGTTTTCGAACTGGAGCGCTCAGCTTTCAGTGAAAAGTATTTAAACACAATAGGTTGGGCTGAATGCTGATCGCTGACTGCTGTCAGCTCCATCCGAAGATCTTTGATTTGTGGATGGACACTAGTTGATTTTCTTCGTTCACAGTTTGTCTTGTGCTACCGATCGGATTGAAGAGGAGAGAACTGCAATGAGTTTCAGATTCAATGCTGATGAAATATTGGAAATGGCGGAGCAGATCGAACGGAACGGTGCCCGTTTCTATCGGAAGGCGGCGGAGTTGGTGAAGGATACAAAAGTCAGCCAGCTACTCCTCGATCTCGCTGGGTGGGAAGACGGCCACCAGAGAGCCTTTGCTTCCATGCGCGCAGATTTGACGGAGCCTGAGCGCCAACCCACCGCTTTCGATCCTGACCATGAGACATCACTCTACTTGCGTGCCATGGCAGACGGGCACGTTTTTGATGTTAAGGTTGATCCGGTTGATCTATTGACAGGGAAGGAGACCGAGGCAGAGATTCTCAGGCTGGCAATGGGGCAGGAGAAGGACTCTATCATCTTCTATCTGGGTCTGAAGGAGATGATTCCGGACAAGATGGGTAGGGAGAGGATCGACGAGGTCATCAAGGAGGAGATGAGCCATATTGGTTTTCTGAACAAAGAAATAGCTGTGTTGCACAGGCAGGGCTCATAGCGGCTGCCGTTTATCTGGCCTTTAGGGCCTATGAGCCAAAGGGAATATTGCAATGCTGGTACGATGGAAAACCGGAACCCGTTTAAGTTGAGTGCAGCGAGCGGTGAGAATACCGGGTCGGGAGTTACTCGTGAACGGTAAAGGAATTATGGTTTTCGGTTTTTCCCATCATCACAGGGTGTGGTGAGCAATTGGAACGATTAGGAAGGTAGCGGCACACCAGCGGGAAATATTGCTGTGGCGCTGCACGAAAAGGACGGGGATATGGAGAAAGCGGACATGAACGTGCTCATTGGTGGGGAGGCAGGGCAAGGATTGGTGACCATTGGAGACCTCCTCGCCAAGTGTTTGGTACGGGCTGGCTACTCTGTTGTAGTTACTCAGAGCTATCATTCCCGTATTCGCGGTGGTCACAACACCTTTGCCATTCGAGCTAGCACGGAAAGCATCGTGGCCCCGCGGGAGACGGTGGATCTCTTGATTGCACTGAACGCGGAAACAGTGACCCTTCATAAAGCAGAGGTTGCTGATGACGGGCTCATTGTAGCCGATGAGGCTCATGCCATCGACAGTGATGGATGCCTTCAGGTTCCCTACCAGCGACTCGGGGAGAAGAGGTTTGCCAA
>CAYFXH010000023.1:17832-31270 GCA_964346905.1 uncultured Desulfobacteraceae bacterium | reverse complement strand
TGCGGTAGCAAACGGCCTTTTGGGAGTCGACCACGAGTTGATGGCCCGGACCATGGATGATGTTTTTGGCAAAAAAGATCCCCAGATAGCTGAGAAAAATCGACAGGTATTGGCAGACGCTTTCAACTGGTGCGGCCAACAGCCGGTGGATTTCCCAAAACTACCGCACATAGCCAATCCAGGCAAGCAACTGCTGATGAACGGCAACGAGGCCATCGCCATGGGCGCACTGTCCGCAGGACTCAAGTTCTGCTCCTTTTATCCCATGACTCCAGCGACCTCCATCGCCCTTCATCTGGCGGCGCAGGCCAGCCGCATGGGGTTGGTGGTGGAGCAGGCGGAAGATGAGATTGCCGCCCTCAATATGGCCATTGGTGCCTCCTTCGCCGGGGCACCGAGTATGGTTCCCACCTCCGGCGGTGGTTTTGCTCTCATGACTGAAGCAGTTAGTCTAGCGGGGATGACGGAGACGCCGGTGGTGATTGTGGTGGCCCAGAGGCCGGGACCGGCTACCGGTCTTCCCACCCGAACAGAGCAGGCTGACCTTGAGTTTGTCCTGCACGCCGGGCACGGTGAATTTCCGCGGGCCATTTTTAGCCCCGGAACAGTAGAGGAGTGTTTCTGGCTCACACGGAAGGCATTTGAGGTGGCGGCTCGGTATCAAAGCCCCACGTTTCTCCTCACTGATCAATTTCTCGCCGACTCTTCCCGTGCGGTCATACCGTTTGATCTTGACACATTAAGGCCGATAGATCCCAGCATCGAAAAGGTTGCCTCTACGCTACCGTATAGCCGTTACGCTGTAACCGAAAGCGGTGTCTCGCCCCGACTGCTTCCCGGGATGTCAAAGCACCTGGTTGTGGCGGGCAGTGATGAGCACCCAGTTGATGGCCACCTCACTGAGGACCTTGCCGTGCGGAAACTTATGGTGGAAAAGCGATTGCGCAAAGAGCAAGGGATTATTGCAGAGGTCGTTCCGCCGGAGTTTACTGGTGATGAGCGCCCAGATCTACTCCTGGTTACATGGGGTTCAAGCAGGGGAGCAGTTGTGGAGGCTGCCTCGCAGCTGCGGAACAATGCAACTCGAGTGGGAGCTCTCCATTTCTCACAGGTCTGGCCCCTGGTGCCGGATCAATTCATGGAACTGTTCCAGAGTGCCAAAGAAGTGGTCTGCGTGGAGGGCAACGCTTTCGGACAACTGGCACGTTTACTCCGGAGGGAAACCGGATTCGGGGTTCACCGGCGGGTGCCTCGTTATGATGGTCTACCCATTACACCGGAGTACATAATTCGTGAATTGGGCACTTCATAGGTCTTCGGAATCCAAGGAAGGAGATGTGAAATCCGAAATCTGATCACCAATGGGGATTGAAACCTACGATGTGGGATGTGAGCTCTGGGATGTGGGATGAAGAGCCGTGGCTCTGGTATGCATCTCATACCACCCATCTCACAGCCGAATTGGGATTTGGATCTCCAGTTAAACTAAAGATTGAGGAAAGACTATGGTAACCATCGAAGACTACGGAAAATATGAAACGGCCTGGTGTCCGGGTTGTGGGAACTTTTCCATCCTGGAAGCGGTTAAACAAGGGTTGGTTGCCAGCGGGCTCGAGCCGCATCAAGTTTTGTTTGTTTCCGGGATAGGACAGGCTGCTAAAACACCTCACTACCTGAATGCCAACGTTTTCAACGGTCTGCATGGGCGGGCTCTGCCAGTTGCCAGTGGTGCCAAACTTGCCAACCCGAACCTTCACGTCATCGTGGAAAGTGGAGATGGCTGCAATTACGGTGAGGGTGGCAACCATTTTCTTGCTGCTGTACGGCGCAATATCAATCTGACGATGATCGTACACGACAACCAGGTATATGGACTTACCAAGGGCCAGGCCAGTCCCACGACTCAGGAGGGATTTGTCACCAAAGCTCAACCTGGGGGTGTGGCCTCGGCACCCTTCAATCCCATTGCGGTTGCGGTGGCAATGCATGCCAGCTTTGTGGCCCGGGGTTTTTCTGGCATGATTGATCACCTGGCTGGACTCATCCAGCAGGCTATAGCCCATGAAGGGTTTGCCCTCATCGATGTTTTGCAACCCTGTGTTTCCTTCAACAGAGTCAACACCTTCGGTTGGTACAAGGAGCGTTGTTATACACTCCCTGAAGAATACGATCCCACCGATTGGGAAGCAGCCATGAAAATGGCTATGGAGTGGGGAGAGAAGATCCCACTGGGAATTATTTATCGGGACCAAAGGGTTACTTTTGAGCAAAGACTCGCTGTTCTGGAGCAGTCCCCTCTCGGTGAGCAGCCGACAGACCTGGCGGAACTTCAGAATATCATGAAGAAGTTTGCCTAGAGATTTGATCACTAAGCAACAGATGAAAGGTAGTGAAATGGTTAAGGTTAAAACTTTCGCCACAGAGTTGAAGATATTCCACACAATGAAAGAACTGCATAACCTGGATGAGCAGGTAAATCAATTCATAAAAGAAAATAATATCAGTAATATAGTTTCTGTAAGCGATACGTGTACTACGGATGATAAGGGTGCCACCATAGGCCTTATCCGAGTAGTCGCTTACGAATAGTGTGATTTCAGGATAAGAACGGTTAGGATTGTAGTTCTCAGTGTGAGCCAGAGTGCGGGCTGGAACAGCTACATCTACCCCAGGGGTCGAAGTGAGCTACCTGCGGCAGGTGCATAGCTCTGTAGATCAAGCTAAGCGTTTCAGCGGCGAGTGATGATTCGTGCAGCTACGTTGTTGCGGAGGAGGATCAGATGAACAAACCCTTTAAAGCAATTAAAGTGACCGATAACGTTTACTGGGTGGGGGCGATTGACTGGGGGATTCGTGATTTTCACGGTTATCTCACCGAAAGAGGGACCACCTACAATGCCTTTTTGGTGATGGCAGACAAAGTCACCTTGATTGACTCCGTCAAGCCTCCCTTTGAATCCGAGCTCATGGCCCGGATCAGCTCGGTGGTGGATCCAAAAGAGATCAGCTACGTGGTCTCCAATCACGCGGAACTGGATCACTCTGGCTCTTTAATGGGGGTTATAGATGCGGTGCAGCCGGAGAAGGTGTTTGCTTCTTCCATGGGAGCAAAAGCTCTCAAGGAACACTTCCACTTGGACCGGGAGATTATGGCGGTCAAGGATGGTGAGAGTCTCAGTCTCGGCAATATGAGCTTGACCTTTCTCGAGACCCGCATGCTTCACTGGCCTGACAACATGTTCAGCTACCTGGCTGAGGAACATGTGCTCTTTTCCCAGGATGTGTTTGGAATGCATCTCGCCACGAGTGAGAGATTTGCTGATGAAGTCGACGAAGGCATCCTGGAGTACGAGGGGGCGAAATACTTTGCCAATATCTTACTCCCCCTTTCTGCCCTGGTGAGCAAACTGCTTAAGAAGGTTGGAGAGCTCAATCTGCCGATAGATATAATCGCCTGTGATCACGGCCCTATTTGGCGCCGGGATCTGAGCAAGATTATTGGCTGGTACGCTGAATGGGCGCAGCAAAAGCCTACAAACAAAGCTGTAGTGGTCTTCGATACCATGTGGTTCAGCACCGCGAAAATGGCGGAAGCCATCGCCGAGGGATTGATTGCTGGGGGTGCTCAGCCAAAACTGATGCCGCTGAAATCCAATCACCGCAGTAACGTGGCTACTGAAATTCTTGATGCCGGGGCACTGGTGGTGGGCTCTCCCACACTGAACAATAACATGTATCCAACGGTTGCCGATCTGCTTATCTATCTCAAAGGATTGAAGCCCAAAAATCTTGTCGGTGCAGCATTTGGCTCTTACGGCTGGAGCGGTGAAGCTGTGGGCCAGGTGCGGGGGATGCTGGAAGAGATGAAGGTAGACCTGGTGAGCGACGGCTTGCGGATCAAGTATGTGCCCGACAGTGATGCCCTGGGCCAGTGCTATGAACTCGGGCTTGAGGTAGCAGAAAGGGTGAAAGCAATCCGTGAGGCGGCATAACGTGGTAAGAGAACAGTTGGATAGAGCGACAACAAAAGAGGAGGAGAAACAATGCAAAATTCGTGGAAATGTACTAAATGCGGGTACACATTGGAAACAGACGAACCGCCAGAGACGTGTCCGTCTTGCAATGAGAAGTGTGAATTCGTCAACGTAACCTGCTACATACCCGACTGTGGCCAGACAGGGAGTGATCCGAGATTAGGATCCTAACGCGCTAGCGCGCAGAAACTCGAAATTCGAAGCACGAAGCACGAAACAAATCCAAAATTCTCGTTCTCCAATGTCCAAGACGGGTCCATTTCGAACTCCCATCTGTGGTTTCGAACATTTGAATTTTGAGCATTAGATATTGTTTCGGATTTCAACCTGCCTGCCTCGCCTTGCCTGCCCGCCATCGCCTTTACTTAGGCATGAAAGGAGGGCTCGCATTAGGTCAGAGACTTGGAGAGACGGGGTTTACCGTGCGGGTGAAAGTTCTGGGGATTTACGGAAGCCCACGCAAGGGTGGCAACACCGATCTGCTTCTGGACCGAACTCTAGAGGGAGCGCGGGCGTCCGGTGCGGAGGTGGAGTCAATCTATGTCCGAAAACTCAAGCTAAGCGGCTGCCTTGAGTGTGGGGGCTGTGACGAAACGGGAGAGTGCGTGGTTCAAGATGATATGCACCTAGTCTACCCGCTTCTTCAGGAGGCGGATATCATCTTTCTGGCCTCGCCCAACTTTTTCTACAGTGTCACTGCCCAGGTGAAGCTTCTGATCGACCGAAGCCAAGCCATGTGGTCCAAAAAACTGTTGGAGAAGACGCCGGAACAGAGACGAACGTATGATAGTGGCAAAGGCTATTTGATCTGTATAGGAGCCACGAAAGGGAAGAATCTTTTCCTGGGGGTGGAGCTCACGGTAAAGTATTTCTTCGATGCTCTGGACATGAGCTACGAAGGTGGACTCCTGATCGATAGAGTTGAAGCAAAGGGTGAGATCCTCAAACACCCCAACGCCATGGAGCAGGCGTACGACCTGGGTAAAAGCGCGGTAGAACGTATGAAACTTTAAGCGGGCTCCTCTCCAAGCTCAGCAGCTCCCTTTACTTGTTTCTGATTGGTTCGATGAACGCGAAGCGGGGACAGAAATCCCCCTTTGTCCCCCTTTACGAAAGGGAGATGATTTTGATTTAATTTCACTGAGGAGCGACCTCCCCTCTCTCCGAGCTGTAGGCTCTCTAAGGTGGAAGCCGGGCCGGAGGGAGGTCGCGATCAAAGGGCTTCAGAAGTAAACGATGAGACGGATGACAACGAGGACGTTGCTCCTACAAGACAGCAAGAAAATGCTTTTTCGATGAGAAATTGGAGATCGGATCGCTTCCGCACAAAGCGGGGTTGATCCGACAAAGTGGGCTGAGAGAGAAGGAGAGAGAACATGGCAAAAGTTCTTGTGGTTTATGCCACCAGGACGAGTTCGACCAGAGAGATTGCTGAGCTCGTTGCAGAGGGAGTCCGCTTTAGTGGAAATGAGGCAACGGTTGTTGAGGTAAAAGATATTAAGAATGAGGCCGATCTTGAGGGGTACGACGGCTATGTTTTCGGTTCTCCCACCTACCATGGAGAGATGCTGCAGTCCATGAAAACCATGTTGTTCCTGGCGGAAAAGGCTAAGCTGGAAGGCAAGGTGGGTGGCGCCTTTGGGGCCCATGGTTGGAGCACAGAGGCGCAGGATCGTATCTACAACACGATGAAGGAAATCTTCAAGATGGACATGGCTAAAGGACCACTCCTTTTGAAGTCTGCGTCCCTGGGAGGTGGGGTACAGATGGCCCAGGAATACGGGAAAGAGATCGGTAGTAAATTGAATCCCTGATCCCACCAATAGGGCTGGTCTCGGCACCCGCCAAGAATTACATTTCACTATACCCTCTTAGCCGGCACAGCCTGCGACGACACCTGTCGACGCGCTCAGGTCGAGTCGTTCAGCCGAGTCGAGACCGACCCTGTTGCATTATTCTCGCCATATTTCTTAGGTTATCTCCCGCTGCAAAGATTATAGAGCTAGAAGACCCGGTCCTGTGGGCCAGGTCAACTCGCCTAGCGCATGGAGCATAGCGCATAGCGAAACGCTTTGCGCTCTGCGCTTAGCGCTTTGCCTCATCAAAGGGGCAGCTCAAAGCACCTTTGGGCCAGGATTCTTTACTTGACAGAGCCTTTAATTTCAGTTCCAGATATAGACTACTGCACAAGTAGTGTTTATTGTTTAATGAGTGACCATGAGGAAGCTTCGCCCGAGGTTTGTCATTCTGAGCCCGCGGATTAACTCAGAACCTGCCCTGCGTGTCCCGGGCTTTTAGCGGGGAGCCGGTGGAAGGGATGAACTCCGCGAAGAGTGTCCTAGAAACCCGAGGACTACAAGATTCTTCGTCGTCCCCCCTTTTGCGGGACTCCTCAGAATGACAACTGAAAAGGGGGTTTCCGGATGGATACTATGTATTGCATTCAATTCAATGTAGATACGGGGAGATATCATGGCACAAGATCCTGCAGAAAAAAAACCAAGAAAGAACCGCTTGAGTCGGGAGAAGAGTCACTACCTCCTGCAACATGCTGAAAACCCGGTGGATTGGTATCCCTGGGGAGATGAGGCCTTTGAAAAAGCCAAAAGGGAGGATAAACCCATATTTCTCTCCATAGGATATTCGACTTGTCACTGGTGCCATGTAATGGCGCATGAATCTTTCGAAGATGAAGAGGTTGGCCGGCTCCTCAATAAATCCTTCGTTTCCATAAAAGTGGACCGAGAAGAGCGGCCGGACGTGGACATGGTCTATATGGCGGTCTGTCAGGCCATTACCTTGAGAGGAGGGTGGCCCCTCTCCGTGTTTATGACCCCTGAAGGAAAACCTTTTTATGCAGGGACCTATTTCCCCAAAACCGGTCGCATGGGGATGCCGGGATTCATTGACATCATCAACCATATTGCCACGGCCTGGGCAAATGATCGAAATCCTCTGCTTGATGCCAGCGAAAAGATTACCCAAGGTATTCAGCCGAGACCTGCAAGCGGTTCAATGGCTGAACTGGGTCTTGACACCCTACAAAAAGGCTACGACCAATTAGCACAGAGTTTTGACCAGAAATGGGGCGGTTTCGGTTCAGCCCCCAAATTTCCTACCCCCCATAACCTCACCTTTCTTCTGAGGTGGTACAAGAGAAGCGGTGAGGAAAATGCCTTACATATGGTGGAAAAGACACTGGATGCCATGCGATGCGGTGGCATCTTCGATCATATTGGATACGGGTTTAGCCGTTATTCTGTAGATGAAAGATGGTTGGTCCCCCATTTTGAAAAGATGCTCTATGATCAGGCCATGTTAGCAATGGCATATACAGAAACGTATCAGTCTACGGGTCTGGTTCGTCATGGAAGGGTGGCGGCGGAGATTCTTACGTATGTGCTGCGCGACATGACTGCTCAGGAGGGCGGCTTCTACACGGCCGAAGATGCAGACAGTGAAGGTGAGGAAGGACTCTTCTACGTCTGGACTCCCCCGGAGATAAAGGAGCACCTGGGAAAAGATTTGGGTGATCTTTTCTGCCGTTTCTATGATGTTGGCCCCCATGGCAACTTCGAAAACGGCCGGAGTATTCTTCACATTCGCATACCGTTAGAGCAGTTTGCTGCGCGGGAGAAGATGGAAGTTGCCGAACTTGAAAAAATCCTGGAACAAAGCAGAGAGCGTCTCTTTTTGGCAAGGGAAAGGCGGATTCATCCTCTCAAGGATGATAAGGTGCTCACCTCCTGGAATGGGCTGATGATTGCCGCCATGGCCAAGGCGTATCAGGCGCTGGGTGATCCGGTCTATGCGGATGCGGCTCGCCGTTCCGTTCACTTTATCCTTGAGAACCTCAAGAAAACAGGCCCTCGGCTCTTCCGGCGCTATCGTGAGGGCGAAGTAGCCTATCCAGGCTATCTGGATGATTATGCATTTTTGGCCTGGGGCCTCATTGAATTGTACGAGGCCACCTTTGAAATCAGCTATCTGGAGGAGGCCCTTGCTCTCAACCACGCCATGCTCGACCTTTTTTGGGATCAAACCCACGACGGCTTCTTTTACAGCGGCAAAGACAACGAGGTTCTCATCAAACAAAGCAAGGAGATCTACGACGGGGCAATCCCCTCGAGCAATTCTGTGGCACTGTTCAACTTGGTGCGTCTCGCACGTATCACCGGGGATAGGGATTTGGCAAAAAGGGCTGAACAGGTGGCCGGTACGTTTGCCAAACGAATTAAGGCATACCCCTCGGCCTACACCCAGTTTCTGGCCGCGCTGGATTTCATGATAGGACCGAGTCGGCAGATAGTTATTGTGGAAAAAGAAGGACAAGGGAACACCAGTGCCATGGTTAAGGCAATTCACGAGCGCTTTGTGCCCAACAAAGTTCTCTTGCTTCGGTCGGCTGGAAGGGCAGGAGAGAGACTTACGGCTCTCGCTCCGTTTATAGAAGACCTCCATGCTGCCGAGGACCGCCCCGCTGTTTATCTGTGCGAAGATCAATCCTGCCGGAGTCCGATAACGGAGATAGAAGAACTGGAGGTCGCCCTTGCCTAGAGTTCTTAGGTCTTACAAAATTGGCCAAATCTGCTTCTGTTACACATTCAAATCGGATGATTTTAGGATTTTGCGACGGACGACTGACAACGGACAACGGACATCAGAAAGAGGGGAAAATTATGCACGACAAGAACGAGTTATGCGACAAGATTAGATCAATTTATCCGGATATCGGCGAATGCGGTATCGATGTTAACGTAGACTACAACGAGGTAAAAAAGGCTTGGGTTGTTGACTTGAAGCATGGGGAACAGCATCTAACGACACATCTGGAACCGGAAGATGCAGATGAATGTATGGAGGGGAAACAGTGTGTGTACTTGGGTACGAAAATCGCCCAGCTTGCAGATAACATCAAAAGACGACCCTAGCCTTTTCGCAATGGCATCAGGCATACCTAATTAAGTATTGGTCGCTTTTCCTACTAAGCTTATCCACCCCAGGGCATGCCGGCATACACAGCAGAAATTTTGTCGCGGTACTCTTTGAAAAACCTTTCGTGAGCTTTCTCCCAGCGAGAGAGCATGCCAAAGGCTTCACTGGCGGGCCCTTCAGTATTGCTGGCAGCATTACCGTAAAACTCACTCAGATCTTTCTCGATGAGCCAGGCTGTGTTGAAAACAGTAACATCAGGAACCATAGATCCAGTGACGCACTGTTCCAAAAACTCAGATCTAGCCCGTTCGTCAAAATAGTTGGTGGGCTCCAGAACAAATTCCTGCACTTCCCCCAGGTCTAGGTCTGCTCCCTTCTTTAAGTTTTCAATGATTCGACTGATGAAAAGGATGTGTTTCGCCTCCTCTTCGATCAAACGCTTGAAGGCATTTACCGCAGCACCAATTCCCATTCTTTCTAGGGAGGTCTTGAAAAAACTCATACCAGTTTGTTCTTGATTCAGCGCATACTCGTAGACCTTAATGAGATTCTCCTGCGTCGACATCTAGCTCTCCTTCTAATCTATTCTCCTACGCGAAGACTGATCAGGTACTATATCGTATTCCCTCCTGCCAAGCAATGTTCACTTGTTACAGCATGGCACCTGGCACAGGGCGTAAGGCTCAAGGCACAGTTAGGTCATTGCGGTTCGCTGTCACTAGGTCATTTGGTCGCTACAACAAATGACCATGAGTGACGGCACAGCCAGATGGCTTAAAGAGATACAGTATAATGACCAGGATTTGAACTGTCAGTCTGCGAGCTTGTGTTTAGACTTACTCTGATACATGATGAGATTGAGAATATGGGAATTGCATCGCACCTTCGTTAGGGAAGGCTGGAGTGCACATCTTCGGCAAAGATAGTTATATCATACTTCAGTGGGAGAACTACTACATACAGTATCAAAATCTCGAAAGTAGAGTGAGAATTAAAGGTATTTTATATGAATCGCAAGAAACTCGATAGAGCATCGTGGATACCGACTCTCTCGGCACAGGCATTCATGGCTTAACCCGAAGATAGTCTGGTGAGAACAATGAACACTTGGCGCGTGTTACAGTCCTAGCCTTGCCCAGATTCTTCTAACATGAAGTGGCACCCCGCCGGGTCGTAGATTTGTTCGCACAATATGCGTTCGTCTCTCTCTCTTTGATGCGCTTCATCACCTATAATCGCATGCAACTCCAGCCGCGGCGAATATTTGCTATTGGGTACAGAACGCCCCAATGCCTCGGCCATGGCACGCAGGTGATGAGGAGCTGTCCCACAGCAGCCACCGATGTAATTGAGCCCCATCTCTTTGGCCTTCAGAGTGTAATTAACCATCTCAATCCTGGTTAGCACGAAAGGATCGAGCTCAAGAGGAAAGGCAAGATGGCCTTGAAACTTCTGGATCTGGAAGTATGGCCTCTCTGCTGTACAGCGATATGCCACCGGTTGAGTGGCCACGAAACAAGAAACCTTTCGTCGCACCCGCGCTGCCAATGGAAGCATGTGCTCAGGGTCTCGAAAACAATTGATTCCTACGATGTCTGCACCCGAGTCTTCAAGTTCCTGGAAAGCATCTTCTAAAACCACCCTATCTAAAGTGCGGTCCAACGACTTGAAGCCAAGCGTAATCATGGCCGGTTTCCCGGTTGCTTTGATTGCCTCGAGGGCAATTCTGGCTTCACCTAAATACTCCAGAGTCTCGGCTATGAAGAAATCTATACCGTGGGAAATTTGATATTCGATCTGCTTGTCAAACTGACGTCTCGTTTCCCTATGAGTAGCCGGATCAGATGGATCGAAGATCCAGGTGTTAGCCAGATTGCCGGCAACCAGACAGCCATATTCCTTGGCAACCTCGTTGGAAATTCGCACGGCATCACTGTTGATTCTTGCCAGGGCGTCTACCTTACCAATATCTTTCAGCTTGTCTTCATGAGCGTAGTAGGTCAAAGCTTGGAGAACCTGAGCGCCTGCCCTGGCAAAGTCTGTCTGGAGCTGTTTGAGGGCTTCGGGATGCTCTATGGCAACCTCAGGGGTAAAAGGCCCGGCACTAACATACCCCCTACGCTCCAACTCAAATATGGCTCCTCCGTCCCCTAAGACAACATCTTTTTTCAACCAGTCGAGAATCACAGGAATGCTCCTCTGAGTTGGGTAAAGCTACTTCCAAGAGTAATACTTGCTAACACTTACCATACGGTAGCATCCTTGTTCTTCCTACCCACAATCGCGTAATAGTCCAGTGGTTCACCCGCTAAGGAAAGTCGGTGGCAATAACACCTGTTTTGTAACACGGCAAGACTATCTCCCATCATAGCATGGAGAATCTCTTTGTAACCGCTGTCGTCTTCTTCGGATAGAAATCTGTCCTTAATGTTAAAGGCAACCCATGCGCCATCATCTAACAGGTTATAGGCATTGAGAAAAGCACGTGTTGGAATGTGATCGTATCCGAGGGCTGCAACTGTGACCAACGCGTTAAAGTCCCACTTTGCAAGCTGCTTTTCCTTGCGGTCGTCAAGTTCACTGAGGTCCATCACGTAGTAGTCGTCATAAAGTCCGGGACGATCTCTGGAGGTAGCTTCAAGGGCTTCCTCCACTATATCTACCCCCACTATTGTGTCACAGGCTATCATTTTGTCCAAACACTCCCCGACAATGCCGTTTCCGGCGCCAAAGTCTAATACTCGGAGTCCAGCTGTCTGCTCCTTTGTCTTTTCTATTTCCTCTTTCAGCATGGAGCAGACCACCTGTGGCGAATTGCATTGTAGTTGCTCATAAATAACTTCCTCGTACAGGCCAGGAATGCTGTAGAGTTTCTCATAATCGTGAAGTCGAATTTTCTCAGTGTGGCCTTCAGAAACTAGCGTAATCCATTCTTCATCTTGATCTAGTTCACACTCTTTTTCAGGATATTTGACTTCATAATCTGGGCACTTCATAAACCTCTCCTTTTGTCTAGTAGACTCAGGTTAGAAATTTAGGTTGGGGTTAGCACTGTCGGGTTCAGACTGTAGATAGAGTTTGAGCAATAGTAGAAGGGTCTTCCGGATTGCACTATGGCGATCGCTAAGTCAACGGCCAACTGGCCCCCAATGCAAGAGTGCAAGAACTGGCAGGCGCAGCGTGGTCGCAGATGACCTCTATTGGAAGAGTTATTCGATCAAGGCGCAAAGCGGAGAAATATAAATACACGGCCAGTGAGGGGACCGGACCTTAGGATGGGACTAACGAGAGTCCGGACAGGCCACGTGTTGGCGGGCTGAGCTTCTCCGCTGAGGGTCGGAGGCGGGCGCCTCGGCTGAACCCAAAGCTATAAACTATCATTCTTGTGCTCAAAACCAGATAGAGTCGCGTGACTATCGCAGGCTTGATAGAGGGTACGATAAAACATTAACTCGAGCTTGTCAAGGTGGAGGCTCCATAGTTAACCGATGGAGCACGCAAGGAGATTGAATGAAGGTGCGGAGCAACCTTACGAACGTGGGAGTAGTCCTCTAGCTGAAGGATTTAGAACCAGTACCCTAGAGGGAGGTGCGACCTCACCCCGGTAAGTGTGCAAGGTAATCTTACATCCCTTCATTTACACCATCAAAGGATGCTGCACTCACTATGATCCGACCACCCACCGTCTCATATATATCACCTTCCTAAGATCCCGGCCCAGAGGAGGCTGCGACTCCCTTCGGTTGAACAATGCGCGATAATCCACTATGCAGAACCTTTTTAATCTTTTTGAACGTTAGGACCGAAATAAAAATCGGACAGAATGAAAATTTGTTTACACCTTCTGTCCCAGACGCGAAGGGTAATCCCTCCTCCTCCCATAGGAGAGTTCCCCCGATAACGTTGTAAACTATGCGGAACCCGAACTGCTGCATTAGCTTCTGGGCAATTTTGCTTCGCCCCCCCACCTTACAGTAGACCACATAAGTCTTGCTTTTATTCATGACATCCAGCCGGGCTTTGAAAAACCTCGAAAGGAGATTCAGATTAATGGCCCCTTCAAGGTGCAGATTCTTGAATTCCTGGGGAGTGCTGACGTCTATGATAACCAGATCGTCGCCTTCCCTTTTTTGTGATATCAGTTCCCATGCTTCGGTGGGAAAGATATCCTTCGACAATTGGACCTTTGTCTTATTAGCTGAATCGTACATGTGTTTCACCTCCTTTTTATCCCTAATGACAGAACAGGAGGGGAAAAGGTTACACATGCACTCGTTTTTTGGATTCAAACAGGAGGTCGTACCCTGAGAGGAATAAAGGAGGGCTAAATTGGTAAATATGCTATGATATTAATTCCTTTAGGAATTTTAGGGAACGGGTTACCGCTTCTGAATGCAGCGAGTGGTTAGAAGGCTGCTCCTTCTCCTGGACCCCTCAACACACTGCATATCTTCCGAGAATCTTCTAAC
>CAYFXH010000023.1:0-17816 GCA_964346905.1 uncultured Desulfobacteraceae bacterium | reverse complement strand
AGTTCCAGAGTGATCAGGGGAACATCATCATGAGTTAGTGCTTGCTTCGCATGTTGATGCACCGCTCTGAGGACTGCAGATTTGAGCTCAGAAAGAGGAGCTTTTGCGTTTGCATCAAGAACATCTTTGAGGCGCGCATAACCAAAGAGATCACCCTCAGGGCCGGATGCTTCCGTGATGCCATCGGTGTAGACAAAGAGCCGATCCCCGGGGGCCAGCGGAATCGTCAATTGCTCATAGAGTGTATCCGGAGCGACAGCAAGGGGTATGTTCATGGGAGGACCCTCGCTCTGAACGTTGCGACCGGGCGGCCTGGCAAAGGACCAGACCTTTTCGGACGTGCGCTTGTAGGCCACAGGCGGGTGTCCGGCGTAAGAGACGCTTGCTTCACTCTCCCTACTGTAGTAAGCGACAACTGCCGCCGTAGTCATTGCATCCAGGCTTCGGCTGCTAACCAGTTGGTTAACCTCGCCCAGGATGGTTCGACTGTCCAGATCTCACATGTGAGCTCTTAGGGAGTCGTATACGTACTGGCTCACTTCCGCGACGGCCTCCCCGTGGCCGGCAACATCCGCGATGGCTAGTCGAGTAATTATGTCACCTCTACAGACTCCAAAGTAGTAGATGTCTCCGCCCTTGCCCCCTTCACAGGCCGCAGAGTAGATAGAGCCGATGACCTTACCGGCAGTGATCTCTATGTCACGATTACGGATGCCTCCCCAAATTCCCGCACACTCGAGCCTCAGCGGTGACTCAACCTCTGCGACTTGTGAATCTTCCTCGTGCATAGTCCGCTCCTTTCCGAAGGTGTGTTGCGCATCATGCAGACACTATATTATTATTGCAACGTGGGCAATGAAAAACAGGGTGCCATTGATGATCCCGCGCAGGTGTTTATGATTGTCCTCAACAACTACGAGCGTGCGGCTGCGGTCTCAAACTGCTCTTTAGCCTCGAGTGGTTCGAACTGCTCTAGGGCCTCAAGTGCCAAGCACCCGAAAACCACCGCCGGCCCTCCCCCCATGTAAATGGCGACGCCGATGGCCTCAGCGATCTCCTGTCGGGTGGCGCCGGCCCGGAGGGCGGCTCGAACATGAACAGCGATGCAGCCTTCACATAGGGAGGTGATACAAATCGCCAAAGTGATGAGTTCCTTGGTCTTTGTGGTCAGCGCGCCGTCGGGAAAAACCTGCTTGTGCATCTGCCCGAATGCCGCCATCGGGCCTTCAATCTCTTTTCCCAGCTTGCCCATGAGACCTCTAAGACGGTCATAATATTCCGGATACCTCTTCTCCATGATCTTTTCCTCCTTTAATCTTAATATTTTGCTATTTCCATTGAACTGAGTTGGGGTTCTCTGTTTGATTCATGAAGCAAACAGAGCAAGCTTGACTTTAATTAACTATCGATATATATGAATAGCAGCGTTTAGATATCTAGTCCAACGATTTATTTCGATTGCAGCGATCGGAATTATTGATCGGAGGAGAATTGATGGATTTTCGCCAACTCAAAACGTTTCGGACTGTCGCCCAATTGCTGAGTTTTAATCAGGCCGCAAAGCAACTTCACTATGCCCAGTCCAGCATATCCGCGCAAATTCAGGCCCTGGAAGAAGAACTTGGTGTGCAGCTTTTTGACCGCTTGGGCAGACGCATATTGCTGACCGAAGCCGGGGTAAGCCTGTTGAATTATGCTGAAAAGATACTGGATCTGGCAGACCAAACCCGGTCTGAAGTGGCCGGTGAAAAGGAGTTAAGAGGCTCGTTGACCATAAGAATTCCCGAAACTCTTAGCGTTCACCGGTTGCCGCTCGTAATTAAACAGTTTCGTTCTCGCTTTCCAAAAGTTCGGTTACACTTCACCTCCTGCACTCATGAAGGCCTTCAGAAAGACCTTCGCAAAGGAATAACCGATCTGGCGTTTTTGCTGACAGAGTCGTTTCACGCTGCCGACCTTGAAGCAGAGGTCCTGGGGATTGAGACTCTGGTGCTGGTGACCCATCCCAAACATAAGTTGGTGAGTCAACCGGCTGTTCGCACCCGAGATCTGGAAGGCGAAACCCTCCTCTTTTCGAAGTTAGATTGCAGTTACAGGAAAACCTTAGAAGGAGTTCTTAGCACTGAAAAAGTTCGATATGACACCACAATCGAGTTTAACGGCGTGGAAGCAATCAAACAGTGTGTCATGGCGGGAGTAGGCGTTACTATCCTTCCTGAAATCACCGTGGCAGAAGATATTTCTCAGGGACGTTTGGCTGCTTTATCCTGGGCTGAGGGAGAGTTGGAAGTTGCAACGCTAATGATATGGTACAGAGATAGGTGGCTTTCGCCAACGTTGAGTGCTTTTATGGAGGCCGTCAGGGAAGTTGTGAAAGAGGGATACGAAATGGCTTGATCAAAGGATATCTGAGTTTACATTAGGATGAGATATATGAACTCACCTCGCTAACTGCGAAAATATAGATTACATCCCTGAATCTAAGCTACAGTTCCTTTGGGCTCTAACACAACATGTCGGCGTCGAATGTGTCTTTTCAAATCACGGTGTAAGCGCTATTTCTTTATGGCACGTAATGCTAATGCATGCAGTCAATTCTTTGAGTAACGACTGACCATTCGGTCGGTGCGTCCGCGACGTTTCCGACGATCCGCAACGCTTCCGCTACTGCAAAAAACCTTAACCAGTGCAATTCCTGCGATAAAGCCGCCTACATGCGCCCAGAAAGCGGTGCCTCCCGATGCGACTCCTAGGGAGAAGAGTCCCCCCAGTACCTGCAGGAGCAACCAGTAGCCGAGCATAAAAAAAGCAGGCACCACCACCCGAGTAATAAAGAATCCCAAAAATATAAGCATGTGCACCGGTGCGCGGGGAAACAGGATCACGTAAGCGCCCATTACACCTCCGATAGCTCCCGATGCGCCCACCATGGGAACAGCGCTTGACGGGTTGGAGATCATCTGCGCAGCGACTGCCGCCACACCGCAGATAAGGTAGAAAACCACGAACCTGACCCGTCCCATGACATCTTCAACATTGTCACCAAACACAGCAAGAAACCACATATTCCCCAACACGTGGAGCCATCCTCCATGCATGAACATGGAGGTTACCACCGTTATCCAGTCGGGGTTGGTGTCAAGCACGCAGGCAAGGCCCGGTGCGACAGGAATCCGCGTTCCTGCCGGTACCGTTCCCAGAAGCTCACCGGGAATCACGCCGAACTGGCAGATTGATTTTGCCAGGGTAGGATGAGAGCCCAACCCTTGAACGAAGACCCATACAGCTAAGTTGACAGCAATCAGTATGAATGTTGCAACAGAAGTATGAATCGTTGGATTTTCGTCGCGAATTGGAAACATACCGTAATCCTAACAAGTCCAGATACCAAGAAATATGCAGAACATAGAGCTGGATGTCAAGACAGGTTCTACTATGTAAGGTTCCAGAGCATGGCTCGCTGGGCAGACTGACAGTATGGCAAGATGGAGGCGAAGCTAAGGCAGCTGGCCAAGATGGAAAGTTTGCCAGTCGCTTAGATAGGATATGCGGATGGTGTAATTGCTAGACTTACATTATGTTGTCGTTCAAGCATGATATGTAACCTCCAAATCGGAACGTTGAGCCCTATTACGGTACCATCGAATCTCATTTCAACGAGAAACCGCATTTTTTCGTTACCATGATATGTTTCTCCCTTGCCAAGAGGAGGCCTCATAAGGGTAAAATAGCAATTTTAGACTGTGCTATCAGGAACAAATCCAACCGACAGATAAAGAACACCGAAGTAGTATTCTTGAAAAAGGACTTCATTGAGGTGTTGCTGAATTGCCTCCCAAGGGTGGCGGTCTGCAAGCTCTAAGCTCACTCCGTAAGGCTTGTTCAGCCATGCGGCTAATCGAACCAACCAATTAGGCCAACCATCAGGCTTCTTGAAATCAAGAATCGCCATCCTTCCGCCAGGCTTCAGCGCTTGTGCGCCTGTCTCGATAATTTCATCATATTCTGGAACCAGGGTGATCGCCAAAGTCGAGAGAATTCCTGCTACTCCTGCTGGAAACTCATATTGAGCCAAATCCGATTGCACGAGTTCCACATTTTGCCAGCCAGCAGTTCGAACACGATCGCGAGCCTGATCCAGCATCGCATCGGTTAGATCGACTCCGGTGATTCTGCCACTTTCTCCCACCGCATGCTCAAGGAAAGGAAAATTCAAGCCTGTACCGCAACCAATATCAATTACCACGTCACCTGGTTCCAGGGATAGAGAAGCGACTGTATCTCGACGGTACTTATCTACTCGGAACCCTGCGAGACGATAGATCCACATGGCGTGGTCATAACGCTTAGCGCGCTTTCGGTACAAATCTCGGGTTTCTTGCTTACTTAGAACCACAAGTGCTCCTCATAACAGCTTTTGTTTGCATTGAGATCACCCTGGCACCTAACTGTAGCGCTAAAACGTAGAGTTTACTCCGTCGCTTTGAGCGCCTTGTCCAGCCGCCTCCTGTGCTGTCGCGCCAGATGAGATGTATATCATCCCCCCATACATTTCCTCGAACGCAGTCTCCTGGAAATAACGTTCTAGCGATTCCCAAGTATGACGTTCAAAATAATCAAGGGTCGCCCCAAACGGTCGCCCTAGCCACAAGACGAGTTTGAACCACCATGATGGCAAGCGCTCGGGCTGTTTACCATCCAAGATTACCAGACGGCCACCCGGAACGAGGGCATTCGAGGCCGCTTTGATTACACGATCGTACTCGGCCACGTAGCCGAAAACGCAGGTCGACAGCACTCCGTTGACCCCTTCCGGAAAGTCGTACGCTGCTATATCTGACTGGATTAGTTCTACGTTTTTCCAACCAGAGCGCTCAATCTTCTCCCGCGCGCATTCAAGCATCTTTGGAGTTAGATCAACACCTATCAATCGACCTTCTGATCCTATCTGCTCAACTATAAGGGCAAAGTTCAGCCCAGTCCCGCACCCGAGATCGACGACACAGTCTCCCCGTTGAAGATGTAACAGTGTTACTGCGCGCGAGCGGTAGGCTTTGAGACGAAACCCAAGTATTCTATAGAGCTGCACATAGTAGTCGTAGTGCTTTGCCCCCGATTGATACATTGCCTGAATCTCTTGTTTTGATAACATCACTATTTGTCTCCTTTCCTACTACCGGTGAGTGGTGGTTGCAAGGCTGTAGTCGCGAAACACAGCGACGTTTCACCGCGTCCGCTCGGCACCATTAATCAGTCATTGAAAGGTCAATGTTGGACTCCACTGAGATTGAGTCCAACAATACCAACAAGAATGACTCCAATGCTCATCAGCTTGAAGGCTGTTACTGATTCACGGAAATAGAACATTCCTATGACCGTTATCAGCCCCGTACCAATACCGGACCAGATGGCATAGGCAACACTCACGTCGATTTTTCGCAGGGAGAAGGTCAGAGCAACAAACGAAGCCGCGTAGAATACAAAGAGCAAAACGGACGGAATGAGTTTCGTGAAACCTTCGGATAGCTTCATCGACGTGGTGCCTGCAACCTCAAGAAGAATTGCACACGTTAAAGAAAACCAATATCGCATCTTCGCTCCTCGTTCTGAAACGGTTTGGCAAATCAAACCGTGTACCGTTTTGCTTGGGTAGACGGATGACATCGGTGGGCATTACACTGGGCAGGGCCTCGGAGTTCAGTCGGGGCGCAGGCAGGTGCAGTCGAGGCATGCATGTTCAGCGCAACTGCCGCAGCTTAGTTCCAGCTGTTTGCGTAGGGCTGTCCGGGCGCGGTGGAGTTTAACTCGCGTGTTGTTGGCTGTCATGCCCATCTCGGTCGCAACTTCGGCAACACTTGCGCCTTCTAAGTCAATGCGCCTGAGCAGCGCAGAATAGTCGTCCTTAAGGGTCGGCAACAGATCGTTTACACACTGACAGATTGCGTTTTCAAAGTCTGGTTCAATCGTCTCCGTCCCGGTGTTCAATCCTGCCAGCCGTTTTAATGCACGGCATTCGGCGTCCCGGTGACGGTAGTAATCAATAACCGCATTTCGCAGCAAACGGTAGAACCACGCGACGACGGTTTCGCTGTCGCGAATCGAATCGGATTTTTCCACACTCTTTACAAAGGCGGCCTGGAGGATTTCCTCGGCGTCGGAGGAGTTCTCCACGCGACGCCTGAGGAAGGACAGGAAACGCTGGTGATTGTCAACAAGCGTTGCGATTACAGCGGAGGTCTGGTGCCGTGCAGCTTCCATAACTCAGTTCTTTCTTCTACCGAACTCGTTAGTATCTTGAATGTTTCTCCATATCCCATTAGGAATGGACTATGAGGAAAAGATCTATATTTTTCGTTGTTATTAGCGCTGTGTCGAAAAGATTTTGCATAGCACAGTATTAGCCATCTCTAGGCGGCAGGTTCGACATCCCTCAATCACAGATCCGTGGTGATCACCTCCGTCATATTCTCGTAAACCTCTGCAAGAAAAGGGCCATGAGTTTGCCTTATCAGTGCGACGATGCGTAGAAGTGCCAGGACGGGCTGAGTGTAAATAGTGATGAGTTAAGTACACTCCCATTAGAGCTGGGGGATAATGTACGTACTATCCCAACCGTTGGGACCTGATTTTGACCCCTGAGCGCAACATATGGAGGAATACTAAAATGGAATAAATACCTTATATGCACTCCGATTGAACTGATAGGTAAATGCGTTTGATAACTATAAACCCACACTCAGCCTATGTATCCATATATCCATAAATAAATAGATAAGGAGAGCCTGTTCTCGATTCAGTTTATGGTAATTACCACTTTAGCGTTTTTCCCGCCCCCCTCAACGGTCAGGCGATAGCTGCCCGACGGTGCATCGGCCGGAATCTCTAATATCTGGGTGAAGTCGTCGCTGCTGATTAGGAACTTACCCAGGTCATATTTTCCGGAAATTCCCGTAAGCCGGAAGCTAGCTGTGTCGGTTCCCATGAGTCCATTCACCACCACTTTTAACTCCGAGCCGGCCTTGACAGACAGAGAGGCCGGCGTAATACTCGTTCCTTCCCCGTGCCCCCAAGCCACTGCTGACCAGGAAAAGGCCACGCTGGCAGCTAGTAATGTGAGTAAGGTAAATCGGATCATCTTTCTTCTGTCCATTTTGTCTTCTCCATTCTTTGATCACAGGTGTTGCATTACGGGTGAAAAATATGTAATGACCATCAACCCCAGCCAGACAATCAGGCCAATGAGGACGATAGTATTGACCACTCGGTAGAGCCTCTTCTCCTCGCCAATGGCCATCCCCAGAATTGGAATCAGAAGAAGGCCGAGTGCAACCAGCATCGCTCCAACGAGGATACCGATAATTCCCATGGCAGACTCAATCGGGTAGAAGAGCCAAAACAGCCACGGTGGCTTGGTCATTTCGACGCCCGCCTGCGGCGCATCCAGCATTCCTGGTGGTAGAAAGAAGGAGAGCCCCAAGAGAATAGCTAGAAGAACAGTGCCGTAGATCGCCAACCCCTTGAGGTGTTTGGTGAAAGTAGCTCCGTCGGCTAGGCTGGCTTGGTAGTCCTCGTGACTCTGATATGGTTTTGGGGCGATGCCAAAATGCTTAACGTATAGAGCGTGAAGCACCATCAGTATTACGAAAAGGCTCGAAAGAACGCCCACGTGCAGACCGTACATCCGGGCCAACATTGACGTGGAAAGGGTGAAATCTTCCTGGAAGAAGGCACCGAGAGGTCCGAGTAGCTTGTTTACCGCTACGAAGTGCGCCATCGCCTCATAACCCTCTTGATCCCACCTGAGCACCGTGCCAGTGAAGAATAGGTTGTAAGCGACCAACAGTAAAGCCATGCCAATCAGGCAGGTAATAGTTCGAGGTGGCCGGTAGGCGCCCGTAAAAAGCACCCGGAGCATATGGGCAATCAGGAGGGCGAAACCGAGATTAGCACTCCAGTGGTGTAACGCCCTAATAAATCCAAGTACTGGTGTTTGATGGATGTAGTGAACGCTGGCGTGGGCTACCGCAGGTGTGGGATTGTAGAACTGGGTCAGAACAGCTCCAGTGACAAACGTAACCACGAAGCAGAAGAGGGTTAGTCCGCCAAGCGAGCACCAGACGGTGTTGGCATGCGGGGGCACCGGGTAGTCCAGCGAGGACAGGCCCAGCCTCTCCCGCCAGTCTCTCCACTTAAACATTTCTTTCTCCTCTGCGTCCTATAGGCGTCTCCAGACAACTGTGGCTTGGAACAGCGCGAGTAGGGCTGTCCGAAGCGACTTGGTCTGACAGCATTGGACGCATTTGGCTGTTATTTCGGACAATCAGGTCAAAAAAACACCACTGTCGCTTGCTGACAACTCGCAGTAGTTTTTCCCTGACTCCCGAAAAACAGCAGGACAATTGTCAAACATGATGAAATGTATTGTGGGAATTCAGGAGGGAAACCGAGGAGGCTTGAAGGGAGCTAAAATAAATATCTCTGGCGGAAAGGCAGTGCCCATCAGCAGAAATAATCCTACTAATGGCAAGGTGATAAGAAATGATAGTCCAAACCCGATGGGAACAAAGGTATGGGGCATAAACGTACAGTTTTCGCCAGGGTCAAGTTCGTTTCCGTGGTGGTCTGTAGTGGAAGGAGGACATAGTAAGACGGCAAGAATACCAACAAGCAAAACTAAGAACACTATGAAGAACTTTTTCATAACGCTCATTCTAGTACAGTATATAGAGGTCGTCAACACTAATGTAGAGAATGTCAACACTATTTGATCTCTGCAACTTGCCTAAAAACTGCTGTATTGAGAGGCTTACTTTTTGGGCATGAGGATTACGGGAACGTTGGTGGGTTTTGCTCTAGCGTCGAACACCCTGAGAACGTCGACAAAACCTGCCAACGTTCCGCACTGAAATACAGCAAATTCGCGATGGCAATGCGGGTTCAAAAAAGAAAAAACCCCCGGCCAACATTGGTCGAGGGCTGTGGGAGTTTTTTTGCAGGGCTACTCTTCTTCCTTTTCCTCTATTCCCTCGATCACCAGGGAATCGGCTACGAGTTCCCACAAATATTTAACCTCCAGATCCATCATGTCGTACTCTTTGCGCAAGCTTTTCATAATCTGGTCTCGGCAGTTATGGCAGGGAGCAACAAGCAGCTCAGCACCAGTTTCCTTGATTTGCCTGGCCTTCACCCGGCCGTAGTAAATGCGCTCCTCTTCATAGGGCATGGCCCAGGCACCGCCGCCAGCGCCACAGCAGAAGTTGTTGGCCCGGTTGGGATGCATTTCCACGTAGTTCTCGACACACTGCTGAACAATCCAGCGCGGCTCCTCATAATAGCCATGTCCGAAGGTCTTCTCACTCTTTCTCGCATAGTTGCAGGGATCGTGGTAGGTGGTGAGCTCTGGATGTTTGGATTTGTCTAGTTTAATACGGCCAGTTTCAATATATTCCTTGAGCAGGTCATGAATGCTCACGAACTTTACGTTTTCCTCAGGGAACCACTGTTGCAGACCAAGCCTGGTCGCATAGTAGGCGTGGCCTCACTCCGGCAAGAGTAGATACTCACATTCCAGCTTCTGGTAGTTTTCCACAATACGGCGCACAACCTCTTGCATGGACTCGTCATCGCCGGTAAAAAGTCCCCAATTCACCCCTTCCCAGTTGTCCGAGGTGGTGGTCCAGGATTCTTGAGCCGCATAGAATATCTTCCACCAGAAAAACATGTCCTCCGGCTCAGCAAAAGGCTCCTTGGAGTTGATGGTCACCAGAAGCCTGGCACCCTTCTTGTCCACAGGCACCTCGAAGCCCGGCAGTTCCTCGGCCAGCTCCTCGCCCAGATCCTCAAGGAGGAAAAGGAAATCTTCTTTGGGAATGCCCACGTTGTTCCCTTTCTCCAGACACATCAACACGCCTTTGTGCATGACACCCGGGACCTTATCCCGCTCGCGATGGGCCCGTGCCGACCTCATCATTTTCATCAGGTCGATGTTCATGGGACAACCATACTCACAGCGGCCGCACAGGGTGCAGATCCATGGAAAACGAGAGTCGACAAGCTCTTGATCAAGACCGAGCAAGGCCAACCGCACAGCCTTGCGCATGTCCATCCCGTCCGCCCCGCTCACCGGGCAGCCGCTGGTGCAGGTACCGCAGGTAAGACAGAGGTCGGCATACTCACTGGCCAACCTCCTCTTCTCACGTTTGTTGAGTAGTAATGGCTCCATAATCAAGATTCTCCTGGTTACAGGGAAACGACTCTTCTTGTTATTTTGGCATTAAGGGATTCAGGAGTTTTGGGATTCGCTCACTGAAACGTTTCCCTCAATTCTCCCATAAATCCTTCAATGCGTTATAAGTTGCAAAACTCGCTACAATACTTCTTCCAATGCTGCATCGATCACTGAAAATATTTGCTGGCCTCGATAACCGCGCAGCACTGAGGCGCTGTTGGGGCAAACGGCGGCGCAGGAACCACAACCCTGGCAACCTAACTCGTCCACCAGGATTTTCTCTTCATCCTCATCTCGCCATCTGGCGCCGTAGGGACAGGCGGCAATGCATCTTTCGCACAAAGCACAGAGGCTGTGGCGCACCTCGGCCATCACGCCACCCGCAGCCAACCTTTCACTGGTAAGAATTCTAAGAGAGCGCTGTGCTGCAGCTTCGGCCATGGCAATAGTCTCGGTGACAGAGCGGGGTGAATGGGCCAGGCCACAGGTGAAGATCCCTTCCTTGATGAAATCCACTGGCCGCCACTTGGATTCCGCTTCCTGGAAAAAACCGTCCTGGTCCACTTCCACTCCGAATATCTCCGCCAATTTCCCCTGATCACCAGGAACGATTCCTGTACTGAGCACAAGCAAGTCGGGCTCGAGCACCACCTCCCGACCGAGGATTGGTTCAATCACTTCAATGGTGGGGCGGTCATTATCCACCTTCACCCGGGGCTTATCGTTCACCTCGTACTGGATGAATATGACTCCCGCCTGGCGTGCTTGAGTGTAGTAGGTTTCTAAAAACCCATAGGCCATGATATCCCGGTAGAGAATGTACACTTCGATCTCAGGGTTTTGCTCCTTGAGATAGAGGGCATTCTTCAGGGCCGAGCCGCAGCAGATTCTACTGCAGTAATTACGTGGTTCCTCCCTGGAGTCCACGCATTGGATCATGGTCACCACACTCAAATCGGCAGGATTTATCGAGCCAGAGTGGAGTTTTTCCTCCAATTGGTGCTGAGTTACTATAGCTTCGCTCTGTCCGTAAGCATATGACTCGGTGGTGGCCTCCCTGCCTCCGGTGGCAAGAATGGTCACCCCGTGTTCTACAGTTTCCCCAACGGAGTCTGCATTCTCAATGGTGGTGAAAAACCTTCCTGCCCGACCCTGGGAATGCAGCACCCTGGCATTTCTATGGACTGCAATATGAGGATGTTTTTCAACTTGTGAGACCGTCTGCTCGAGGAGTTCCTGAGGCGAATTACCCTCGAGAGTCCGGTGCAGGGCCCGCAGATTACCTCCCAGCTCCTCTTCCTTTTCCACAAGGTCTACCGCAAAGCCGTGATCGGCAATAGCCAGCGCCGCACTCATCCCACCAATACCGCCTCCAACCACGAGGGCCTTCTGATGTATCGCGGTGGCTGTTGGGACTGATGGGTCCATTCCCCTGAGTTTGCCGACACCCATAGCCACTGCAGCTCGAATGTCCCGGCTTACCTGCTCTTGGTCAAAATCACTACTGGGAAATGCTGGGGAATGAATGTCCACCACCTCCATCAGCGCTGGATTCAGCCCGGTAAATTCGCGCAACTTCCTTGTGTAGACATAGGGCGGACAGGCTCCAAGGAGCAGACGATTTGCGGTGCTGGCCGTAAGTGCTTCTTCAAGCTGGCTCCACCCTTCTCGAGTACAGATGCGTTCAATTCGATGCACCTGGCAAACCGAATGTAGCTCTGAAACTGCAGATTCCACCGACTCCAGGTTCACTGCTCGAGTCAGAGTATCGCCGCAGGTACAGAGTGCCACCATGACCTGTGGTGGTTCCCGGGAAACGTCGCGGAATACGGGTTCCGGAGCAGTCGCATCGGCCAGACTACCCCCTTTGGAATGAATGAGGCTGGATGCTACCAGAGAAGCAGAGCTTGCCTGGATCACTGATTCAGAGATATCCCGGAGGCCGGAAAAGGATCCACTGGCAAGCACCCCTTCCTGGTGGGTCCTGCTCAAGGAGAAAGGCTGTAACTGGCAGAAGCCCCATGGATTTAACTCAACTCCGGTCATTTCGGCCAAGGACTCAGTGGTCGCTGGTGGCCTCTGGCCACCGGCAAGAACTACGAGATCAAAGGTCTCCTCATGGACAGTACCGTCAATGTCCGTAAAGGCGATCCTCAAATCCCCATCCGTGCCTGACTGTTCAACCGAATGGACCCTGCTCCGCTGGAACCTGACACCGTAGTCCCTTTCTGCTCTGTCCTTGTATCGCTGGAAGTTTTTGCCAAAGGTTCGCATGTCCATGTAAAAAATGGCAGTCTCCACCTGGCCGTTGCTCCGTTGCTTTGCCAGAAGGGCCTCTTTGATGGAAAACATACAGCAGATGGAAGAGCAGTAGTCAGCATTGGCCTGAAGATCTCTGGAGCCGACACACTGCAACCAAGCCACCCTGCGGACGTCTTTGCCGTCGCTGGGCCGCAAAAGCCTTCCCTGATTGGGTCCGGTGCCACTGACCATGCGTTCGAATTCGATGCTTGTCACCACATTGGGAATCTCTCCGTAGCCATAGGTATTTGTTCCTGCTTCCCTGGGATTGAAGGAGTCAAAGCCGGCAGCCAAAACAATCGCTCCCACTTCCATTTCACGCTCATCAGCTCGCTCAAGGCTTTCGTAAAGATTGACCACCAGAGGAACGAGAGTCTCTGGGTCAAAAGGCTTCAGTAAGTAATCCAGGGCGCCGATCTTCATAGCTTCCACAGCAGTCTCAACCGTGGCATAGGCCGTCATCATCACCACTGGAAGCTCAGGACGCAATTCCTTGGCCCTTTTGAGCACCTCCACCCCATCCATATCCGGCATCTTAATGTCCAGAAGCATCAGATGGTAGGGTTGCCTTGTCATCTTTTCCAGCGCATCGGGCCCCGATTCTGCGGTGTCCACTGAAAAACCATCTTCAGTCAACCAATCCTTGAGTGAATCTCGAACGATGAGTTCGTCATCCACCACAAGAAGGTGAAATTCCCGCCTGGCCTCCCAGCGGAAGTCAATGGCCCCGGTTGGGCAGATCTTTTCACACTCGCCGCACAGGGTGCAGGCTGCCATGTCCACTACATAGTTATTGGGAATGTTATGGGGCACCGGCAGATAGACGGCCTTTCTCTTGATCAACCCGGCGTTGAACTCGTCAGGGACTTCAACGGGACAGACGCGGGAGCATTCCCCGCAGCCGGTGCAGCGTTCCGGATTCACAATGGCGGGCTTCTGTCGCAGGGTAACCTGGAATTTGCCTGGTTCACCTTCAATGGCCATAAGTTCTGTAGAGAGCATGATTTCGATGTTTTCGTGGAACAACCCTTTTCGCAAACAGTACTGGGAGGATGAATCCCGCTCCACCAAGGGAAGCATTTTGCACATGCCGCAATGGTCGGTGGGAAACTGGTAGTCCAGTTGCGTTAGGGTGCCACCCAGGTTTGGCCCCCGGTCGATGAGTTTCACGTGGTAACCCAGTTCAGCCAGATCCAGCGCCGAGCGGATACCACTGATACCTCCACCCACCACCAAAGCCGAGCCAATTTTTTTCCTCATGGTAAGAAACCTCTTAATTTCAGGTGTAAAGAGCTTCTTTAAATCAAAGTCTGAGGCAACGAATTCCCTCTCCGCCCTTGGGGGGGAGAGGGTCAGGGTGAGGGGGGGACGAGATGATTTTTTCACCCCTCACCTTTATCCTCTCCCCTCTAGGGGAGAGGAAATTGATCTAGTGCATCTTAGCAACAACCTCCTGAAACTCATCTTCCCTAAATACTGAGAGGGGAGGCTCGTCATCCAGGTTAAGTCCAGCTTCATAGTCAAAAGCCTTCTGGGTGTACCCTGCAATGGTTCGGAAAAGCTCCATCACCGGAACATTATTAGGACAGGCGTTGGAACATTGGCCGCAACCGATACAGGCTGTACTCATGTGGACGAGCCTGGTGATATGGTAAAAGACCGTGTCTGTAGGTATTTTTAGGATGCCTTTGCGCTTCGCCCAGCGGAGATACTGAGAAGGTTCATGATCGAACACATCGGTGACAAAAACACACTCCTTGCAGTAGCACACCGGACAAGCCACCCGGCAGTTATAGCAGTTGATGCAGTTGGCAAGGTATGACGTGAGCTTGTTCAGGTCGGACGTCGCCTCACTGGTCTCTTCGAACATCTTGTCCCGGTAAGCAATACGCTCAGCCACCAGGGCAGCGATCGCCTTTTCACGGGCCTTTGGCTCTTCCATTTCAGATAGCCCCAGCTTGCCTAAGAGCTCTTCGCCCTTGGATGTATTGGCCTTCACCAGCAACTGAAGGTTGATATCAACACCAAACAACCCAAGGGCCAGATCTGCGTTGACTGGAACGGGAGATTCGCAGGCTTTACATGCCGGAGACAGATCAAAGTCTTCCCAGGCTGTACCACCCCCCCCTTCTATATTCTGATAAAATCGGAGGGTAGCCTGGGTGCCATTTTCCCCGGCAAACCTGTGATAGTGTATGTTGCTGTAGGCGCCATAGCAGTCTATCCCTACCACTACCACGTTCTCCATGCTCCCCTGCTTTAGCTTCACCAGTTCGATGAAGGCTCTAATTTCGCAAGGTCGCAGTACCACAGCTACCTGCCCGTCCAAAGGTCTGCGCGTAAGTTTGCTAACTACCTTGGCAGCATTAATTGGGAAAGTCGGTGCTAGCGGATCAACGTTGTTGAGTTTTTCCGGATCGGTCACCAGGGTAGGCATAACCGCATTCTTTGCTGGCAGATGCCGGGCAAGCAGTAGTCCGTTCACCTCACCTTGTCGCAACATTGTCTGAAAGAACCCTTGCAATGAGGCGAGAAAGTTCTGGTCTTTTACCTCTATCTTCGCTGTGTTCGCCATCTGTTTCCTCCAAACACCTCGCGAGATTACAGTACCATCTGGTACCGTACCTCACTGGGACCCAAGGCCTTGATCTCGTCAACGAGGTCTTTCATGGTCTTAGCGAAATCAACGCCCTCACTGGCACCAATCCAGGCCAGCTTTACACGGTCCTCTTCAAATCCGAATCTGGGCAGGATCTCTTTCAACAACTTCACCCGTCGGCGGGCCTTGTAGTTCCCGTTGATATAATGGCAGTCTCCGGGATGACAGCCGCTGATAAGAACTGCATCCGCCCCCTCCAGCATCGCCTTAATCACATACTTGGGATCTACCATCCCAGTGCACATCATCCGGATCAGTCGAACGTTGGGGGGATAGGTCAACCTTGAGGTCCCTGCCAGGTCGGCTGCGGTATAGGTGCACCAGTTGCAGACAAAGGCGATAATGGTTGGTTGAAATTCTTCCATGTTCCCCCTCCCAGCAAATGTCTAAAGTTGGTACGGTTTGTATTTTCAGGCTTAGGTCTTCTAGATTCCCAAATCCGCAATCCGCAATCCACAATCCGAAGTCCCAAATCCCAAGCACTGAGTCTCAGGGTGTCAGGTGTCAGGAAAGAAAAGCACAAAGCTGAAACCTGAACACTGAAACGTGAAATCTAAATTCTGGATTCTGACTCCTGACTCCTTGCTTTTAGATCCGCAATCCGCAATCCACAATCGTTACATTCCTACTGCTGCGATTGCATTCATGATTCCATCGATTTCTGCAAAAATCTGCTCGTCGGTAAAGTGCCGGACCTTGGCAGCCCCACTGGGGCAGTGGGCGGCGCAACTTCCGCAGCCTTTACATACGGCTTCGTTTACCTCGCTAACACCTTTCAACTCATTGAATTCGATTGCCGAGTATGCACACAGTCCTATACACATCTGGCAGCCAATACATATGTCTGGCTCGATTGATGAAATCATAGGGGCCACCGCTACTTGTCCAGAAGTGCTGAGGGCCAGCGCCTCGGCGGCGGCTCCCTTGGCCTGGGCTACCGCGTCGGGAATATCTTTGGGCCCCTGGCAGGCTCCGGCCAGAAAAACTCCGCTGGAAGCCGTAGAAACCGGCTCGAGCTTCGGGTGCTCCTCCAGAAAGAAACCGTCAGTTCCGATGCTAATACCAAAGATGCGCGCCACTTCGCTTGCGTCTGCGCGAGGCTCCATGGCGGTACACAGGATCACCATCTCCACCGGAACTTTCACCATTCTGTCTGAAAGCGTATCCTCGGCTGTCACTATCAGCATCCCGTCATTTTCTTCCACCCGAGAGGCTTTGCCACGAACCATACGCACTCCCTCGCTCTGTACGCGCTCATAAAACTCCTCATACCCTTTGCCAAAGCAACGCATGTCGATGTAGAAATTGTAAACTTCAGTATCGTGTCCGCACTTGTCCTTGAGAAGATGAGCATACTTAAGCGCATACATACAGCAGGTGCGCGAGCAATATTCGTGGTAGTTTTTATCGCGGCTGCCGATACAGTGAAGGATCGCCGCGCTCTTCGGAGGCTCTGTGTACTTGAAGCGGTCCTTCGGGTCTCGCTTCAGGAGCTCGCCGTCCGTCGGTCCTGTTGCGTTCGACAGCCGTTCAAACTCCAGGTTGGTGAATACATTGGCGTACTTGCCATATCCGTATTGCTCCATCGGTGTCGGATCCAGGGGATCGAAGCCAGTGGCCACAATGATTGAACCCACATCGATTTCTTTCACTTCATCTTCCATGGAATGATCGATGGCCTTGGCCTCGCAGGCCTCCACGCACAGGCCGCACTCGCAACAGGTCCCGCAGGAGACGCAACGGCCCGCTTCGTGGCGGGCGTCTTCTTCCGTAAAACCCAACTCGATTTCCCTAAAATCACGCTTGCGCTCGGCAGGCTCGACTTCCGGCATGCTCGCGCGGGCCTCTTTCGGCGCGTCCTCCGGCAGCGGCTCCCAGCGGTTGCCTTTCGGCTTGAACGGGCGATCCTCGGTCAGGTCAACGCCGCGCACGAAGCGGTCGATCGACAGCGCGGCCTCGCGTCCCGCCGCGACGGCCCTGATGGCGCTGTATGGACCGGTGTAGAGATCGCCACCCGCAAACAGCCCCGGACGGGTGGTTTGATAGGTGTCCCGATCGACCATAACTGTACCAAATTTGGTCAGCTTCACGCCGTCGGTGCCCTCAAAGACCTCCAGGGCCGCCTTCTGTCCGATGGCGGGGATAACCATGTCGCAGGCAATATCGTATTTCGAATCCTCGACGGGGGCTGGGCGACGGTCGCCCTTCGCCTTAGGCTTCTTCGTTTCCATCTTTTGGCAACGCAGCCCGATCACCTTGCCGTTTTCTGTGAGCACCTCAACGGGCTTGGCTTCAGTCTCGATGCGGATGCCTTCAGCCTCGGCGGTCCTGACTTCCTCCTCCTGAGCGGGCATCGCCTGATGGCTGCGGCGGATGCGACGATAGAGGATGGTCACCTCGTCGGCACCCTTACGCAACGCCGTGCGTGCGGCATCTATGGCCACGTTGCTGCCGCCGATGACCACCACCCGCTTGCCGGTTTCGTCGGTTTCGTTCAGATTCATCCTCCGGAGGTAGATAACGCCGGGTACCACGCCCTTCGCGTCTTCGCCGGGAATTTTGAGCTGGACGTTCTTGTGGAGACCGGTGGCGACGAAGACGGCCTGAAAACCTTCGTTAAAGAGATCC
>CAYFXH010000022.1:0-42956 GCA_964346905.1 uncultured Desulfobacteraceae bacterium | reverse complement strand
TTCCCCGCTTCGCGGGGACGTCGTCTGGATCCCGGCTCCCGTCCCGCTTTGCGGGACTTGGCCGGGATGACGAATTGCGACACAGTCTATTGGGGGGAGAAGGGACATGTAGTTATCCTGGGTTGCAAAATAGATAATCGTATAAAAGTAATTTCTGGTAAATATGGGTTCTTACTTACTGCTAGCCTGCCTTATTCACGGATTATTGGGCTTCATGAATAATACGGTCTAGTTACGATTCTGCTTAATTGATCTCGGGTGACGAGTTGACTTGGAACTGCTTATTTACCATGGTAACGTTGAAACGCCAAGAATTATGAGGATGTGTAGTGAGGGGAGCTTGGGGTAGAGCAATGTTCAGAGATCCTTTGACACGGATATGTAAAATATTGTTCCTTTTTCTTTGCCGGGCTCAACCCAAACCCTGCCTCCATGACGATCAGCTATCTCACTTACTATTGCTAACCCAAGGCCGGCCCCCTCGACGGGTTTAGATGTGTCCTCCCTGCGAAAGGCGTCAAAAATCCTTTCATACGCTTCCTCTCTGATCCCTGCACCATTGTCACTAACAGAAAATATGTGGCAGTCATCAGATTCCTCATAGCTAATTCGAATCTCGCTGAGATCTTCTCCGCCGTACTTCAGGGCGTTATCCACAAAATTTCTAAATACCCTCAGGATTGATATGGTATCAGCCTGTATCTCTGGGATGGTCTCGGGTTCCAGCCAATCGATTTGACGAACGGCCAGCCTGGGGGAGAATTCGTCTCTAACGATTTGCAGCATCTCTTTCACGTTGCTCTTCGTAATCTTTAGGGGTGCTTCTTTGGTTTTAACGTAGGTATTAATCTTTTCAACCAGAGCAGCAAGGTGCACGGCAGCCTTCAAGATTTGATCACAGTAGGTCCTACCCCGTTCATCGAGTGCATCCTTGTAGTGTTTATGGAGGAGCTCCGTCAATCCATAGATGCCCACAGACGGACTTTTGAGATCGTGCATAACCGAGTAAGCGAAAGACTCTAATTTTCCCGAGCTCTTTCGCAAGGCCTCTTCCGCCCGCTTGCGCTCTGCTATTTCAATCCGTAATTCTTCATTTGCTCTTGCAAGTTCGGCAGTTCGGGTCTCAACCTGCATTTCCAGTTCGTCATGGGCTTTGCGCAGCCTCTCCTCTGTCTCCTGTCGCTCTAGGAGTCTTCCAAACCGCTCGGCAATGGCATTGAGCAGACTTCTCTCTTCTTTCAGGAAAGGTCCTTCATCGCTTTCTCGCCTTTCCTCCAGGTAACAGACCTCCAAAACTCCAATGCGCTCGCCATAGACTGTGATGTCCCGAACCTGCTTCCAAATTGTTTCTCTAAAATTTTCCGTCCTGAACTCCTCTTCCCCCAACATGACTCGTGCACAGGTGATCTCCGGATACTGCCATGCCGGGGAGATTAAATTGACAATCCCCTGAAAGATCTCGCTCCACGACAATTCCCGCTGCTCCCTCAGCTTGGAAATGGCAAACAGGCAATTCAGTTTCTTGAGCCGCTCACCCAGAGCGTGAGTTCGCCTCCGCAGTACCTCCTCAGTACGCTTACTCTTGGTGATGTCGCGGGCAAGATGGATACTCCCGATCACCTGTCCTTTGGTGTCACAGAGGGGCGAGACACTAACGAGGAAGTCACCGCCCAAACGCGTCACATGAAAGTCAGCCGTGTGCTCCTGACCGTCAGCCAGCAATTTGCTATGCGGGCAAAATGGCGGCGGTTTTCTCTTCCCATGGATGTGTTCGAAACAGGTCAGCCCCGCTGCCTCATCGGGGTTGATGCCCAGCCTATCGGCCATCGCTCTGTTAACCCAAATGATACGATAGTGTCTGTCTATAATTGCAATTGGGTCAGGTATGAAGTTGAAGGTTCGCTCCCACTCTCCCCTCGCTGTAGCGATCAGTTCCTCACCTGGTATGGAATGGGCAACCGATTTCTCCGATGTATTATGAGTTTGGGGCAACTTCGCCACCTCACCTGTGGTGTGCTCTGCGTTTTTATCTTTGTCTTTCATCTCGATTTCCTCGTAAACGGACACTCACCGTTTGCCACTTTGGCTTATTGGCCAGTGCGGTTTGGCTGGGTGAGCTTTAGCCCTATCAGAGCAATAGGAGAGTGTAGATGAGCATCGCGCCGGAACGAAAAACACGGGCTAAATTCAGGCTACAAAATGGCGGGAAAAGTGGCAAGTGAAAAAGTCAGACGTCATAGATTACTCAGGTGAAATGTTAACAATAACCATGTGTTGTCGCAGTCAAGGAGCGCTAACCATGATTCTTTGTGGAATACCGGCAAGATGGAAATGGTTCGTACCGGACAAAAAGACAGGTATATGAAAATATACTGAAGCGAAGAAGTCCGGAAACGGACGGATTCTCCGCAAGATGGACTGAAGATAGCCTCCAACCGTAATGACAGATACCAATGAGAGGCTGTCGCCAAAGGCTCGTTGGGTAACGTGTGGAGTTTCACCGGAGCCTATAATATGCCCCGGGAATGAGCATCCTGCCTGCAAAAAAATCACCATGCAAGAGAAAATTTGCGTCAAGACCCGTGGTGTCGAGAAGCTCCAACCTGGCGTGTGCCATCGCTCAAATCGATGAAGCCCGGGCGCGGGCAACATGATTGATTCCAATCAGTTAGGGAGATACAATTTAAAGAGCAAAGAAACCACCCGTTCCCAGAAACTAGCAAAAATAACGGTTGTGTGATCAAGGCAAACTCATAATGCATTGTACAAAAAGGTAAGAGGACCTATAATAGCCGACTTTAATGGCATCGTTTTTGCTGCATCTAACCGAAGGCAGTGCGACTATCGCCACCTGGGAGGACTCAAAGGGCCCGTTGTTCCATGCGAGCTTGTGCTCCCAGGGTGATCGGGTGATTGAAGATCACTTCTCGGGTCAGGTTTGTGCTAGGTGAGACCCTAGCAACTGGTATGCTTGCGAGGCGACCAGACCTACCCGGCGAAGCTAAGCGGCCTCCTCGCAAGCAATGAGGTGGAAACAGAAAAGGAACGCGCTCACAGCCTGCACCGGTTATGCCCTTATGCACGATGCAAGAAGAAGGGACGGAAATGGCTGCTTTACCGTTGCTGGTGCCGAGATGGCTCCAGCAGATGGCTCCAGCCCGTCCCCTGTGGCAGCAGATTGGTCTCTGCCTGGGCTATACGCTCTTTGAGCTCCTTGTGAGCCTCGCCATAGTAGCGACGCTCACCGGCATTGCGGTCCCGGTGTACAAAAATCACCTTGATACTGTTGCCACTGAGCAAGCTATAATAGATGTTCGGGTGTTGGAAAAAGAGATCGCCCTGTTCGACGCAGGCTTCGGCAGACTGCCCAATGATCTGGCCGAGATTCACAGGGGGACCTATTTGGATCCCTGGGGAAACCCGTATCAGTATCTGAATTACGAGTTGGATGAAAAGCACCCGGTGACCGGGGAGCCAAAAAACGCGCGGAAAGACCACGCAGATCACCCGCTCAATTCAACCTATGATCTCTTCAGCATGGGAAAAGACGGGTTATTCAACTTACCACTCACAGCCGCGGAAAGCGCCGATGACATAGTCCGCGCCAACGATGGTCTCTATGTGGGTCGTGGCGATGAGTTTTAATAGCGGCGACGCTCATGAAAATTGATACCGCATTCCTCCGAAGCAAGGTAGCACGCAGGATTTTTCTGCTCTTCATCTCCTGCGCCCTCATTCCCATAACTGTTCTCGCTATCCTCTCCTTTACCCATGTCACCAAGCAACTCAACCAGCAAAGCCAGAGACGGCTTTACCAGGCGGCCAAGGCCATGGGTATTGCGATTGCTGAACGGTTGCGATTTCTCCAGGCCGAGATGCATATGGTTGCTTCCAGCTTGGTGAACGACTCTAGCAGTACCTCTGACCACGTTGCCCAGGAATTAAGTAAACGTTTAGGCGAGCGGTTCGAAGCGGTTGCCCTGATCAGCTCTTCACGAATCCCCACGGTTCTTTTTGGCCAGATCCAGGAGCCCCAGCAGCTTAGCCCAGGAGAGAAGGAGCACTTGCTTTCCGGCAAGACGCTTCTGTTTTCCCAGCGTCTCCCGAGTGGAGCCATGCGTGTATTTCTGGAGAGGGCGCTTGATCCACAATCGCCAGCGAGGGGAACTCTGTGGGCAGAAGTCAATACCACCTATTTGTGGGGCACACCCGAGGAGAACCCACTGCCGCCCATGACCGAGCTTTGCATTCTGGACCGGCAGAGAAAAGTCATTTTTTCCACGCTCCCCGCTCCTGTGTCTTTTCCGGAGCAGATGACCTCCGAGATGACTCAGTCCAAATGGGGCCAATTCGAGTGGCACCATAAAGGTAAAGCGTACATTGCGAGCTACCGGATCTTGTACTTAAAGTTCAGCTTTTTTGCTCCGGAGTGGATTCTGATTTTAAGTGAATCCAAAGCTCATGTGCTGGCGCCCATGGCCAATTTCAAGCAAATTTTTCCCCTTGTGGTCCTCCTCGCACTGTGGGTGGTACTGCTCCTGAGCATCAGTCAGATCAGGAGGAGCCTGATTCCTTTAGAAAAGCTGCAGGAGGGAACCCGGCGCATCGCTGAGAGGGATTTTGCTGCTCAGGTTTCAGTCACCAGCGGCGATGAGTTTCAGGAACTCGCAGAATCGTTTAATACCATGGCCGGTCGATTGGGCCAACAATTCAATGCCTTGACTATAATGAATGAGATCGACCGCTCAATTCTTTCGGCACTGGACACCAGAAAAATCGTGGACACCATACTTACCCGGATGAGAGAGCTTTTCCCCTGTGGTTGTGTTGGCGTGGGGCTGTTTGACTCCGAATCCTCAGATGCGGGGTTGATGCATATCCAGTATGGCGAGTCCGAGAGCGAAAACTGGCTGGTGCCAATCACGCTTTCGCCTGAAGATGTGCAAGAGCTCTACGATAATCCGGAACAGTTACTGATAGATCCTACCGACGAATACCCGCAATACCTTGCGTCCCTGGCAGAACTGGAAGCAGAGATATTTTTGGCCCTGCCCATGTTTGTTAACGAAAGGCTGTCAGGTCTGATCGTTCTGGGCTACCTTGATCCAGAAGCGGTAAATGAGGAAGATTCAGTCCAGGCCCGCCAGCTGGCTGATCAGGTGGCGGTGGCCATGTCCAATGCCCGACTCATTGAGGAGTTGGACGAACTAAACTGGGGCACCCTATACGCTCTGGCCCGGGCTATAGATGCCAAGTCTGCCTGGACGGCGGGCCATTCCGAGCGGGTGACCCAACTCGCTTTGAAGATCGGCCAAGTTATGGGCCTCAATCAGAGGGAACTGGACGACCTGCATAGGGGCGGGCTGCTGCATGACATTGGCAAGATTGGCATTCCCCCGGAGATTCTCGATAAAGCCGGCAAGTTGACCGACGAGGAATATCAGTTCATGCGTGAGCACGTCCGCATTGGCTCACGTATTTTGGAGCCAATCGACGCGTATGCCGGAGTGATCCCCATAGTTTTACATCATCATGAGTATTTTGATGGCTCGGGTTACCCTGAAGGGCTCTCTGGAGACACAATTGCCCTTGGGGCCCGCATCTTCTCCGTGGCCGATCACTTCGATGCCCTGATCTCAGATCGCCCCTACCGAGCGGGGTTGGCCAGAGAGACTGTCGTCGACTTCATCAAGGAAGGGGCTGGCGGAAAGTTCGATCCCAAGGTGGTGGATGCCTTCCTGGAGGTGATGGCCCAGGAAGAGACAAAGTCGGGAGAAGAGTCAGAGGCAGCGGTGACGTATTCTGCCTCATAACAGCTGAAACGTCAGTCCCTCCCCCGGAGGATCACACATCTGCGGGGCAGGGATTTTTTCGTTTTTAGTGGTATTGTCCTCTGACCGTTTGTATATTAGAGTACGTATTAGTTGGATGTACGCGTTCAGGAGACGCGAGTGAAATCGAAGACAATTTTCATAGCTTTGGCGATTTTCGCTACACTCTTTGGAGCACAATGCAAAAAAGAGATAACGGTTCCGGATGAGTTGATCGGGGTGTGGGAGACCACCTATCCAGGATTTGACATACGTCCTTTTGAAATCAAGAAAGCTACCCTCATCTTTGAACAGGGGCTAGGATACTTTGATTTTGTCACCTACCCCATTGTGGGGATAAAACAGACCTTTGAAAATGGCGACATTTTATATGTCATCTCCTACCTCATCCCAGATGGACTCACATACAAGTTCTCCTTCTACTACACCCCAGCAAATGGAGGCGAGATTAGATTCAAGAATCGAAGCCAGGTCAAGTGGACGAAAAAGAAATCTTAACCGACGGTGGTAGTTCTTAGACCTATCCACGATTCAGCTTCATCATTTCCCCTGATATCTTCTCCCTTCCGAGGGGACTGAATCGGATAGAGCAAAGCGCAGAGCGCTCGAGAGAAATCTTATTGTCGTCACAGCACCCTTGCCCGGTGCGCAAGTCCGTCAGCCGAGCAGGGCAAGGCGGGCGAGAGCGTAACGGCCAGGTTCATCCTTCCCTATCCTCGCCACCTGGCCGGGATCTTCGACAGGGGAGGGATGTGGGTGGCTTCCGGAAAAACACTGACTGTTGCCAGATAGAACGGGGAATGATTCTTGCAAGATAACTAGCCTGCATCATTCACGAATCCTTGGAATAAACAGTCGCAAGAAACCCTTTTGCTTTCACCCGGGTCTCGGCACTGATAATGCGCAGAGACGAGGACATTTTCACCGGGACGTAGGCCATTTTTTGATGAGAGGGCTTCTCTTTCAATCTATTGTTTTCACTTTTTTGCTTCTGGCTTCTGTAATGATGGTGCTGTTGGGCAATTGAACCTTTTTTGTCGGAGATGAAGCCGATGCTTACCGAGAGGCAAAAACTGGAAGTTTTGACCAAACTGGGTACTGAGCTCAATCAGGTCAAAGACCTCGACATTCTCATGGAGCATATATTGACGGAGGCTCGCCGGGTGGTAAACGCCGATGCCGGCTCAATCTATATTCGAGGCAAGGATCAACTGCGGTTCACCTATACCCAGAATTCAACCCTGCAAAAGAGGCTGCCCAAGGGAGAGAAGCTTATCTACAACACCTTTACCATACCCACAGATGAGAGCAGCATCGCAGGGTATTCGGCCATTACCGGTGAGGCGCTGAATATTCCGGATGTCTACAAACTCGAGAGTACAGTCCCATACACCTTCAGTCGGCAATTTGATGAAACTGCTGGTTACAAAACTCACTCTGTCCTGGCAATTCCCCTCAAGACCGTGAGGGATGATGTCATCGGCGTGCTTCAGGTAATCAACGCCCAGGACGAGCAGAGCAGTATCATACCTTTTTCAAAAGATGACGAAAGGATGATGGTCCACTTTGCAAGTATGGCCACTGTGGCTCTAGAAAGAGCACAAATGACGCGAACGCTCATCCTGCGGATGATCCGAATGGCAGAACTGCGTGATCCCAAGGAGACAGGAGCACATGTCAACCGGGTGGGCTCCTATGCTGTGGAGATATATGAGCGCTGGGCAGCAGAAAATGGTCTTCCCACAAAAGAGATTCAGACCAAGCGCGATGTGCTGCGTATGGCAGCCATGCTTCATGATGTGGGGAAGGTTGCAATCTCAGATCAGATTTTGAAAAAACCGGGTCGGCTTACCGACGACGAATATGAGGTTATGAAACAACACACATTTTTTGGGGCGCGACTTTTCATTGACAAGAAATCCGATTTTGATGAGGCTGCAGCAGAAGTTGCCCTGAACCATCACGAGTGGTGGAATGGAAACGGTTATCCTGGCCATGTTGATTTAGCGGCCACAGGACCCGGACTCAGTTTTTCCGTACAACGACTCAAACCTCGGGGGAAAGAAGGCAGTGAGATTCCCCTTTTCGGAAGGATTGTAGCTATTGCTGACGTCTACGACGCTCTTGCCTCAAAAAGATCTTATAAAGAAGCATGGGACGAGGCTGATATCCTCAAGACCATGGAGGAAGCGGCTGGGCAACAGTTCGATCCCAAGCTCATCGAGATCTTTTTCTCTTCTCTAGATGTGCTTCGATCCATTCAGCAGCGCTATCCCGACACCGAAGAGTAGGACAGATTGAGAGCTGTGCCGGTAATAAGGTTGGCGGTTTTAGGAAACAACCTTGGGAAAGCGTTCCTCAGAATCAGCTTTGCGGGAACCTCATAGTTCCTGAAAAGCAACCTGGTTGCAATCTTTTAAGCAACTCAATTGCGCAAATGCGAGCATATGGTTAACCGTCCATGACAACGGTCCAGGGCAAAGAGTAGCTTTCCGTAAAGACCTGATTTCTCTTCCTCGCTTATGAAATCCTTTCGCTATGCCCTTAGCGGCAAGCGATTATTGCCTTCGACACTCCTCACAGATGCCATCAAAACGGACTTCGACTCTTTCGATCAACCCCAGAAACGAACGTTCAAGCGGCGCCATCTCCAGGTTGATATGTTCGGGGCTGAGGCATTCCATTACGCCACATTCAACACAGTAGAAATGAGAATGAGCTTGATGATTGACATTTGGGGCGAGACCGTAACGGAAAGAACGGTCGCCTGCGCTAATACGCTCAAGCACCTTCTTTTCCACCAAGAGGTCCAGGATACGGTAGACGGTAACCCGATTTACCTCCTGGGTTCTGCTCAACCTTGCAATAATCTCCTGAGCACTCAACGGATGAGCGCTGTTCCCGATGATTTCCAAAACACTAAGTCGATTAGCGGTTTGGCCCAAACCGCTATTTTCAAGGAGATCCATATAATCACATTGATCGCACATAACCCTCTGCCTTTCTTCGGTAAGGTGTTCCCAATAGCCGCGAGAACCTGAAGTTCGTATGCTATCAGTGGGTAATACCACCTTCCCTTTGCTGCCTACTGCTGGTTGCTCGCTGCCCCGTGGACACGTCTGCTGCTTCGTGGAGATCTCACCTACTTTGATGCTGAAAACAGTCTTCGCGACCGAAAAAATTCAAGCAATAGCGAGAAGAAGAAACACACCCCCGCCACCATGATTATGGTCGCTCCTGAAGTCAGATTAAATGCGTAAGAAAGCCAAAGCCCGCACATGGTGAAGAAGCAGCTCAAGATGAATGACAGGAACATCATTTTTTTCAAGGAGTCGCAGTATTTTTCCGCGATGTACGGTGGAATGGTCAGCAAGGCGATAACCAAAATTAACCCCACAATCCGAATGATCATCACCACCGCAAGAGCGACCATAGCTAGAAGAAGAAAATACAGGAGCCTCACCCGAACACCCCTGATCTGTGCAAAGTCCTCGTCGTAGGAAAGGGCGAGAAAATCATTGTAGAAGAAGCCCACGGTCATAAGGACCAATCCGTCTAAAATAACCATGAGCCAGAGATCAGACGTGGGGACCGCGAGAATGCTGCCGAAGAGAAAGCTCATCAAATCAACATTGTACCCAGGCGTCAGATCAAGAAGAATTACCCCGAGGGCCATCCCCAATGCCCAGAGCACACCAATGATAGTGTCGGAACGATGCCTGGCTTTCAAGGTGACCAGTGCCATCAGCATCGCAACTAAGAGGGCAAATCCCAAAGTCCCCAGGGCGTAAGGCAACCCAAAGAAAAAGGCTAGGCCGATCCCGCCATAGGCTGCATGGGCAATGCCGCCGGAAAGGAACACGATTCGGTTTACCACAACAAACGTGCCGATCACCCCACAGGCGATGCTTGTGAGCAGACCGGCTAAGAGAGCATTTCTCATAAATTCAAACTGAAGTATTTCCAGCATTGACAGGTCCTTCTCACTTCGTGCTTTGGTAGCCGCACGAACATTTCAGGTTGTAGATTTTTTCCGAATATGGAAATAACCACCAACGTGGATGCAAAATCTACAATCTGCAATCTACAATCTACAATCTGCAATCTACAATCTCTAATCCTCCTCATGTGTTTGCAAGACCCGATGGGGTAACCCGTGTGCCACGAGGTCAACCTGACAACATTGATACGCTTTTTCAATCATCTCTCCGGTAATTTCCGCGGAGTCATGGTAGAAGACTTGCTGATTAACACAGGCCACCGACTTGACGTGACTGGAAACAATACCAACGTCATGGCTGACTACGACAATGGTTACGGTCTCATTGAGTTCCTTGAGAATATCGAAAAGATCGGTCTGGTGTTTCGTATCAACGCCGGCAGTGGGTTCGTCCAATAAGAGTGCCTCGGGCTCATCAACCAATGCCCTGGCGATGAAGACTCGCTGCGTTTGGCCTCCGGAAAGCTCGGCAACGCGACGATTACGATGCTCTCGCATTTCCACTCGCTCCAAGGCCTGTTCGGCCGCGACTCTGTCTCCCCGGGTGTAGCGGGACCAGCCTCTGCCCGGCCTGAGCCTACCCATGAGCACCGCATCGAGTACCGATATGGGAAAACTCTGGTTGACCTGAAGAAGTTGGGGCATATAGCCGATCCGGTGGGAGCTTTCCCCGGGCGGTGCACCAAACACGGAAACCCTGCCCCTATTGGGCTTCAAAAGGCCAAGCATGAGCTTGAGGAGGGTGGTCTTGCCACCACCATTGGGGCCGAGAAGGGCCATAAAATCCCCTCGGTTCACCGCAAGGTTTACCGCCTCCAAAACCGGAACGGTGTTGTAAGAAAACCAGAGGTCTTTAATCTCTATGATGGGATCACGCATGGAACACCTCACTTCAGGGCATCCTTGAACTGGGTCGCCACCGCGCGCAAGTTGTCGGACCAGTCAAGAGCCAGTGGATCCGCGAAAGCAATGTGCCCTCCTATGGCTTGTGCGAGCGTCTGAGCAATTTGCCAGGAGAACTGGGGCTGGACGAAGATCACCTTGATGCCACGTTCTTTGGCGTATAGGATGAGATGCTTGAGTTCCGCAGGCTTGGGTTCTTTGCCCTCGATCTCGATGGGTATCTGCTTCAACCCATAAGCACGAGCGAAGTAACCCCAGGAGGGATGGAACACCATAAATGCAATCTGCTCTCCATTTCTGCCAAACACCCTCTTGAGTTCCACGTCTAGATTAACAAGCTCCATGACGAATTTCTTGTAGTTGGTTTCGTAGCTGGATCGGTGAGCTGGGTCAAAAGCCAAGAGGGCCACAAAAATATTTCTGGCCTGCTGCATGACGAGCGGGGGTGAGAGCCACACATGCGGATCCTTGAGCTCGTGGTGATTGTCTCCGTGCTCAGCATCATCCTGCTGCGGTTGTGCTGCTTCTGGATGTTGGTGACGAGCCTTCATGGCCATTTTTTCAATACCAGCTTCCGTATGCACCACCCGCATTCCGGGGTTAGCGGCGGCGATCTTTTTGAGCCATGTAGCTTCGAACGGCACCCCGACAGCAAAATACAATGTAGTCTTTGAAAGGGCGACCATCTGTCTGGGTTTGGGTTCGTAGGTTGCCGGACTTACACCTGGTGGGACCATAACCGAAACCTCCACCAGATCTCCGCCGATCTTCTCCACAAAATACTTCTGGGGCAGAATGCTGACGAACACCTTGAGCGGGCCAGCGGTAGCAATCTGCGCTGCGAATAGAACCAGAAACAGTGATAGTACAAAAAGCGCTTTCTTCATGGAAGTCACTCAGATGCAAGGCAGAGCAGTTGTCAGGGATTGAAAAGAGCACACGTTTCAAGCACAGAAATTCTAGAAAAAGCAATCTAGTTACATTGTATTATGTAACTCAATTGCATAATAGTCAAGCAGTCCTTGTGGGAATGATGTTTGCATTACCTTTGTGAACGTCCCAGGGAAGAGAAAAGGAGAGCTAACTGCAAAAGACTATTCCACTGGTTTAACCGGTTGATCCCGCTGCTCCCGGTTCCAGAACTCATTGGCGGAAACCGGATCATAGATACGGCGGACCCCGTAGACCTCTACGGTGGGGGAAAATTTCGACTCGGAAGTTTCATGAATCAGTCGATCCACAGTCATGAGCGTACCGAGAAGCGCGCCGTGTTTCTCGTAGGCTTGCTTGCTGTACGCGGCACAGGTGGGATAGCTCGGGCAGCGATCCCCATCAACCGGCGAGATTGCCTTCTGAAAAAAAGTGATCAGCGTGGTGAAGAAACCTGTGGCTACGGAGGTACCTTTGTGCTGGGCTTGATGGTTTCGTGAGCTTGATTTGTGTACTTGCCGACCCCAGGGCCCGTTTAGTCCATCTTCTGCTGCAAAGGACGGGACCGCTTGAGTGGAGAAGGCCGCCAGCAAAAGCAGCACAAGTAAGAAGAGTGACATAGCGGTTGGTTTCATCCTACTCCCTCTTCTCATCAGCAGAAAACAATCACAGGCACAATTGTCGAACACACTGACGGACATAATAACCTATCCTGGAACAGGGGACAAGCTGCCCTGCCACACGGGTTCTGCCCAACGTTGCTTTATATGGTAGATGGAGTACCGGGCTCAGGTCATGTCTGGGGATAACCCGGCTTTACGAAGCAGCAGCTTCCAGTCCTCGTCAACCATTTCCTGAATCTGCGCGAGATCTTTTGTGGTCAAATGCTTGAACCGACCCTGCAAACGGAAATATTCATTTACCAGATAGCCTTTGGGGGTGTAGTTGATGGTGTACCGGATACCGTCTTCCACTTCATAGAGCGGAAAAATGTTCGTCTGAACCGCCATTCGCGCGATCTTGATAGACATCTCTGATGGCATGCCCCAGCCAGTTGGGCAGCTGGAAAAGATGTGAAGGAACCTGGCCCCAGACAAAGACTTTGCCTTCTGGGCTTTGTGTATCAGATCTTCGGGGAAGGCTATGCTGGCAGTTGCGGCATAGGGAATACGGTGAGCACCCAGAGCTTCGACAATGTTTTTTTTGCGTAACCTCTTCCAGTGCTGGCCGGGTGTGGTGGTGGTTCGAGCACCGTATGGAGTGGAGGAACTCCGTTGCGCGCCTGTGTTCATATAGGCTTCGTTGTCGTAGCAGACGTAGATAAAGTTTTCGTTGCGCTCCACGGCACCACTCAGCGCTTGGAAGCCGATGTCAAAGGTCCCGCCATCTCCGGCCCAGGTCACCACCGTAGTTTCAGTGTCTCCTTTGATGTCCTGGGCGGCCCGAACGCCACTGGCCACGGCACCCCCGGTTTCAAAGGCTGTATGAAGCACTGGTATTTTCAGAGTCGACTCGGGGTATGGTCCGGCAATAATAGACCAGCAGCAGGCGGGGATGATCATGATGGTCTTTTCGCCAAGGGCCTTGAGAAGAAAACGCATGGCAATGGCAGCGCCGCAGCCGGGGCAACCAACGTGGCCTGAACACATATATTCTCGATCAGAGTGCATGGTTCACCTCATGCAGTCCCACCCAGAGACTCTCTTGTTCTGGAGTGGTACTCTCCTTGGTGCGGTAGTAGATGTCCTCTATAACCTCTGGGGTGAGGTCACGGCCACCAAGTCCAGCAACATACCCAAAGACCGGGGGATGGCCGGGTAGATTGCAGAGGGCCGCCCGTATTTCCTGGGCGAAGATGCCGCTAGCTCCGAAGGAGAAATTCCGGTCAATGACGGCAATCTTGCTGGCGGATGCAGTAAGCTCTCGGATAATCCTTACCGGAAAAGGGCGAAAGAGCTTGATCTTCAGCAGTCCCACCTTTTCGCCCTGGTTCCTAAGGTCAGAAACCACCTGCCTGCTGGTACTCGTCACGGTGCCGGAGGTGATCAAAATGACCTCAGCGTCTTCGCACTGGAACGTTTCCACCGCACCGTGACGCCGGCCGAAAATCTCTTCGAACTCACCTTCCATCTGCTCGAAGAAGGCCAAGGCATCATCCATGGCCGTTTGAATGTTGTGTCGCATTTCCATGTAAACGTTGGGAGGGGCCAGCTGACCAAAGGCGCAAGTGTTTTCAAGATCGAGTTGAAATCGGGGTTGGTATGACGGCAAAAACCTGTCAACTGATTCCTGATCCGGTATGTATACGGGTTCATAGGTGTGAGAGAGGAAGAAGGCATCCAGAATCACCATAACCGGTAAGTTCACCCATTCGGCGAGACGGAAGGCCTGGATGGTGGTGTCCAACACCTCCTGGCCGTCTTCACAGTAGAGCTGGACCCAGCCAGTGTCTCGCTGGGCCAGACTGTCGGTCTGATCGGCCCAAATGTTCCAGCCTGGAGCCAGGGCCCGGTTCACCTCCGCCATGACAATGGGCAGCCTGGCACCTGAGGCCCAGTGCAGGAGTTCGTGCATCAAGGCCAGCCCCTGAGATGAGGTGGCGGTAAAGGTTCGCACCCCACTGCTGGCGGCGCCAATCAGGGCGGCCAAAGCTGAGTGTTCACTCTCTACCCGGAGGAACCGTGCATCCAGGGAACCGTCGGCACAGTACTCTGAGATCCGTTCCACGATATGAGTCTGAGGGGTTATAGGATAGGCGGATATCACCTGAGCCCTGGCCAAGCGCACCGCCTCAGCGACGGCATGGCTTCCCTCTAAGACCTGTTGCATAGACGTTCCTCCTCTAAGGTCATGGCATTGCGGGGACACTCAACCACGCAAAGACCGCAGCCCTTGCAGTAATCATAATTGATGTGACGACCTTGGGGATTGTGGTCGCGCAGCACGGCGATTTCCGGACAGAAGAGCTCACAGTTGTCGCACTGGTTGCAGAGACCACAGTTGAAGCACCGTTCAGCTTCACGAAGGGCCAGGCTGGCGCCAACCTTCAGATGAATTTCTGTGAAGGACTGGAGACGTTCCGAAATCAAAAGGCGAGGCTCAGTGATCATCGGTGCGAAGCGGAAATAGTCGGTGTTCAGGTCTTCGTATTTGACGATACTGCGGTGGCGCTCAGCTCGCGGCCCACCCATATAGACCTCCATGGAAATGGATGGACCTTTGCCCACGAGGCAGGCCTGGAGCTTCGGCTGGATAGCATCCACCCCCTCCATGAAAAGAGTATCAAGGGCCACGGCAGCCTGTTTGCCGGAAGCGACCGCGTGAACCACACTCTTTACATCTGCCACCAGGTCACCCCCGTAGACAAGCACTGGGCCTCGGGACTGGTGAAGCAATACACAATTGCTCAACCGTATGATGCCGCGCTTTCTCTTGGGGGAATCATACCAGGTCTCGGCTGCTGAACTGCCGATGGCAGTGAAAAGATGTTGCACCCGAATCTGTTGTCTCTTCTTGGAATCAGGTTGAGTTCGGGCCTTGCCCTGGGAATCCTCTTCCACCACCCGCATCTGCTGCAGGGTCACGAGAAGGTCTCCATCCTGGGATGCTATCTTGACGGGAGTCTGCAACTCCCGGATTTCAACACCTTCTTCGAGAGCCATCTCCACCTCTTGGTCGAAGGCGGGCATGTCCTGGCGTCTCCGTCGATAGATGAGAAGTACCTTGGCACCCAGTCGGGCCGCCGAACGGGCCGTATCTATGGCGGTATTGCCGCCGCCAATAACTGCTGCGGTACCCCGCAGAGAAGAAGCTTCACCCCGGCGGATCTTGCCGAGGAATTCAAGACCGTCTTCTACCCCAGCCAGATCCTCCCCGGGAATCTTCAGTGGAAGAGTACGAGAGTGCCCGCATCCGAGAAAAATGGCATCGTAGTCACCCTCCGGTTCTCTTACGAACTCCTGCGAGATAGGTTTACCACAATGAATGCGAACGCCAAGGTTCCGGATATGAGCTATTTCTTCGTTTAAGGTGACAATTGGTAACCGGTAGAGGGGGATGGACCAGCGGAGCACACCTCCTGGCTCGGACAGAGTTTCGAAGACATCAGTCTGATACCCTAACCGAGCCAGAAAATAAGCAGCTGCCAAACCACTGGGGCCGGAACCCACTACGGCAATTTTTTGTTTTTTTGCCGAGCATTTCTCCAGGGTGGGCTTCAGTTCATAGCGACTTGCAGTATCTGCGAGAAACCGCTCCAGGACGTGAATCGCAACAGGTTCATCAAACTCTGTTCGGTTGCATTGTTGTTCGCACGGATGGTAGCACACGCGTCCGCATACGCCGGGAAAAGGGTTTTCCATTAGTATGGCTTCCCAGGCCTCTTTGAAGAAACCTTGTGCCGTCAACATCTCAATACGACCGATGTCCTCACCGGCAGGGCAGGCTGCACTGCAGGGAGCAGTTTTTTCCTCATAGTGGGGCCTGAGAAACCGCCAGGATCCTGTCTTGTTGCCCTCAGTGGTGAGATAGGAACAGGGAATGATCAGGGGAGTCGTGGACATCTCTTGGGTGGTCATTCTTTTCTTTCCTCGTTTCGCCTTATTCACCAGGGGAAAATTTTTACAATATTGAAATCCTAAATAAATTCAAATGAGCGATGTGAGATATGAGATATAAGATTGGAGAGAAGCCGGCTGTCGTGCTCACATCCCGCATCTCACATCGCACATCAATTAAGGCTTTAATGCAGCGGCAGCGGTCTTTTCAACCAAACCTAACATCTGCACGCGAGAATACGCTTCTTCAGCCGCCTTTATGTTAGCCTTTGGCTTACTGGGTACCTCTTCACGGATAGCTTCAGCAACGGCGGCCATAGTGGGCATGCCCAAAATGCTGGCAAGTCCTCCCATCATTGCCGTATTGACAATGGGGTACGTGCGAGTCCCGAGCCGATTCTTCAGAGCGATACGAGTGGCGTCAACAAAAGCGAGCCGATAGCCGGAGAATGGTTCCAGATTAGCTGGAAGAGATGGTGTGTTGACAAAAATCAAACCACCTCCTTTCAGACCCAGCGTGACATCAACGGATTCCAGCAGGGTCTGGTCCAATACAACCACATGATCGGGGGTGTACACATTGGTTCTCAGCAGGATCTCGCTGCGGTCGAGACGCAAATAGGCCTCCACCGGAGCCCCCCGCCGCTCCACCCCAAAGAGGGGAAAACTCTGGACGTAGAAGCCGTCCTGGAAGAAGGCTTTTGCCAAAAGAATAGTGGCCACCACCGTTCCCTGACCGCCCCGCCCATGGAACCGGATTTCCACCATACGGTTTTTTTCCTGGTGTGCAGCGCTCCGTTCCACCTTGTGAGTTCCGCGTTCTCCCATCCGTTTAACCGCTCCAGACCACCACGATAGCCCTGGCAGGTTTTTGTCCAAGGCAACGAAAGCTGTGACTCAGATCCGATTCAAAGTAGATACTATCTCCGGCTTCGAGGACCTCCACCCGGTCGACGCTGCGAAACTCGAGGGTGCCCTCAAGCACGTGTAAGAACTCCTCTCCATCGTGGTTCACAAAAACCATTTCACTGGTATCCTGGACAGGAAATTCAACCAGAAAAGGCTCCATCTGTTTATTGGTCTTTTTCGTTTCCAAGGCCTCGTACACATAATTAACCTCGCCCTTGCGGTGGTGAGGTCGCTTTTCCACTCGGACCCGTTCATTGCCTCGGGTGATGGCGATCTTGTCGATTCCCACCTCATCCTGGAAAAAGTGAGCCAGACCCACATTGAAGGCCCGCGCCAGCTTGAGCAGGGTAGCCACTGGGGGGACCACATGGTTGTTTTCTATCTGGGACAGGAAAGGTTTGGACAAGCCTGTTTTGGCGGCAACATCCTGCAGGGTGTAGTGTTTTTTTTGCCTCAGCTCTCGCACTTTACTACCAAGTTTGAGAGCCTTGATATCCAAGCTAATGTCTTCCTGGGACCGCATCATCTTTTCTCCTCGTAACTCAGAGGGTTGTGCCTTACAGGGTTCCCAACCTCAATGGGAAATGTAGTCACTCAGCGAAACGGTACCGCTACGCATGCAGCGGCCAACGAGGACGAGAAGTGAACAGGCAAAACATGATCAGCAAAAAGCCTAAAGTTTACCCTTTCAGTTCCCACTCGGAGAGCCGCACCATCATCTGCATGCAATATGCGCACCGCTTTATTGTCTATTTTACCCCAAGTCCTGTTTGCTTTACATAAAAAACGTTTGCTTTCGCAAAACATGATCTTCCGGAGATTACCCTTCGGCTTTCCATGCACTTGGGTCTCACCGTACCGAATGGATCACTTCTCAGCCAGCACCTCTCTGAGCGTCCAGAGAGCAGAAACTCAGAGAACCGGTCCTGGGTGAAATCGCCACCAGCATCCGTCCCCGCTTCCAGCCCGTAGAATAGAGGACTATGCCCCGGAGAGTAGAGCCTATAGCTCGGAGAGAGTGGAGGTCGCTCCTACAGTCGGATCATTTTGACAGGAACAATGGTCACCTTGCCACCGCAGGAGTCTCTTGAAGACAACAACCGGTTCATCATTGGTGAAGGGTCAGGTTGTTCTGAGCAGGAGCCCTAGTCAAGATATGGGAAGCCAAGGGAAGGGTGAACTGAATGAACTGTTCAGATTGAAGTTAGTGTCGGCGAGAGCAACCGTTCTGCTTCATTACTGTCTGAAGTGGAAACCTTTCTCCTTAAGGAGCTTCAAGCAAGCATCAACCACATCTGCGTCATATAGGACGCCCCTGTTCTGTGAGATTTCATTCATGGCCATTTCTCGGCCCAGAGTTGGTCGATACGGCCTGTGAGAGGCCATGGCTTCCACCACGTCAGCTACAGCCAGTGTCCTTGCCTCTATGATAATGTCCTCGGCGGAGAGACCTGCGGGATATCCGGAACCATCCATCCTCTCGTGATGTTGCAGTACAATTTTGGCAACGGGCCATGGAAATTCTATTTCCTTCAATATTTCGTACCCTACCTGGGGGTGATCTTTAATCAACGTATGCTCTATTTCAGTCAAGCCACCGGGTTTGCTGAGAATCTCAGCAGGCACACAAATCTTGCCGAGATCATGAATCAGACCAGCCATGCGAATTCCATCCACCCGGTGGTTTGACAGTCCCATTTCTGTGGCTACAGCACGGGCCAGATCGGAAACACGCCGCTGATGGCCGGCGGTGTAGGGATCCCTTCTTTCCACCGTCAAGGCCATGGCTTGAATGACCCCTCCCATGGCCCTTCTCAACTTGGCCAGAGTAGAGTGCGCTTCTGCCTCTGCATTCTCACGCTTGGCAATATCCTTTTTTAGCTTCTCATTAAGCGTAACCAGGTCCATGGTCCGTTGCTGAATTCGCCCTTCCAAGTCGGTGTGAATTTTTCGAAGTTCCCGCTCACTGTGCCACTTCGTACTCAGCGCTGAAGCAAAGTGTTGGATCTCGAGGTTGTGAAAGGGTTTCTGAAGATACAGCAACTTATCAGTTGGTGGAACCCGGCCCGCGATTTGATCGGGCCTGGTATCAGAAAAGCCTGTTACCATCACTATTTCAGTGTAAGGATCCAGTGCCCGAATTTGCTCAGCCGCCCAAATGCCGTCATGCCCTGGAGGCAGCCGGACATCGAGGAAAACAACTGCGAATGGCTTGTCGTCTTCAACGGCTGTTCGCACAGCCGCAACCGCTTCTTCAGCCTGCTCACAAAAGGTCAGATGAAAGCGGTTCGTCGGAGACTCAGAGCAAAGGGTTTGCTTGTAAAGCATCAAGATGGATGGATCGTCATCCACAGCAAGAATGCGAATGCCACCAGGTTTTGGCATGGTCATGCTCGTGCCCCCAGATTTCCCAGGCGAATGTTAGATAGGCAGAAAAGATCGTGTGCAAGAAATAGACCAAGCAGGCGGTGTCAGGTGACTTCGGTTTCAAGGCAGGGATTGTTGAGATCTGAAAGACGAATGCGAGCATCCAGCATCCGAGAATTAATTGGAGGTGGGATTGCTCTCCTTTAGTTTGTAGGACAATGCAAGCGCTTCTCTTACGAGATTTTGCAGTTCCCTGTAGCCGAAGGGTTTAGAAACAAGAAAATCAATATTTAACTCCCCATATTTCTCCACGTAGAGTTCAGGATCTATTGTCACCATCATAGCTGTTGGCGTTAATGGCGCAATCTCCGCAAGCTTTGTAACAAAATTGTTGAAATTACTTTCCACCGTGTTGTGATCAAATATAATCAGGTCGTATTTTTTCCTGTTGAATAGGCTTACACATTCTTGATCATTGGTGCCCAGCGTAACCCGACACCCCATGTTTCGTAGAATTTCTCCGATTAACTCTCTCTCCACACGGTGATTGTCAACTAGTAACACTTCTATCGTTTCATTCATTGGCAAGGCTACTGCTCCCCCTTGCTTAGCTAGCTGTTCTGAGTTTCATCATCCTTCTTTGTATCCGGTAGTTCTATGTCCAGTAAGGTGACGCCAGCGAAATCTATTGTTTTATACTCCTTGACATTTCTGAGATTATCTAAGTATTTGCTGATTAACTCCAACTGGTCTTTCATTATGGTCAATTTTTCCCTGGTGCTCTCCTCTTTGGTACTCAACAATAATAAATCAACATATCCGGTTATTACCGTTAACGGCTGGCCTAAAAAGTGAGAAATCGTTGTCGTCGTTCTCAGGACTCCTTGCAACCTCTCATCTTTTATCCGGCCCCAGCCGGACCTTCTGTCTTCGCCACTTCTCCGGTCAGTGCCACTTCTTCTATCTTTGCCTGACCGTCTGTCCGAGCTAGAGCGCCTATCACCCCTTTTTCTTCGATCTTGGTTAATGCCGGACCTATCCGTCATAGGATTACCCTAACCCAAATTATATAACAAGCACAACCACGCTCTTACATAGCGCGACGGCTTTACCTTAAAGGAATCCTCGTGGAGTGTTGGAGTAGTAAAGATTGCGGATTTTAGATTTCACTGTTCAGATTGAACCAAGTTGAAACTATGACATGCTGCAATCTTTAATCCGAAATAACCATTTCTCCATCACTCCAAAATGCAGCTGATCCGGCGATTTCGAACTCCCCCCTGCATGTCAGTCAAAAGTAATGCAACGCATTATTCTTATTAAAATATCGTGCCAAGATCAAATGGTTACATATATATTAGTTATTTCAAATACTTATTAAATAACGAAATTGAAAAACTTCGCGAAATTTGGGTAATTATTGCCAGAAAATGAGAAAAAAGTTACCATTTTTTGCGGTAACAGGCAGGAAAAAGCAAGCTAGGGTTGTTACCTGTCGTGACATGGTGATGAGGGGCACCGGGAGTATTCTCACTCCACCCGTTTTATCTGGGTTGTAACCGCTGAACCGTCTGAACGAAGATTGTTACCGCCCGCTCGACTTCCTCCTGGGTCGTCATCTTACCGGTGGAGAAACGAATGGTACCCATACCGTATTCCAGCTCCACGTGCATGGCCTCCAAGACCGGTGAAATCCTCACGAAATCGGAATGGCAGGCTGCGCCCGCCGATGCGGCAACGCTATCAATTTCGGACAAGAGTTTATTCGCTTCGATGGACTTGAAACTCACACTGAGGGTGTTGGGTAGCCGTCTATCTGGGTGACCGTTCACCTTAATATCACTCAACTTTTCCTGAAACCCTTCGAAGAGGAGGTCTCGCATCCTCTGCATGTGATCCATGTTCTTTTCCAGATCACGCTTGGCAATCTCGCATGCTTTGCCCAACCCGACAATCTCGAGAACATTCTCCGTACCGGCCCGCAAGCCCTGCTCGTGTCCAGCCCCGTGAATCAGCTTTTCCAATCGTATTCCTCGTCTAATGTACAGAGCTCCGATTCCTTTCGGAGCGTACAGTTTGTGACCGGCAATGGTGAGAAGATCCACGCCTAGGTCATCCACAATGGTAGGTATCTTACCCACAGATTGCGCCGCGTCGGTGTGGAAAACAATGTCATGCTTTTTGGCGATTCTGGCCATTTCAGCTATGGGTTGAATGGTGCCCACCTCGTTGTTGGCATGCATAATGGTGATCAAAATGGTCTGCGGCCTGATGGCGTTCTCCAGCTCTTGTGGGGCCACCAGACCAAATTGGTCCACAGGGAGGTGGGTTACCTGGAAGCCTTTTTCTACCAGGTACGTGCAGACCTCGAGCACGGCGGGGTGTTCGATGGCTGAGGTAATGATGTGATTACCCCTCTGGCGATGAGCAAAGGCCGTACCCTTGATGGCGTAATTGTTGGATTCGCTGCCGCCGCTGGTAAATACCACCTCTGCCGGATTGCAATGCAACAGATCTGCCACCTGGCGGCGGGACTCTTCAACGGCCTTATTCGTTTGGATACCGTACCAGTGAGAACTGGAAGGATTGCCAAAGTGCTCGAAGAGATAGGGATGCATGGCCTCGGCAACTTCCGGATCAATGGGTGTGGTCGCGTTGTAATCCAGGTATATGGGTTTCAATGAGGAGACCTCCAGTATTGATTTGGGCAAGATCAGGTCGCATTGCGCGTAGCGCATAGCGCATAGCGTGGAAATATAGGGAGTCGTGACATTGTCAGTTTTTTGCTTTGCGCTCTGCGCTTAGCGCATTGAGCCTTGAGCCTTAAGCCTTATTTTAGGGGCACCAAGAGCCAGGTCTTTTGGGCCTGGATCCTTTACTACCAATACTCCATCACTCCAATACTCCAACCTTCAGTGCAACCCCACAGAGCCGGCAAAGAAGCAGGCTGCGTAATGGCTATCTCTTACTTCTGTGAAGGGAGGCTCTTGCTTACTACAGATATCCTCCTCATAGAGGCAGCGGGTGTGGAAACGGCACCCAGGCGGCGGATCGATTGGGCTGGGAACATCTCCTTTTAGGATAATCCTGTGCCTTTTGAGGGTGGGATCGGGAATGGGCGAAGCCGACAGGAGAGCTTGGGTGTAGGGATGCAGAGGCATCTGATACAGCTCTACGCTACTCGCCAACTCCACAATCTTCCCGAGATACATAACCGCCAGTCGATCACTCACGTGCTCCACCACCCCCAGGTCATGGGAGATAAAGAGGTAGGTGAGTCCGAACTCTCCCTGAAGGTCCTTGAGCAGATTGATCACCTGGGCCTGAATGGAAACGTCCAGGGCTGAGACGGCCTCATCGCAGATAATCAGCTTAGGATGGAGGGCGAGAGCCCTGGCCACACCGATTCTTTGCCTCTGGCCGCCGGAAAACTGGTGCGGATAACGGCGCATATGTTCCCGCCTTAAACCCACAACTTCAAGCAGCTCCAGTACCCTGGTTTCCCTTTCCTGCCCGCTGCGCATGCCGTGGACGAGGAGAGGCTCGCCGACGATGTGAGAGACCGTTTTGCGGGGGTTAAGAGAGGAGAAAGGATCTTGGAAGATAATTTGCATCTCCCTGCGCAACTCCCGCATCCTCTTCGGGTCAAAACCGAGAATGTTTTCTCCCTGGAAAAGGATCTCGCCCGCAGTGGGCTCCTCCAGCCGCAAAATAAGACGACCGAGCGTGGTCTTGCCGCATCCCGACTCGCCCACCAGACCCAGAGTCTCACCCTCACGTATGGTCAGGCTGACGCCATCCACTGCCTTGACTGAGGCGATCTCTTTGAGGAAAATGCCACCCCGAATGGAAAAGTGCTTCACCAGGTTGTTTAGTTGAACAAGCGTGTTTGCTGCTGCTTGAGCATTACGCATATTTCAGACACCGTGCTCTATGTTCGTCACCAACCCCATACATCTCCGGCTCGATGGTGTGGCAGTCGGCAAAGACGTCCGGGCAGCGGTCGCTGAACAGGCACCCGGATGGGACATCGAGCAGGGATGGCACTATGCCGGAGATGGCGTTAAGCCGCTGGCCCGGACGGTCCCGCCCGAGAACCGGGATGGACTGTAACAACCCTACGGTGTAAGGGTGCTTGGGGTTGGCAAAAAGGGTCTTCACCTCGGCATATTCCATCAGCTTGCCGGCGTACATCACTGCCACATGCTGCGCCATCTCAGCGATCACTCCCAGGTCGTGAGTAATGAAAAGGATAGCGGCGCCAGTCTCCTCCTTCAGTTTGTTCATCAGATCCAGGATCTGGGCCTGTATGGTTACATCCAGAGCGGTTGTGGGCTCATCGGCTATCATCAGCTTAGGGTTGCAAGCCAGGGCCATGGCGATCATCACCCGCTGGCGCATGCCGCCACTCATCTGGTGGGGATAGCAACCGATGCATTTCTCTGCCTCGGCAATTCCCACCAGGTTGAACATCTCGATGATTCGGTCCCGGATCTCTTTGCGGGAGAGCTTCTGATGAAGCTTGAGAACCTCACCCACCTGGTCACCCACGGAGTAGACAGGATTCAACGAGGTCATGGGCTCTTGAAAGATCATGGAGATGCGGTTTCCCCGGATTTGCCTCATTCTAGACTCGGACAGTTCTAGTAGATTTGTGCCGTCAAAGATAATTCTGCCGCCAACGATCTTGCCAGGCGGGTCAGGAACAAGACCAATGATGGAATGGGCGGTAACACTCTTGCCACAGCCCGATTCCCCCACCAGTCCCAGGGTCTGACCTGACGAAATGTTCAGATCCACGTCATCAACGGCCTTGGCCACCTGACCGCGGACATAGAAGTAGGTGCGCAGATTCTGGATTTCAAGGAGATCGCCGTTGCTGCCCATAACGTTCAATCCCTCAGCCTTGGATCTAGGGCGTCCCTAAGACCGTCACCAAACAGGTTGAAGCCGAGAACCGCAAGTAAAATAGCGATACCTGGAAAAGTCATGACCCACCAGGCCCTGAGGATGTGGGAACGTCCCATGGCGATCATGGCGCCCCACTCAGGTGTCGGAGGCTGGGCCCCAAGGCCGAGAAAGCCGAGGGCTGCCGCGTCCAAGATAGCCGAAGCAAAACCCAGGGTTGTCTGAACAATCAAGGGTGCGAGACAGTTTGGGATGATTGAGACAAAAATAATCCGCCAGTCTCTGGATCCTACCGCCCGGGCGGCTGTGACGTAGTCCTTCTCATACTCCTCCAATACTGAGGCCCGAACTATGCGAGCATAGCGGGGTATGTAAATAATCCCGATGGCGATCATGGCGTTTCGCAGGCCGGGACCCAGATAGGCCATAATTACAATGGCCAGGAGAATATGGGGGAAGGCCAGGAGTATGTCCATGAAACGCATGATGATGTTGTCAAGAACCCCCTTATAGTAGCCGGCGATGGCACCGAGAAGGGAACCGAAAAAGAAACCAATTCCGACGGTGGCAACAGCCACGAGCAGGGAGACTCGGGCCCCGTAGATAAGCCGGGAAAGGATGTCTCGGCCCAAGTCGTCAGTGCCGAGAATGTTCTTGGAGCTTCCCCCCTCTGCCCACATTGGTGGAATGATCTGATCGTATAAAGAAGCCTCGATGGGATTGTGGGGGCTCAAGAGGGGTGCCAGGAAGGCAGTCAACATAAAGAGGGTGATTACGATCATCCCGGCCACCGCTGTCTTGTTCCGCCAGAGTTGTTCCAGCTGATCGAGAAAAGGGTGTCGTTCTTCTGGATTCGTTGCGGGTCTTTTTCTCTGTAACAAAGGAACCATGTCTGCTACTGTACGCTAATCTTCGGGTTGATCACGGCATAGAGGACATCGACAACCACGTTGATGATCACGAATATGGCGGCCACAAAGAGTGTTCCTCCCTGAATGACCATGTAGTCCCTCTGCAGTACGGCGTCATAAAGCCATTTCCCTACCCCGGGCCAGGCGAAGATGGTCTCGGTGAGGATGGCACCCGCCAAGAGAATGCCGAACATCAAGCCAATTACTGTTACCACTGGGATGAGAGCGTTACGCAAGGCATGTTTCATAACAACGATCAGAGGGGAAAGCCCCTTGGCCTTGGCGGTCTTGATGTAATCCTGGCGCAAAACCTCCAGCATGCTGGACCGGGTCATTCGGGCCACAATGGCCATGGGGATCGTGCTCAAGGTAAAGGCAGGCAAGGTGATGTGCCAGAGAGTGTCCTTGAATGCCGCCCAGTTCTTGGTCAGCAAGGCATCCAGGATATAGAAGTTGGTAATAGTTTCCAGGTCTATGCCGATGCTGAGTCTTCCGGACATGGGGAACCAGCCCAGGTTCAAGGAGAAGACCAGCATCAATACCAACCCTAGCCAAAATATGGGCATACTGACCCCCACGAGGGCACCAAGCATACTCATGTAGTCGAAGACTGAGTACTGCCTGGTTGCGGAGATTATACCGAGGATGATGCCGAAAAAGGTGCTGATGAGCATGGCGGCAACAGATAGCTCAATGGTAGCGGGGAAGCGCTGTTTAACCTCAACCCAGACCTTCTGTCGGGTCCAGATGGTCTCTCCCAGATCCCCTTTCATCAACCTCTTCAAGAACATGCCGTATTGGACGTGAAGAGGTTCATTGAGACCAAGGTGCTCCCTCAGCGCTTCCAGGGCCTTTTCGGTGGCCCGCTCCCCTAGGAGGAGTTCAGCTGGGTCACCAGGGGTTATGTGCATCATAAGAAAAATGATGATGGATATCCCCAGAAGGGTGGGAATTAGTAACAATATTCGCCTGATGATGTAGGCTAGCATGGAGTGCAATTATTGATTGAAGAAGGTCATAGGTTATGACACATAGGCCTGTCGAGACGCAAGCAACACAGTGTGAAAGATATAACCTTTCGCCGGGAGACATGCAAGTGCACACATCAATGAGGGGGAGTGGGCAATAGGCCCGCTCCCCCTCTGTTTACAGACTATGGAGCGCTTGTAACCTGCTTACTCAAGCCGGACGTTTTTCATCCTCACAGAGCCCGTGGGATGGAGCTTGAAGTTCATAACGTTGTTTCTCATCGGCCAGATCACGGTGGAATGAGCCACGGAGATAACTGGCACCTCATCATGGATCAGCTGCAATGCCTTCTTGTATATCTCAGCCCTCTGGGCCTGATCGATAGTCTGTTTACCTGCCAACATCAAACTGTGGTACTCCTTGCTCTTCCACTGGGTCCTTATAGCGGGTGAGGCGAGGCCATCAAAGAGGACAGCCAGGAAGTTGTCCGGATCACCATTGTCACCCGTCCAGCCAAGCTGGAAAAGGTCCATATCCTCAGGCTGCTCGCGCTGCCGCTTCAGGTAGGTCCCCCAGTCGTAGCTGACGATTCTGGCTTTGATTCCCACCTTAGCCAGATCCGAGATCATGGCGACGCCGACCTTCAAACCCTCGGGATTGTAGGGCCTGGGCACCGGCATGGACCATAGAGTGATCTCCGGCAACCCATTGCCATCCGGGTAGCCGGCCTTGGCTAGTTCCGCTTTGGCCATTTCTGGATCGTAAGGAAAGTCCTGAATCTCGTCGTTATAACCCCACATAGTAGGCGGGATGGGATTCTTGGCCACTTGCCCCATGCCCTGGTAGATGTTATCCACGATCGCCTTGCGATTGATCGCATAAGCAATGGCCCTTCGCATATGGAAATTTTTCCAGAGCGGCTTGGTATGGTTGAACGAGAGATAGCCGATATTCATTCCCGGCTGAGAGACGAGCTTGAGATTGGGATCCTTCTCGGCCAGAGGAATATCTGCTGGATTGGGAAACTGGCAGATGTGGATGTTGCCTGCCTTCAGCTCCAGAAAACGAACCGAGTTTTCTGGAATGGCTCGGAAGATCAGTTTATCGAGGTAGGGGCCGCCTGATTTGTCCCAGTAATTCTCGTTCTTGACCAGGACAATTCTGTCATCCTTGATCCACTCGACAAACTTGAATGGACCAGTTCCCACCGGGTTACGGAGAAACTCCTTGGGATTCTTCATGAAGGCGGTGGGGCTAATGATATCGGCAAAGTCCATTCCCATGTTGGCCAGAAACGGTGCCTCAACCCTCTTGAGCTTGAAGACAACGGTGTAGGCATCCACTGCCTCGATGGAATCGATGGTGTCGTCCATCTCCATGGAGACCCAGTACTCAGGGGGACGTTCCTGCGGAGGAATCTCCCATCCCTCACCGAAAAATTTAACCTTTCTGTCTTTCATCATACGGCCGATGGAGAACACCACGGCATCGGCGTTGAAAGGGGTGCCATCGTGAAATGTGACCCCTTTCCTTAGATTGAAGGTATAGGTCTTGCCGTCCGGTGATATCTCCCAGGACTCAGCCAATCCGGGCTCGAGCGCGGTAGATTCATCGGCATAGAAGACCAGGGCTTCGTAGATGTTGTCGCAGATCATGAAGGAATTTCCGTCCGTTTCATAAGCCGGATCCAGGCCCACGCTGTCACCACCGCGACCAAAGACCAGCGTGCCACCCTCTTTTTTTTCAGCGACGGGGGCTGGGGCTTCTGCACGTTCTGGTTCTTTTTTCTCACATGAGGTCACGGCGAACAACAGTGTGAAAATACACAACAACACGCCGAATTTTCTCATCATTCTTTGCCTCCTTTCTTCTACTGGTTGCTTACATGGGACCCAAAATCCATATTGAACAAAAATTGTTCGTGAGAACTGACAATTTGTACTGCAGACTGTCACCTAGAGGATCGCTAAATAAGCACAGAAGGAAGTAAGTAGGCGAGTTTGGAAACCCGCTACCTTTGTCAGTTGGCCAGATACCTCCAAACAAGGTCTGCTCTTACCAGATTGCCTCACTCAATAGATGCTTGAAATTTGGCAGGACTACTCGTATAGTCTCAAGCTTACCAGAATATCCGTATTGAGTGCAATGGGTGATTCATTGATTTCCTCCAAGAGCACACCAAAACCAGCCCAGTTGCTGATGGATCATATAGAGCGACTTCTAGAAGAAGATTTGCCCGGTCCGGTCTTGGATCTCGCTTGTGGTGATGCTCGCAATGGAATTTTTCTTGCCCAGAAGGGCGTGGAGGTCATTTGTGCCGATCTCTCCGAAGAGGCACTGCAAAGGGCAACTCAACTTGCAGGGCAACGTGGAGCTGCCATCCAGGTCTGGCAGGTGGATTTGGAGCGAGAGGGATTCAACCCTCTGCCCGAAGATGGTTACGGGGCAATCCTTGTGTTTCGCTATTTGCATCGGCCCCTGATACCCTGCATAAAAAAGGCTTTGAGAAGCGGGGGATTGCTGGTATATGAGACCTTCACCATTGAACAGCCCCGGTTTGGCAAGCCGCATAATCCCGATTTTCTGCTCCGTCCAGGGGAGTTACAGCAGCTGTTTGAAGATTGGCAGGTAATTCATTACTTCGAGGGGATCAAAGAAAATCCCACGAGGGCGGTAGCCCAGATCGTTTGTCGTAAGCCGGTGCTCAGCGCGCAAGTCTAACGAAAGGCAACTCACCACAGAGACACAGAGGTGCGGCTCGGACTCAAATTCGAAATCCGAAATCCGCGAAAATTGCGAAAATTGGGGACGTTGTTGACTAAGTTGAATAATTCAAGATAGAGAACAATAATTCACACTAGTCAACAACGTCCCCTTTTCCTCACTTGCCCTGGTAAACAGTAGTCTCGGGATGAAACGCCTGCCAGGCGAACCAGTAGGCGAAGATGTGGGGGATGTTCTCGCCCTTACCAGTGGTAACTGCCACCACCTCTCCGTCAGAGCTCACCTCGATCTGGATGGTCTGCCCACCAATAGAGTCTTCAGTGATGCCAGGCCGTTTTTGCAATTTCGCCAGAGGATAAGCTCTGGTCTTGTTCTTGATTTCAATCCCCATGACCTTCTCCTTGGGGGAAAGGTCTTTGCGCACTTCTCCCACGGGAAACCAGATGGTTCCAACCCTGTAGTAGCCAGTATATGGATCCAGGGAGTAGTCCCGGGAATAGCCGGTATCTGTGGATAGGACCAGGGTGTTTGGATGTCTTTGCTTCCAACCCTTCCAGGAGGTTCGACTGAAGGCTAATTTCTTCAGTTTTTTCCCCACCGCGGGACCTGACACACCCTTTTCCAGCAGCTGGGACCAGAGGCTTTCGGTCTGGTGATCGTAGAGCAGAACGTTACTTTTGTAGAGGCGGCCGGATACTCCAAAGGTGTAAACTTTCCCATCCACGTTCCGGGAGTAGACCACTCCCGATTGGGTGAGGGGTCAGAAGGTTACCACAACGGGAATACCATTGATGGTATCATTGACCACCTCATGCCAGTTGAGGATCCTGATGGGATATGCTCTTGCCTGGCCTCCAACATCTACTCCAATGACCTGGTCCTGGGGATTGAGGAAATTAGCCTCTGCTGCTTGGATGAACGTGGGCTCCAAAATTGCGGGAATGCCATCTTTAGGTGGACCGCCTGAGAGTATCTCGTTTTGGGGAACGATGGCGTTATCCACCTTAAAGGCCGATAACATGAAAAAGGCCCCTAATAGCAGAGCCCCAGCTAATAATCTTTTCATTGGGAATCCTCCTCTGGTATGAATGCATTGGAAGCATGAAGGAATCTCGATAGCCAGCTTTCATCCTGAAGCCATGTAAATACCTCCCCCGTCAAAAGGCAAGGCTAAGTCTGCCCGCAACGCTCTCGCTTGCGAGGCGGACGGGGGTGGAAGTGAAAGTCCGCATGGCGCATAGGGCAAAGCGCATAGCGAAAAAGACTTTCCTCTCAACGCTCTGCGCTCTGCTCTTTGCGCTATGCGATTAGGTCCCCCTCCCCTTTATCCCCTCCCGCCAGGGGAGGGGATAATGATTTTTTGTAAAGAGACTAGCTATTAGATCAACAGTTCCTGACCTCCCTATTCTGTCGGTAAAAAGATCGATATTCTTACAGTCGAGTCGGAATTTAGGCATAAGTTGTGCACAAGGTGATGAGATAACAGGATTGCAATTGAGTTCTTGACCACAGGTCAAAAGCGATAAAAAATATTAATGGTGGTATCCCTCCTCCTCCCCGGTGAAGAGAGAGGGACATGACTTAAAGCTAAGTGGTGTCCATCCAGACACTGGTAAATGTCATTCTGAGCCCTTCGACCCACTCGACAAGCTCAGGGCTGGCTCCGCGAAGAAAGAGACGTTTTGTCATCCTGAGTCCTTCGATCTACTCAGGATAGACTCCGCGAAGGATCTCGAGATTCTTCGTCGCTTCACTCCTCAGAATGACACCTAGAGCGTCGGTTTCCGGGTGGACAGTAACCAGTGTATGAGGATCAAAGGAAATGAAGAACGAGGAACCCAGTAAAAAGAAACGCAGCAATTTGGTTATTCGCCAGATGGAAATTGATGACCTGGCCGACGTATTCCATCTCGGTGAGAAAATCTTTACGGCACGCCAGGTGCCGAATCTTTACCGCACCTGGGATGAGTACGAGGTTGTCAACTTATTCCAGAGTGATCCTGAGTTCTGCCTGGTGGCAGAGTCTGATGAGCACATTGTCGGCTTCCTTCTCGGTACCACAGTAGAAAAGAGCAACTCTGCCTGGAAGTATGGTCATCTTGTCTGGCTGGGCACCGAACCCGAATTCCAAAAACAAGGCATTGCGGTGAAGCTTTTCAAGCATTTCAGGGATCTCATGTTGGAGAGCGGCGTCCGGATGCTGCTGACGGATACCGAGGCGGATAACCTGCCGGCTCTTCACTTCTTCCGCAAGATGGGCTTCGGCCAGCCCCAGGAACACATCTATCTGACGCTTAACTTGACAGGGCAAAAAAAGCAGCTAAAGAAAGAAAACGGGCGGACCAAGCAGCGCCGCCCAAATAGGAAAAATGGGTGAGGTGAACTGCGGAATCGACGCCAAGCGTTTGCGCCGACTCCTTCGGCGGCTGATTGACATCTACAGTCCCACCGGCAAAGAAGAGGAAGTTCTCGCCTATCTCCACGGCTACCTCAAGAGGCGGGGTCTTCCGGTCATTCGCCAGGCTGTGGATGACAGCCGCTACAACCTGTTAGTGATGCCGCCGGGATCAGACATCCAACTCGCCTTCATCGGCCATGTGGATACGGTGGCGGCGTATGATCTCGAGCACTACGGTTACGAGGACCGGGACGACGTCATCATCGGGCTGGGCGCGGCCGACATGAAATCCGGCTGTGCCGCCATGGTGGAAGCTTATCTCAGCCTGTGGGAGGCTGGAGTTCACCAACTGCCGGTTGCATTGGCCCTATTGGTTGGAGAGGAGGAAGAGGGAGACGGCGCCGATCGCTTGGTTGAGGAGTTCCACTTTCCCTGGGCAATCATTGCCGAACCCACGAACCTGCAGCCATGTCTGAGTTGTTATGGCTACCTGGAAATACAGCTCAATGCCCGAGGAAAAAGGGTACACGCCTCTTTGGCCAGGAGAGATCACAATCCCATCGAGAGCATGCTCAACTTGCTCTTGTACATTTCTCATTACATGGTGAACCAACGGCCTGAGGGGAGTTACAATATCAGAGATCTCCTCAGCACCCAGGCCGGTTTTGCCGTGCCCGACTGGTGTGAAGCGTGGCTTGATGTTCACCTGCCACCCAACGCTCCAATCGGTGATATCTCGCTGGAACTGGAAGAGATCGTCGACACAGCCAGCAAGGAGAACCCCCAGATCAGCGCTACCATACGTCTTGCCACCATCGAAGCTGGGTACGAGTTACCCGAAAAGGGATTTGTGGTGGAAGCGCTAAAATCAATTTACTCAGGACAAGCACTCCCCTGGAAGCCTCAACCCTTCCCGAGTCATTCCGACGCAAACCAGTTGTGGGCTGCTGGAGTCAAGCCAATCCTCCTGGGACCTGGCCAGCTGGAGCAGGCCCATGCCCCCGACGAGTCGGTCTCTTTCAAACAGGTCACAGTCGCTGCCGAGCTTTACCGGGACCTGGTCTTGTCGCTGATTTCATAGACGCGTCTGTCTTTTGTCGTGTCACAATATCTAAAATCTGCAATCTCAAATCTCAAATCTACAATCGCTGACTCTTGACTTCATTTCTAGGCGAGTTAAGCTTCGGGTATACCGTAGCGCGGAGGTGTGTTATGGAAAAGAAATATCTATTCGAGACATTTAGCTCTGACAGCGGGAGCTTTGATCGGGAATTCACCGATTTCCTCAACCACAAAGAAAAGGAGAAGTGGGAGATCAAGGATTGCTCTTACTGCCATGATGCCCTGGGCAGCAAGATGCACGCCTCCTGTCTTTTCAGACGGATGAGCTAGCAGATAAGTCAGAAGGCCCGCTTTTCACCGAGCGGGCCTTTTTCTTATGCGGTAGTTTGCTCATCGAAGATTTCAGATTTCAGATTGAAGATTTGAAGACACTACATAAATGATTAGAAATCCTAAATCTGCAATCTGCATTCTACAAATGAAACACTACCATCTTCAGCTCGGTCATCTCTTCCACCGCATAACTCGGACCCTCCTTGCCAAAGCCGCTCTGTTTGAGGCCGCCGTAAGGCATAAGATCCACTCGCCACTGCGGTCCCCAGTTAACCATGAGATTGCCGCTGTGAACCTCACGAACAAACTTCATGGCCCAGTCCAGGTTACGGGTGAAGATGCCAGCGCTCAGTCCATACTGGGAATCGTTGGCTAGAGCAATGGCTTGATCTATGTCATCAAAGCTGGTCACTGCCACAGCCGGCCCAAAGAGCTCTTCGCAGGAAATTCGTTGCTTGTGATCCACGTCAGCCACAACTGTGGGGGCAACAAGGTTTCCTTGGCGGCTTCCTCCAGTGACCAGTCTGGCGCCACTTCTCACCGATTCTTGTATCCAGCTCTCTACCCGGATAGCATCCTGCTCTCTAATCATGGGACCCATCTGAGTTTGCGCTTCCAAGGGATTTCCAGTGACGATGGATTCCACTTCAGGCCTCAATGCGTCCAGGAAATCACCGTAGACGCCATCATTGACCAAAACCCTTTGAGTAGAAATGCACACCTGGCCAGCGAGAGCGTAACCGGTGGCTGCGGTGGCCTTCGCTACTTGTTCAAGATCAGCGTCTGGCATGATGATCAGGGGAGAGTTGGATCCCAACTCCATTGTTACTTTTTTGATACCCGCGACCTGACAGATCCTCTCGCCCACGCTTGGACTTCCCGTAAAAGAAATTTTTCGCACCCGGGGATCAGCACAGAGCTTCTCACCAACTGAACCCCCAGGGCCGCTGACGCACTGGATACCCTCCGGAGGCAGCCCGGCTTCCAGGAGCAATTCGGTTAAACGCAACCCTGTGAGTGGTGTATCTGAAGGCGGTTTGGCGATCACCGCATTGCCAGCTGCCAGGGCCGGGCCTACTTTGTGGCAGAGGAGATTCAGCGGAAAGTTAAACGGGCTGATGGCCACCACCACACCGCATGGGACCCTCAAAGTGAAGCCAAACTTTCCCTGTGCCCCTGAGGCCGCATCAAGGGGAATGGTTTCTCCGCGGAGACGCTTTGCCTCTTCTGCGGAAAGTTCCATGGTTTCAACGGCACGACTAACCTCAAATCTGGATTCGAGTAAGGCTTTACCCGATTCAAGCGAGATAAGATGAGCGAAATCTTCCTGGCGTTCTGCAAGGAGGTGAGCTGTATGTTTGAGGATGCGATAGCGCTCGTAACCGGGCAGTTCAGCCATGATACGCGCGCCCCTCATGGCACTCTCCAGCGCCATCTCCACCTCTTGCGGTCCAGCATGAGGCACGGTATCCACCACACTCCCATCGAAAGGATTGAGCACCTGGATCTCTTCCCGGGCGGCCATCCATTGGCCACCAATGTACATTCTCATGAGTCACTCCTTCACAAAGCCATAATAATGTCCGTGGTCCGTAGTCCGTAGTCAGGTGTACATATTATCTTTTAAGGGAAACAAGGCTAAGTGTAGCACAACGGTAGTCTATTAGCCGAGGGTATGGGGATGGGAGGGCAGAGTTGATGGCAAACCAGGGTTTACTTCCCCTGTACTAGCTGAGGACAGCCCCTTCAGCCTGTTCCTGTTTGGCCTTTACGTAAAGTGGAGAAATGTTTCTCAGGGTTTGTACCACCTCTTCTAAAACATCTAGGAATCGGTCAATCTCCGCTTCCGTGGTGGTTCGGCCAAAGGTAATGACCAGGGTCCCCTGGGCATCGGCAAAATCACGTCCGATAGAGAGCAATACGTGTGAGGCCTGCAAAGCTCCAGCTGCACAAGCAGACCTAGTGGAAACCGCAATGTTTTCCTCATCAAGCATCAGGACGATACCTTCTCCCTCAATGTAGCGAACCGACACAGAAACCAGATTGGGCAAAGAGAGTTCCGGATGGCCATTGATGAAAATATCCTCTACTCGTGCTTTCAAACCCTTTGTCAGCTTCCGCTTGAGTTTCTTTGCGTGTCTGATCCGCAACTCCATTTCTCGAGAGGCAAGCTCAGCGGCGACACCCATGCCAATGATGCCGATGAGATTCTCGGTGCCGGCTCGCTTGTTATTCTCCTGCACCCCACCGTCCAGAAGAGGCCAGATGCGGGTACCCCGGCGGATGTATAAACCACCCACGCCCGATGGTCCATAAAACTGATTGGCGGCAAAGCTGAGGAGATCCACCCCCAGTTCCTGGACATCTATGGGGACAACCCCTACCGAGTCCACTGCATCACAGTGAAAAATAACCTTCCGTTCTCGAGTAATCCGAGCAATTTCCTCTATGGGCTGGATGGTACCGATCTCATTGTTGCTGTGCATGATAGTTACCAGGATCGTATCATCCCTGATGGCCTCGGCGACATCAGTAGGATTCACTCGGCCGTATTCGTCAACCGGGACAGAAGTCACCCGGTAATCTATCATTTTGAGGGCCCTGAGGGTTCTCAAAACGGCGTTATGTTCAATGTTCGAGGTAACGATGTGTTTCCCCTTATTACCACTCGCGAATGCCACCCCTTTGATGGCATGATTGACCGATTCAGTGCCGTTGGAAGTAAAGACCACTTCTTTTTCTACCGGGCTATTGATCAGCTGGGCTACCTGTTCCCTGGCCAACTGCAATGCAGCCGCGGCCTCGTCACCCAACTGGTGCTGACTTGAAGGATTGCTGTAATTTTTCTTGATTGCCTCGATCATCGCCTCCTGCACCTCAGGCAGGAGCGGATTCGCTGCAAGGTAGTCTAGATTTATGATACTCACCGTATTACCTCCCTCGGGCATTTTCTCTGAAACACGACCTCAATAGGCACAAAGTGGATTGGCAGCGAGGCAGTCCAGATTTATAACATCATCGCGAAATCTCTGTACGAACCTAGTGAGCCAAATCCAGGTCTTGACCGCAGTTGAGACAAACCTCAGACGCTCCCTCAGCCTCTGAATCGCAATAGGGGCAGTAACATTGGTCCTCCCCATGGGTGTGTTGATGCTTATCTGCTCTCTTGGGTACTTTTCTTGCTTTGCCTGATTTTCTGTCGAAGTAATCTCGGATAGCTGATTGTAAGGCATCGGCCCCCAGGTTGGAGCAATGGAGTTTGTTTTTGGGAAGACCTTCCAGGGCCTCGGCCACGGATTTGTTCGTTATCCTTTGGGCTTCTTCGAGGGTTTTTCCCTTGGCCATCTCGGTGAGAATGCTGGAGACAGCAATGGCCGCACCGCACCCAAAAGTCAGGAAGCTGATATCATCAATCTGCTCATCCTTGACCTTGATGTAGATAGTCATCATGTCGCCACAAATAGGATTGCCAACTTCTCCCACACCGTCTGGGTCCTTCATCTCACCTACGTTTCTTGGATTCTTGAAGTGATCCATGACTGTTTCTGAATACATATGCACACCTCCTCATTCCCATCAGGTATGTCATTTTTCCTTAATCTAAGAAATCATTTACTATTGTCAATGATGCTTGGGCGCTATCCGCCCTCTCTAGCTGCCGTGGAGCCTTCAGTATTTTCGTATCAGCCAGCACCGTCAGCCTTACCCGCATCTTTCAGAGCTCATGGGTTATGCAAAGCCTATATATCTACTAGGTAACATATACCATTCGAAGGGAGAACATACAAATCCCAAGTTGTAGGGGGAGATTTTTAGGGGCGGCTTTATAGCAGATGGGATTAATCATCTGGTGGAGAGGTGAGGGGTCTATTGGTTAACGGATTCCCCTCACTTCATCCACCACGAGCCGTCTACCAGGTGATATAGGGGCTGTTGACCAGGCCGCCGATGAGCAAAAATATACCGACGGCCACGACAACGTAGCCAAAAAGGTAAAAGAGAGCCCGGGTTACCCGAGGTATCTCCACCAGGGGTCGCTGCGGGCGGGGCTTGACCTCGTACTCTTCGTATATGCTATTGAGAGCATGTCAACGAAAAAGTGAGATAAAGAATGCTATCACAAAATCGCAGAACTTGGAGCACGTTTTTCTCCCCGCCTGGGCTCCCTGGGAGCCAGCAAATGAGAACCTGCCTTCCTTAACCGTTTCTTAGGGGTCTGGGCGGGGAGGGGGGTGGGGTTTGATTATATCAAACAAAATCCGGTTTTTTACAAACATTCACTTGAAAATGGCAGCGCATGTCTTACCTTTTGAACAGGGACAAACGTATGTTATGATGGGAAAATTCCCCACAGGCAGTAGTTCAGGTTTGCCGGGTTTCAGCACCGGTCTGCCCGAGCTCATTCGGCTTGCTGGGATGCAAAAGCGGTGATTGTTAATGGCAGTTAAATTTCAAGACTACTACGCAACTCTCGGCGTAGGGCGTAAGGCCAGCCCAGAGGAGATCAAAAAAGCCTATCGCAAGCTGGCCCGCAAGTATCATCCTGACGTCAACCAGGATAAAGAGGCCGAAGAGAAGTTCAAGCAGATCAACGAGGCCTATGAGGTACTTGAGGATCCGGAGAAGCGAAAACTCTACGATCAGTTGGGGGCTGACTGGAAGGCGGGTCAGGACTTCAAGCCGCCCCCAGGCTGGGAGGATGTGCATTTCGAGTTTCGCACCGGGCCGGGTGCAGAAGCATTTGATTTCGGCAGTGGCTTCAGTGATTTCTTCGAGATACTTTTTGGCAGCCGCATGCGAGGAGGAGGCCGGGCAACTGGAGGGCGCGCGTCCTGGGTGATGCGTGGCCAGGACCAGGAGGCCGAGATCGAAGTGAGCCTTGAGGACGCCTACCACGGTGCTACCAGGACCATAACCCTGCAAAGTCACGAGATTGACGCCCAGGGTCAGGTGCGACCTACGGTCCAAAACCTTCAGGTCAAGATACCGCCGGGAGTTACCGACTCCACCCGCATCCGGTTATCAGGAAAAGGCGGTGCGGGTATGGGCGGGGGACCCGCTGGAGATCTCTATCTCAAAGTGCGGATCACACCTCATTCCCGCTTTCGGGTTGAGGGGCACGACCTACTCGTCGATGTACCAGTGACTCCCTGGGAAGCGGCTCTTGGGGCTACGGTGGAGGTACCGGTAATGGATGGTACCGTCAACCTCAAGATTCCAGCCGGGACCCAGAGCGGACAGAAATTGCGGTTGCGAGGTAAGGGTCTTCCCAAGAAAGGTAGTGAACGGGGAGACCTTTTTGCCCGGGTAACGATAGCAGTTCCGAAGGATCTGAGTGCAAAAGAACGGGAACTGTTTTCAGAAATGGCTAAGGTATCGGGTTTTAATCCGCGAAAAGGAGAGGGGAAGCAACGAGCATGAGCACCACACGATACCAGATTGTGCACTATCGATATGAGAGCCGGCCTGCATCGGCAAACCTCCTCACTGCGGAGGAGTTGGCTCGGCTCTCCCGGCTGCATCCTGAGATGCTGGATCTCCTGGTGGAGTGGGGACTCGTGGAGCCGGAAGAAACCATGCCGGAACTGCTGTTTGCCGAGACTGCGGTGCCCAGAATCTGGCGGATCATGCGTCTCCGGCGAGATCTCGGCATAAACTTTGCGGGGATCGGTGTGGTTCTCGATCTCTTGGATAGAATAGAAGAGCTAGAGCGGGAGATTGGTTGGCTACGCAAGCAATTATAAAAAGAAGCCGAAATTTTAACGACACCATACTTTATGGGATTGCCGGGCGGGGCCCTGGAGCCAGGCACAAGTGCACTCTCTGCAGGAGCGACCTCAAGGTAGCGATCCTAGCGATCCAAGAGACATGAGAAGGTAAACAGAAGAAACAAATCGAAACGAGGACCTTGCTCCTCTGTAAAAAATAGTCTATTGGAGGCATCACAGATTATGGATCCGAACAAACTAACACAAAAATCGCAGGAAGCGTTGCATGACGCGCAAAACAGGGCCTTACGCTTTGGTCATCAGGAAGTGGACGGTGAACACTTGCTGCTTGCCCTGCTGGAGCAGCCTGAGGGTTTAGTCCCTCGCCTTTTCAATAAGATGGACGTGCCCGTCCAGAACCTGAAGACTGAGGTGGAAGCTGAATTGCAAAACCGTCCCAGCGTCTCAGGCCCGGGGACAGAGGCGGGAAAGATCTATGTGACCCAACGGCTCAATCGCGTCTTGATGAAAGCTGAAGAGGAGGCCAAGAGACTTAAGGACGAGTATGTTTCAGTAGAGCACCTGGCCCTGGCACTCATCGAGGAGGGGACGGCCTCGGAAGCTGGGCGCATATTCAAAAATTACAACGTCACCCGGGATCGTTTCCTCCAGGCACTCACTCAGGTGCGCGGCCACCAGCGGGTGACCAGCGCCTCGCCCGAGTCCACCTACGAGGCCCTAGAGCGTTACGGGCGCGATCTGGTGAAGGAGGCCCAGAAAGGGCGGTTGGATCCGGTAATCGGCCGTGACGGTGAGATTCGACGAATCATCCGTATCCTGTCCCGCAAGACCAAAAACAATCCGGTGCTCATCGGTGAGCCCGGCGTTGGAAAAACCGCCATCGTCGAGGGGCTGGCCCACCGGATAGTCAAGGGTGATGTGCCCGAGGGTCTCAAGGACAAGAGTCTTTTTGCCCTTGACTTGGCTGCTCTGGTTGCAGGTGCCAAGTTCCGGGGTGAATTTGAGGAACGGCTCAAGGCGGTGTTGCAGGAAATCAAAGAGAGCGAAGGAACCATTCTGCTGTTCATCGATGAACTTCACAATATTGTCGGAGCAGGCCGGGCCGAAGGGTCCATGGACGCCGGCAATATGCTGAAACCCATGCTGGCCCGGGGAGAACTGCACTGTGTTGGCGCCACTACCCTGGATGAGTATCGCAAGCACATTGAAAAAGATGCTGCCCTTGAGCGGCGCTTTCAACCGGTTCTGGTGGATCAGCCCACGGTTGAGGACACCATCAGTATTCTTCGTGGTTTAAAGGAGCGGTTCGAGGTCCATCACGGTGTCAGGATTCAGGACAGTGCCTTAGTGACGGCGGCGGTTCTTTCCAATCGCTACATCAGCGACCGGTTCTTGCCGGATAAGGCCATTGATCTTGTGGACGAAGCTTGCGCCACCATTCGTACAGAAATGGATTCCATGCCCACGGAACTGGATGAGGTGACCCGGCGGGTGATGCAATTGGAGATCGAAGAGGCAGCCCTGAAAAAGGAAAAGGACAAAGCGAGTCAGGATAGACTGCAAGCCTTGCGCAAGGAACTCGCCGATCAGCGCTCCAAGGCGGACGGGCTCAGGGCACAGTGGGAGGCAGAGAAGGGGGCAATCCAAAAAGTCCAGGGTCTGCGGGAAGAAATCGAGAAGCTGCGCTATGAGATTTCTGTGGCGGAGCGAAACTATGACCTGAACCGGGCGGCTGAGCTAAAGCACGGACGGCTTCCAGAAGTAGAGCGGACGCTCAAAGAGGAGGAAGAAACGCTGATCAACAAACAAGGGACTGGTCGGCTCCTGCGCGAAGAGGTAACCGACGAGGAAATCGCTGAGATCGTTTCCCGCTGGACCCACATTCCGGTAACCAGGTTAGTTGAGGGAGAGCGGGAGAAGCTGCTCAAGCTTGAAGAGCACCTGCACCAAAGGGTTGTAGGGCAGGATGAAGCGGTGAAGGCAGTGGCCGAGGCGGTAATCAGATCCCGAGCCGGGATTAAAGATCCCAACCGCCCTGTGGGCACCTTCATTTTTCTGGGCCCCACCGGCGTGGGTAAGACCGAGCTCGCGCGGGCCCTGGCCGAAAACCTCTTCGACGACGAGAACAACATGGTGCGGATCGACATGAGCGAGTATATGGAGAAACACACCGTGGCTCGTCTAATCGGGGCGCCGCCGGGATACGTGGGCTATGAAGAAGGTGGCCAGCTCACCGAGGCGGTGCGACGCAAGCCGTATTCCGTGATCCTTTTTGATGAGATAGAAAAGGCGCACCACGATGTGTTCAGCGTCTTTTTGCAGATCATGGATGATGGTCGGCTCACCGACTCCCACGGCCGCACCGTGGATTTCAAAAACTGCATCATCATTATGACCTCTAACGTGGGCAGCCAACATATACTGGACACCGCTGGTGAGAGCTACGATCGCATGCGCCAGCGGGTGTTGGAGGCCTTGCGTCAGCACTTTCGTCCCGAGTTTCTCAACCGGGTGGACGAAACTCTAGTGTTCCACTCGCTCACCGAAGAACAGTTGGCGCAAATTGTTGAGATTCAGGTGGCCTGGCTCCAGCACCGCCTCGAGGATAGGCGGATCACCCTGGAGTTTACTGATGAGGTCAAAAAACTGCTGGCGCAACGCGGCTACGATCCGGTGTACGGTGCACGTCCCCTGAAGCGAGTAATCCAGAAGATGGTTGAGACACCTCTGGCAAAGAAGATCATGGCCGGTGAGGTGGCGGACGGCAGCCGGGTGCGGCTGACTACGGATGAACAGGGAGTCGTCTTCGAGGTTACGCCACCATCGGAGGGAGGCAACGCTGTTCTGGAGGCGATCTAGGCGGGGTAATACAGCAGGCAGCATAAAGCGACCGGGCACTAGCCCATCAGGCACTAAGCTCTACGTTATTTGGTCCAGTTCAGCGCTTAGCGCTTACCAAGTTACGGGGCTTCCTTTTTCAGTTCCTCAATCGCCGCCTGATAGAGATTTCTCAGTTTGTTTTCATTGCTTACCATGGTGCGGGTGATTTTTCCGAAGTGGGCCTTGAGAATTTCGCTGGCTTCGTTCCAACTTCCCCGCAGTTGGGCGAGGTCAGATTTGGCCTCCTGAATTTTTGTTTTGAACAGATCGATCATCATCCTGTCTTTCATCTCGCCCACATCGGTGATCCCGTCGAACTTTTCCATGACTCATCTCCCTTTTTCTCAGATACAACAGGCAGTTCAGTAAGCAATCCTGGTCCAGGGTTTTAATATTCTTAGTTTGGCAGAAGTTGTTTGCCCAGGTGCAATCGCGTTAGAAGGGTCTGGTTTTACTCTGTCGATGTTACCGCATCTTGCCACAAATGTAAAAGAGTTTTGTGAATAGCTTAACAATTTCAGTTGATCTAACAGAGCACAGAAAGATATAGATGGGAAGCGGTGGTTCAGGCTTGAATTAGCATGGCCCATCTATTAAGGTGGCCTGAACAGGAGGAGAACGTTACCATGGAGGTGAACAAGCCCGCCATTGCCTTTCTTCAGGAACAAGGGCACACTTCTCTGGTCAGCCTGGGTTGCGGTCTGAAGGTAAACCGGATCGACAATCACCTCCGTCTTATGACCGCTCTAGATCTTACCTACTACGTCGGAATCGACTGGGCACCAAGCATTGAGCCCGTCTCTGCCAATGTGTTTTTAGACCCTGACGGTATGACAAGGTTGCTCACCGATTACTACCAGGGAGAGCCACGGAAGTTCTGGGAGGCGGTCAAAGTGTTCCCCGAAACCTGGGTGGAAGAGTTGAAAGATATTCATTGCGCCGTGGTGGTCTGTCAGAGAGTGTACCCGGATTGTCGTTGGGAGGATGTCATCTTTTCAATGACCCCGAAGCTGGTGCTCCAAGAAGATCTTCACGGTTGTGAACGGCAACAACTTCGGGGAAAGGAGTATGTCCGCACCTGGTCAGAAAAACGATATTATGGCTTGCAACCGTTTCGGCCGTGGCCCATTTTCCCAGGCGAATACAATTTGCTCCTCTGGCGACGGCGCGATTTTGGCGGGGATGAGATGGAGGATGGTAGATGGAGATGGTTGCGAAAGTTCCGCGAATGGATCTTTGGTTAGCCAGCTAGCAGTAGGCACATTTTTCATTGGGCATGTCGCATTTCACATTTATCATTGCAAATTGAGCCATGATAGGCGCAAAGGGAAATGCGAATATTGATTTTGTTAAAGCTAAAAAACCTGGTCCTGTGGGCCAGGTCAGGATTCAATGGCTGTGCCCGAGGTTACGCAGAGCCGAACTTTCAGTCCTGCTTGGATCGGGATTCAGCCCTTTTTTAGTGAGAATATCGAATACCCGCCCGCCTCACCTGAGCGGCCCGTCCGCCTCGGCTGAAGCCTCGCGATGGCGGGCGGGCTCGCGA
>CAYFXH010000021.1:39667-43836 GCA_964346905.1 uncultured Desulfobacteraceae bacterium | reverse complement strand
ACTAAGGCACTTGTGATCATCAGCAAACCTGCAAGACCGCTAACAATCCACAACCATCCGACCACCTTTACATGAGTGTCCATCAATATTCCTCTATTTTTAGGAAGGAAGCTTTTTGTAGAAGAGAAATCCACGGAAATCCTACAAGACAACGGATAGCGTCTAAAATCTTGACTTGAAAGAGCGATTGAGACTTCTTGGTGAACCGCTTTTCCCTCTGAGAGTGATGGGTGGTTGGGAGATTCGGGTGCAGGCTGTCTGATAATCAGCCAGCATTATGTCGGAGGCTGTAAAAGTCGTGATTAGTCCCGCAGATTGGGTCTGGCCACGGCTTTTTTGTTTTGGTGACTGCTTGACGCACATTGCCTCGAATGGTGTGGTACGGTCGTGTGATTCTCAGCAGGTTATAGGCGCAACAGAATAGTAACCCAGCATTACCCAAAACTGGTATTACCAGAAATGGGTAAAATGTTATGTGGAATAACTGGGTTTGACGACACGAGCCGAGGATAGGAGTGTCTCTCGAAAGGATTTTCCATGAGCGAAAACTGGGTGATACTCTGTTCAGTGGCTGGATGGTCGCTGGAGAAGATTGTAGATGGTTTTTCGTGAAACTCCCAGTCTCTGGGCGATTTCCTTGCGGGTAAAGCCGCGAGAGACTAACTGTTCAACCAGGTGCTTCCTCGCCTCTTCACTTTGCGGCATGGGGCGGATTTCAACTCCACCTTCCATAAATCTGGCAATTCGTTGTTCTACTTCTGTTTCATCCCAGTGCTCAGGACGTTCCCCTTTGTGAAGCCTGGTCAATTTTTCAAATAAGTGGAACAAGCTGGAAAATTTCCATTGCAAGTCATGAATAGCCAGTCGATCCTCTATGATTTCTCCTATTTTAAGTTTTCGTCCTTCCTCCAACATCCTACGATAACTATCCCGAGCCTCCAGTGAATCATGAGAGAGCAATTCAAGAACTCTTTGTGGGGAAACAAAGGACTCAACGGTGCCGGATTCGGTGAAAAGCCTGCAGGAGGACCAACGGTAGTCACTAGGCTGAAGAACTAATCGTGCCCGTACCGGATTCAAGTGGATGTAAAGGGAGACGGCGAGGACATATGCCTCATCCAAGCAGACCGCCTGACGGTAAGAGCTGCCAAAGAGATGACCTTTTCTCTCATATTTCTTGTTATATCGCTGGGCATATCTGGAGAACAGCTCCCGCATGGCCTCGTAAAGGTTCGCTTCGGTCTGGCGTAATAACAGGTGAACGTGGTTGGGCATTAAAACGAAGGAGATGAATTCGATCTCATGAGTCTGGCACAGACGTTTTAGTCTTGCGAGCATCTCAAGGTAATCGTCGTCTTCGTGGAACAGTCGTTCAGTGCCCGAGGCTCGTTGGGTAATATGGCTGATGGTCCCAGGGAGATTTATTTTGTTCCTTGATCGGAAAATACGGTTCACACCACCACTTTCCAATTGATCAACTGGAGTCATGTGCCCCTCCTCTCCAATTTGAGTACGTTGAACAAAATGGGATTACCGGTCCTGCTCAAACGAAATGCGTTTCTCCAGCGCCCCCATGCCTTTTGCCGGAACCGGTGATGACGAAAGAGAACTGTGCTTCGAAGGATTTATACAACGACCACACCCAAATCACAAGTACATCCATTTTACCCAGAATTGGTAATACCAGAAATGGGTAACTTTACCCAAAAGTGGTATTACCGGAAATGGGTAAATTGTTTTGAGACGGTTGGGGGCGTGGCTATTTGGTCTTTGTTTTACTTGGGGTGAGTAGGATCCTGTTGGCTGCATTGTCGATGCGGATGGAATAGTTGCGGAGGAAGTCCATTCCCAAAATTCCCTCAAATTGTCCCTGCTGGTCGAGGTTAAAGTCCACCAGCGCCACCCGGAAGTCGGTTCTACTCAGGTCGCCCACGGTGATGGAGTCCAAGGTTGCCACCTGTGCCCGGACGTCCGCAGCAACCGTTTTCAAGTTTATTGCTCTGCCGGCTTCCGCCACCAGACCGAGACTCTGAGCGAGTTCCCTTGAAAGGACGGTGATTTCGGCTCCAGTATCAAAGAGCATCCTGGCATTCGTTGACCCATTGAAGAGTACGGGGACTACCATGTGACCGTTGGAAGCCGAGAAATTGATAATGGCCTCCACTTCCTCGGTTTCTTCAGGGGCTGCCTCCTCGCCTGCTTCCGCAACTGCTGCCTCTTCGGGTGCAGCGGCTGTCTCCTTTTCTTCTTCTGGGGGAGCAGCTTCTTTGCTCTCCTCCTCCAGGAGTCTTTCCAAGTCCTCCAACGAAAAATACACACTCACGTCATATGCTTGTCGGTCCGTGTCTGAAGCATATTGCAGGAACCGGGCGAAATGGAGTTCGGCAAGATCGTAATTTGCTTGACGGAAATAAATAGCTCCAAGGCGATAGTAGGCAGGGGCAAACTTAGCGTCTAATTCTATGGCCTTCTGGTAAAACTCCATTTCATTATCGGAATCGTCATCCAAACTTACGCCCTTTTCAAACCAGGTTCTGGCCGTAAGGTCGCTCTTGTCCGGTTGGCTCTGCGACTCGGTCTTTTGGCTAGGCTCTCCAGGTGAAGGCCTTGCTCCTGTTTCCCGTATGGGGCTGCGCTGCTCTTCAGGTTGGGCAGATGTAAGCGGTTGTGTCGGCGGTCTGCTCACGGGGCGGCGGGCCGATTCAGGAGATCTTACATTTCTGGAGCCTAGATCTGGTTTCCGTGATCTTTCTCTGGGGGTTCTTTTTACTGAAACCTTGTCCTTTGTTGTTTTATCTTTGCTGCTGATCTCGAACTTTTCCGTATCTTTTTTGGTACTCATGAACACCGCAATGGACACTGCGGCAATACCTATCACGGCGACGATAGTTCCTGCCTTGTAACGCTTTTTCTTTCTTTTCTCGACATATTTTTCCACATTTACGCCGCAACTGGCGCAGTAGTAATCATCCGGTTGGCTGAATCCACACTTTGGACAGATCATTTTTCAACTCAAGGCATACAGTCCGAGGATTCAGAGTATCTTACCGCTACTCTTGTATCTTGCACCATTGTTTCTCTTATTTGGCCTGAAATTTGCGAATGTGTCAACCTGGGATAAGGATAGTTGGCAATGTTCACTGGGAGGACCTCATGTTCAAGCTGTCGACGGAATCTGATTTCAATGATGGACTCAGTGCTCGCTGGCATGTCTTCTGCATTTGTCAATGCCCATCATCAGTGAATAATGAGCGGTTTTTTCCATTTCAAAGCGTGGAGCATGCCCAGGTCGTCTGAATATGTTATGCTTCAAAATTTTCGGGGTGAGGAATCATGAGGTTCGCCAACATTATGCCGTTCCTTGTCATATTTGTTTTTTCCGCTTCCTGTGGTGCTCAGCATCCGGAAGCTCAAGGCACCTCAGTGTCCTCTCCCCAAGCGGTTGAAATGCTTGGAAGTGAGCGGCCAAAGCTGTCCCCTTCTGGCGAAGAAGGCAAAAACTATGTGCCCGGTGAAATCCTGGTGAAGTTCAAGGATAGCGCCACTGAGGAAGCCATAGGAGCCATCCAGAGAGAAGTGCACCTTGAAACCATCCGGGTGGTTTTCAAACCACATCTCTATCTGATGAAAATACTAGACGGAGCATCAGTGGAGAGCGTTATAGAGCGTTTGCGAACCTACCAAGAGGTTCAATATGCAGAGCCGAACTTTATCCGAACAACTCATTGAGGCAGGGGAAGCAGGGGTATGAGACGACTGGCACTTATCGCTGTTGCTATAAGCTCTCTTTTGGTCGTTCCACTATGGGCTTCTGAGCTGGTCCAGGAACGCAAAAAAACCCCGGCCCTCAGACCTGATTACGTACCCGGAGAGTTGCTGGTTAAATATAGACCATCTGTTCGGGCTGCGGCCTCTGAGTATTTTCGATCTCGATGGGGCGTTTCCACCCTGCGGAGTTTTACAAGAATCGGTGTCCAGCACGTAAAGCTGCCCAAGGGAATGACCGTGGAAGAGGGTCTGGAAATCTATGGGACCGATCCCGATGTGGAATATGCAGAGCCCAATTACCTCCGTTACGCAACAGCTACCAGCCCTAATGACACCTTCTTTGGCAATCTTTGGGGATTAGACAATGTAGGAGACACCGACATCGACGCCCCCGAGGCGTG
>CAYFXH010000021.1:38369-39657 GCA_964346905.1 uncultured Desulfobacteraceae bacterium | reverse complement strand
ACCAGGCGCCCGGCGCAGTTCCTGGACCGGGCGCGGAAGGATCCGCGGGTTCGCTACGTCGAGCCGGATCCCGAGATCAAGTGGATCGAGTACGTCCCGAACGATCCCCAGTTCCCCCAGCAGTACGGACCCCAGCACGTCCGCGCCCCCGAGGCGTGGGACACCAGCACGGGCAATAGTAACGTGGTGGTTGCAGTGATTGACTCCGGGGTGGACTACAATCATCCAGACCTTACCGCCAACATCTGGGCAAACCCGGGGGAGATCCCAGGTAATGGGCTTGATGATGATGGTAATGGATATGTCGACGATGTACAGGGGTGGGATTTTGTGGACAATGACAATGACCCCATGGATGCAGATGATCACGGAACCCATGTTGCCGGGACCGTTGCAGCGGAGGGAGACAACAGCACCGGCGTAACCGGGGTGAGCTGGACGGCAAGGATAATGGTTTTAAGGTTTCTTGATGCCTTTGGTTCGGGCACTGTTGCAGACGAGATAGAGGCCATCGACTATGCCATCGACAACGGCGCCAATATCATCAATGCGAGCTATGGGAGCTACTCGTTTAGCCCCTCTGAAAGAGATGCTATCTCCAGGGCAAGAACGGCCGGAATCTTGTTCGTAGCCGCTGCTGGAAACGACAGTTGGAACAATGATTCCGTCACCACACACTACCCGTCCAGTTATGATCTGAATAACATCATTGCCGTGGCGGCGACAGATCAGAACGATTCTCGGGCTTTTTTTTCCAACTTTGGTGCAACCACCGTTGATGTCTCCGCACCTGGAACCAATGTCCTCAGTGCTCGTCCAGACAGGCAGACGGTTTGGAGCGAGGGCTTTGAGGGCGCTTTTACCTGGAGCACAGGGGGAACGAACAACTTTTGGGGCGTTACCAGTGAATATAGGCGTAGTGGGTCTAATTCCCTTACGGATTATCCCAATAATGATTACCTCGATGGTACCGATTCGTGGGCGCAAACGCCAGTGATCGATCTTTCGTCACATGCTGGAAGTAAATTAACTTTCTGGTTGCGGGGTAATTCGCAGAGTAACGATTACTTTTTTGTCCAAGGCTCCAGTGATGGCAGCAGCTGGACAGATCTTACTCTGGAAATTGGCGGCTCGCTAGGTATTTTTTGGTCAGGTTCATCTTCTTCATTTATACGAGCCACCGCAGATTTAGGATCTTTCGATGGCACTGCCACTTTCTATTTGCGCTTTAACTTTAACTCCAATTCGGACGCAAGCGTTGCGGAGGGTTGGTTTTTTGATGATGTCG
>CAYFXH010000021.1:19288-38359 GCA_964346905.1 uncultured Desulfobacteraceae bacterium | reverse complement strand
TGGCTGGTACATTGATGACCTGTCAGTAACCGCTGCAGATACGACATATTCAGGTGGCGCATCTGACTACCAGTACTTTCAAGGAACCTCCATGGCGACCCCACACGTGGCTGGCCTGGCAGCGCTCATCTGGGGGTTGGATCTGGGGCAGACCTTTGCACAGGTGAAACAACGGATTCTCAATGGTGTTGAAGTGAAGTCAGGGCTCAATGGGATGATTCTGACCGGGGGGCGGATCAATGCTGATAACAGTGTCCGTAATGTCCCAACTCCTCCTTCGAGTCTATCTGCAAAAGTAAAATCAAGCAGCAAGATCAAATTGACCTGGTCTGACAATTCCTATGGTGAAGATGGTTTTAAAATCGAGCGCAAAACGGATGTGGGTGGCATATATGCCCAAGTAGCTGTGGCCGCTGCCAACTCAACCTCTTACACCGACACGGGTCTGGAGAAGTCCACAACCTACTTTTACCGCATCATGGCTTACAGAGGCACGAACAACTCCGAGATCTCTAATGAAGCCAACAGTACGACCTCTGCATCTGATGGAGGCGGGGGCGGGGGCGGAGGAGGCGGTGGTTGCTTTATTACCACAGCAGCCTTTGGCTCACCTACGGATACACACGTTGGTGTACTCAGGAATTCGAGGGCCAGATTCCCGCTTAGCAACCGGGTCGGGAAAATGTTGGCAAGGTTGTACAACCACTGGAGCGCAGCTCTGGCAGATTTCATTGAAGAACGCGAAACAGCGAGGGTTTTGACGCGCTGGACGCTCTATCCTCTAGTGGGGCTTGCCTCCATCGCGCTCCATACAACTGTTGGCCAACAGATAGCCATGGGCCTGACCTTCCTTGCTATTTTTTACTTGGTAAGATTTCGGCGAAAGTCATGGTGCTAGAGGTAAGATAATCTCTCATTCATTAGCGTCCATCCGGAAACTACTCACTATCATTCTGAGCCCTTCGATTTACTCAGGCTAAACTCTGTCAAGGATCGCGAGATTCTTCGCAGTCCCGCCCTTGGCGCGACTCCTCAGAATGACATACAAAAAGCGGTTTCTGAATGGACATAAACCAAAAACTCCAGAAGTGTTGCCCATACTCGCGGATTTTCCTGTCCTGGTGTAATTCAACTATGGCTTTCCGCATCTAACAATCGTCAGCACCCATGAGCAAAACCTACCAAACCGAAATATTCCGGGATTTTCGGGAGTTGGGCATCTTTCTTGCTATTGTGTTTTTTGTTATTTTTTGTTAATTGTTGGGAAATACAGTAGAAAAGATCACTGATGCGTGATTTCAATATGTCGAGGGACGTCCTTCAGGTATACTGATAGGTCACAGGGCGTTGCCTGCGAGGGCCCCTGAGGAGCGTTACAGCGGTGGTGCTGCAAGACTTTCTCTGGGGCAAGGGAGAGCCATATTTTTTCATTGCGAGACTCTTTACTGGAATGTTCGAAAAAATGTTTTCTTTTAAATACCGCTGGATCTGCGACATCTTGGTACTCAGCCTGATCGTTTATTTCGGGGTGGATGCGTTCATTACTGTTTTGAATAGCAGGCTTGCCCCGGGGCCCGTAGTGGAAAGGGGGGCGATGACGCTTTCCAAGAGTCCAGCAGCCGCCGTCAGACCTCTGAAAGATTATGAGATTATCTCGGAACGAAATCTTTTTGGCGGTAGTTCGCAAGGGTTAGAAGCGGTTCCCGCAGAGGAGGTTGTCCTGGAATCAATTCCTGTGGCGAAGACCCTTGGCTTAAAGCTGGTGGGCACCGTGGTGGCCAACGAGCCAGAGGACAGTTCTGCTATTATCGAGGACCGCAGCACCCGGAAGCAGGAAGTCTACCATGAAGGGGATCAGGTCAAGCAGGCCCGCATCAAAAGGATCCTGCGACATAACGTGATTATCAATACTGGAAGAGGGGATGAGGTGCTCACCATGGAGCCCGAAGAGAGTACCGGGAAAACTCCGGCTCCAAGGCGAACAGCCCGAGCCCGACCGCAGCCGAGTGGTAGTGGTTCCATTCGGTTGGAACGGGAGGAACTAGAATCTCAGATGGCTGATCTGAATGAGCTGATGCAGCAGGTGCGCATACGACCCTACATGGAGGGGAGGCAGCCGGCAGGATTTCTGGTAAGTAACATCAAGCCCGGCAGCCTATTTGCTAAAATGGGACTGCGCAATGGTGATGTGATCAAGGGGGTTAACGGCGAGAGCATTACAAGCCCGGACCAGGCCATCGAACTGTATGAGAGTCTCCTGGAAGGCGGCGAGGTGGACCTGGAAATTAAACGCGGCCGACGGACGCAAAAGTTGCGTTATGAAGTTGAATAAAAAGTCAGTAGACAGGAGAGGCATAGGGAGCAGGGATCAGCATTACGCTTTTGTCTGCTGCATTCTGGCCACGGTCTTGATGCCTGAAGCCCTGTGTTTTGAGCCTTGCCTCATTGATTCTGTGCCCCATGAACAATGATAGATGACACCTAACTACATTGATTGGGGCCGGGAGAAAGGTGATGGCCAAAAAATCTTTGTATACATGCAGGTGGTTTTTGATTGTTGCGGTGGTTTTTGGCATCGCGGCAACGGTGCATGCTCAGCCGCCGAGAGGAACACGGTCGGAGCGCCAGTCCAACAAGACCATCAGTATGGATTTTGACCAGGTTGATATCAAGGTCTTCATCAAGTTTATCAGCGAGTTGACCGGTAGAAACTTCGTGGTGGACGATAAGGTACGGGGCAAAGTGACGGTTCTCTCTCCTAGCAAAATCTCGGTGGACGAGGCCTACAAGGTTTTTGAATCGGTGCTGGAGGTAAACGGTTTTACCACAGTGCCGGCCGGCAAGGTAATCAAGGTGGTACCTTCGGTGGCAGCCAGGCAGAAGAGTGTGGAACTCCGCAAGGCTCCATTGTTTGTTCCTCGACCCGATGATCGGATCATCACCCAGATCGTACCGCTGCTCTTTGCCGAGTCCCAGGAGGTTAGGAAGCTCCTGGCGCCACTGGTTTCCAAACAAGGGGTGGTGATTGCCTATGACCCTACCGATATCCTTATCATAACCGATTTTCAATCCAACATTCAGAGGCTGCTGAGCATTGTCGAGGAGATAGACGTGGAATTTCAGGAGGCGACCGTCACCGTGCTCCCTCTGGACTATGCCAGCGCAGAGAATCTGGCCGAGACGATTACCAGACTGTTGGAGTCCAAACTCAAGCGGGTCAAGGGGCGCAGGGCTGAACCTCCTCTAAAGATTCTGTCATACGAGCGGATCAATATGCTCATCGTCCTGGCCGACCGCCAAAACACCCAGATGGTCAAAGCCCTGGTAAAGACACTTGATCAACCCACTCCCAAAGGGGTGGGCAATATCCAGGTGATCTACCTGGAAAACGCCCAAGCGGAGGAGCTGGCCAAAGTACTTTCCGGATTGCCCACGAAAGCGGAACCCAAGGGCAAAGCGCCCATCATTTCAACCGACGTGAAGATCGTCGCTGACAAGGCCACAAACGCCTTGGTGATCACGGCCAAGCCTGAAGAATATCAGGTCCTCGAGCCCATTATCCAAAAACTGGACATTCCCAGGAGGCAGGTCTACGTTGAAGCTCTTATTATGGAGGTTAGAGCCACCCTACAAATATCCGTTGGGGTTGATTGGACCGCGGCCGGCGAAACGGATCTGCCTTTTGGCGCCGACGATGGCGTGGCTTTTGGCGGATCCAGAACCAGCGGCGCATCTGTTTTGGACGAAGCGGGGAATCTGGCCCTTCCAAGCGGTCTTACTGCTGGAGTGGTGTCATTTCCCGTTACCATAGGGGGTATTACTTTTACCAATTTGGCAGCCCTCATAACTGCCGCCCAGACGGACAACAACTTCAATGTTATCGCCACCCCCCAGCTTATGACCTTGGACAATGAAGAGGCCAGCGTTGTGGTGGCAGAGAATATCCCCTTCAGCACCAGGGTAGATGAGGGTACGGCAGTGACCGACAGGGCTATCCAGAGTTTCGAATACAGGGATGTGGGCGTTACTCTGAAGATTACCCCGCAGATTAATGAAAAGCGTTTTGTCAAGCTTAAGATCTTCGAGGAAATCAGTCGGGTGGTGAGTGAGACGACGCAACTTAGTCCCACTCAAGTGGTGTTGGCGCCAACCACCACCAAACGAACTGCCGAGACCAACGTGCAAGTGCGAGACGGACAGACGGTGGTAATCGCCGGACTTGTGGGCGACAACGTAGATGTTTCGGTTACGAAGGTGCCGTGCCTTGGCGATGTTCCCATATTGGGCTGGCTGTTCAAGTCTGAAACCCGGAACACTACTCGAACCAATCTGCTCATTTTCCTGACCCCATACATTGTGGCCACCCCGGAGGAGGCAGATGAGATCTATCTGAGAAAGTCGAATATGATGGAAAAGGTCAGAGAGGGCTATGTTGAGGGTAAGGGGTCTGTTGAGGAGCCGGCAGAGTACAGCCCATAGGTTGGAGGAGCGGCCCTTCGGCAGACTCAGGCCTTGAGGTTGGAGGCAAAGAGCAGAGGACAGACGACTGAGGACAGAGGACAGAAGGTAAAACATTTAGGAATTGTCCTTCGGACTTTCGCGAGGGGTCCCGGTTTCTAGCTTTGAATTGTGCGTCGTGCTATGAGGCTTGAGTTTTCTTTACTGGACATATGAAAGCGAAGAGTTAAAAAGCTATGAGCATACTACCAAAACTTGGCGATGTGCTGATTGAGCAGGGCTGGCTCAGCCCCGAAGCCTTGGCAGAAGGTCTGGAGGTTCAGGCAGAGAACGGTGAGAGGCTCGGGCAAATCCTTATCCAACAAAAGAGGATCACCGAGAAAGAGCTGCTCGATGCCCTCGCCCTCCAATTGGACTTGGAGGTGATAGAGAGCATTGATGATAGGGAGCTTCGTTTTGACCTGGTGGAACAACTGCCCATCCACTATCTCAAGAAGCATCTGATTTTTCCATTTCAATCTGAGGACGGCACCCTGCGGATGGCGGTAAATGATCCCCTAGATCTGGAGGTATTGGACGATCTCCGTATTCTGTACGGCGAGGATACTATCAGACCGGTGCTGGTGCCAGCGCGGGAGATCATCTCGGCTATCAATCGCACCTATGGTCAGGCCAATGACACTGCTGAGCAGATCATCCAGGATCTGGATCAGGACGAGAGCCGTGACCTCTTCAGCGAGTTGGAAGGGGGCGAGGATCTGCTGGATGAGACCAGTGAGGCGCCTATCATCAAGCTGGTGAACCATATCTTCTCGCAGGCAGTGAAAAGTCAAGCCAGCGATATCCACATCGAACCATACCAGCATAGTCTTCAGGTACGCTTTCGACTGGATGGGGTGCTCCACAATGTCCTTAGCCCACCCCGCAGGCTGCATCCAGCGATAGTCTCGCGCATAAAGGTAATGGCCCGGCTGGACATAGCCGAGAAGAGGCTACCCCAGGACGGTCGGACGGAGGTGAAGATAGGTGAGCGCTTGGTGGACGTTCGGGTCTCCTGTCTTCCCACGGCTTTTGGTGAGAGAGTAGTGCTGCGGCTGCTGGAGAAGAGTGGCAAACTTCTCAGCCTGGAGGAGATCGGCCTTTCGGTTGAGGGGCTCGCTGAAATGAAAAGGTTGCTTCAGCTTTCCCATGGGATCATTCTGGTGACCGGGCCTACGGGAAGCGGCAAGACCACCACCCTGTATGCGGCGCTCAGCCATATAAACTCTCCGGACAAAAACATTCTCACCATTGAGGATCCCATCGAGTACCAGTTGGAAGGCATCGGCCAGATGCAGGTAAACCCCAAGATCAACCTGACCTTTGCCAACGGACTCCGTTCCATGGTTCGCCAGGACCCTGATGTGATTCTGGTTGGTGAGATCCGGGATGTGGAAACTGCCGAGATCGCGATTCACGCAGCACTTACCGGGCACTTGGTCTTTTCCACGCTCCACACCAACGATGCGGCAAGCGCCATCACCCGGTTGACTGATATGGGGATCGAGCCCTTCCTGGCCTCTTCAGCGGTGCAGGCAATTATTGCCCAGCGGTTGGTGCGCCTTCTCTGCCCCCATTGTAAGGAAACCTATGAACCAGAGGAAACGCAATGGGCTGAACTGGGCTTGAGCAAGGATGAACCGGCGCCTATTTTTCGGACAACCGGATGTGAAAAGTGTCTGGAGACCGGTTACCGCGGCCGCACCGGGATCTATGAGTTTCTGCTGATGACCGAGGCGACAAAAGGGTTGGTACTGAAGACATCGGATGCCAACCAAATTAATCAAGCAGCAATTGCGCAGGGAATGGTGAGCCTTCGTGACGACGGGATCCATAAAGTACTGGAGGGAAAGACAACCATAAGCGAGGTCCTGCGGGTAACGCAAATTTAACGCGCTTAGCCCGCTAAGCAGGTGGCAGCAGGCAGGAAGCAGCGAGTCATTTAGCTGCGCGGTCAATCATAGTCAGATGTTGTGGCGACCTAGTGACAGCGAAGCGAAGTGACGGCGAAGCCAAATGACCAAATAAGACCGAAGCGAAACGAGGTAACGACCCGGTTACTCCAAGGCGCTCTGTCAGCATTCAGCGCGAGGTGATTACCTGATGCCCGTTTTCGAATATGTAGCCATAGATAGCGTTGGGAAAAGCCGCAAGGGAATCATTGATGCGGATAGCCCACGAGCGGCCCGGCAGAAACTGCGATCGGACGGCATCTACCCCACTCACCTGGAAGTAACCCAGGCCGAGGAGATCAGCGAGAGACCGAGTCGGCTGCAGTTAAGACTCCCCGGGCAACGGGTCCGAAGAGCAGAGCTGGTCAGTACCACCCGGCAGTTAGCCACCCTTTTGTCAGCGGGATTGCCTCTGGTGTCTGCCCTCAGTGGGGTTCTGGAACAGGTGAGACGGCCGGCCTTGAGCAAGGTGCTCTCGCAGGTACGGGAGCGGGTCAAAGAGGGGATGACCTTGGCAGCTGCCCTGCAGGAACACCCAAAGGTGTTTCCTTCGATCTACACCGCCATGATCCACGCGGGAGAAACCTCCGGCACTTTGGAGCTGGTGGTGGAGAGACTGGCTGATTTCGGGGAGCAGCAGTTGGCCCTGGAGCGCAAGATCCGCTCCACCCTGGCCTATCCCATCTTAATGCTCATTGTGGGCTTGGGTGTGGTGGTTTTTTTGATGGCTTATGTGATTCCCAAAGTCACCCAGATTTTCCTGGACATGAAGCAAGAATTGCCGCTACCCACCACCGTGTTGATTACGGTGAGCGAGCTCTTTCATACCTACTGGCCGGTCCTGGTCCTTATGGGAATACTTTGCGTCTTGGCAGCCCGCTATTACGTCAAGAGCGAGAAGGGGCGTCGCCGTTACCACCGGCTGCTGCTGCGACTGCCAATTGTGGGCCCCATTGTTGAGAGAGTAGCTGTGGCCAGAATTACCAGAACCCTGGGAACCTTGCTGAATAACGGCGTTCCCCTACTCAGTTCCATGGAGATCGTACGCAATTTGATTAACAATGTGATTCTGCGGCAGGCCATAGACGAGGCGCGTCAGGAAATAAGTGAGGGAGCAAGTATCACTACACCTTTGGCCCGCGGCGGAGTGTTCCCGCCGTCAGTGATTCAGATGATTTCGGTGGGGGAGCAAAGCGGCAATCTGGAGGGAATGCTGTTTAAAATAGCCGAGACCTTTGATAGCGAGGTGGAGACCAGGGTAACCACCTTGACCTCACTTCTGGGGCCGGTGATGATCCTGTTCCTTGCATTTTTTGTGGGTTTTGTGGTTCTGGCGGTGCTCCTGCCCATCTTTGAGATGAGCCATCTGGTGGGATAGTTCGGATTTCGGATTTTGGATTGCGGATTTCGGATTTTGGATTTCGGATTTGTCCTTCGGACTCCCACCCTTCGGGCGGGTTCCCGGTTTCGGATTTATGAGGTGAATAGGGTTGAGGTTACCTAAAGATTGAGCTTCCTTTGAGAAGAAGCCAGGAAGTATGGGGGATACAATGTACCGGGATTGTTTCGGCCTGCGGTACAAGCCATTTGGGAATACCCCGGATCCTACGTTTTTCTATTTTTCAGCAGACCACCGGCAGGCCCTGGTCACGCTTAGTCGGGGTATTCGGGAACGCTGCGGGCTCTTCCTGCTCGTCGGTGATGTGGGCACCGGGAAAACCACCCTTTGCAACCATATTCATAACCACGACGGCTACCTGTCCGCTTATCTGAACAACCCGTTTCTGACTGAACTGGAATTCTTGGAGATGGTGAACCAGGGGCTGGGTATCCCGGGTGGTGATGGATCAAGAAAGGGACTCAGAGATAACCTCCATGATTACCTTATCAGGCAATATTTTAGCGGGAAGCCCGTTATCCTCATTATTGATGAGGCCCATCGACTTGGGCTCCCTGTTCTTGATCAGGTGCTGAGCCTCTCCAACTTACAATTGTCTGACGCCAACCTCCTGCAGATAATTCTGGCCGGGCATTCCGACCTACTGAGTACATTGGCCAACCCCCACCTGAGATCCTTGAACCAGCGCATAGGCGTGAGGTGCAATTTGCGAAACATGGATCGGGCGGACTCAGTGGACTATGTCAACTTTCGGCTGGGGAGGGCTGGTTGCGAGGGTCGCTCCCTCTTTAGTGCAAAAGCTCTGGAAGAGATCTGGAAACGGTCGCGGGGAACACCAAGGCTGATAAACCACCTCTGCGAACGCGCTCTCAACGAGGCTTACCTGAGGGGCAAAAGAAGGGTCGGGGCCGGAGAGGTGAGGAGAATGGTTAAAGATCCTCTCTACCATTCCGTATTCCCCCGAAAAGTGAAATCCTGGCAGATGAGAACTGCGTTCGCAGGGTCAGTATTGGCCTTGTGCATCGGCGTGTCTCTTGGTCTCTGGTATTTTGGCTTGGGCAGTAAATTCGTCCGGGAGCATGCACAAGTGGAGCAACGCACGGTTATAAGGAAGCCGATAATCATTCCGAGCCTTGCCGAAAAAAGCGGGAATGAGTCGACAAGTCCGGGATTAATAGTGGATGGAGGACCAGTGTCTGTGGCAACGTTGGGGGAGGAAGCACCAGCGGGGCCCGAATTGCAACAACCCTACAGAGTTTCCATCATCGAATCCCTGGAAGAGCGAATGGCAGAAGAGACACAAATGTCTCCCATTGATGCTCTGCCTGATCTCAAGTTGAGCGCTATCGCCTGGGACGAAGACGCCAGTAAAAGTATCGCCGTGCTGGACGACAAGATTCTTCATGAAGGGGATTTTCTGGGAGACGTGAGGCTTTTACGGATCAAGCCCAATCACGTCGTACTCATTCACGAGGACGAGCATGTCATCAAAAGGATCCATAAGCTCGAACAAGATCACACTCCAGAGGCGACCTCTGTGCGCGCGGACGGTGAGCAAGAGACAACCAGCGCTCGTATAGCCAACGATGAGCAAGATGCTGAGGAGGCTTCTCTTTTCAGTGATTTAAGACCGATTATCAATTTTGATTACAGAACCTCTAAGTTGGCTCCCGAGGCATACGAAGAACTGGACAGAATCGCCATACTGGCAAAGCTAAGTCCCAACTATGACATTGTTCTCCGCGGCTATGCAGACAATGTCGGATCATACAGGTACAACAAAAGGCTTTCCAAATCGCGAGCCAACATTGTACAAAGCTATCTCGTTGAAAAAGGAGTCGATCCCGCCAGGATAAAGACGTTCGGGATGGGAGAGACAAATCCTCTGATGCCAAATACGACCCCAGTGGGCCGAGCCGCAAATCGAAGGGTTGAGATTGAGTTCGTTCCGGTTGACGATTATTAGGCCGCACACCCTGGAGGCGAAAGGATGGAAATGCACATGGGGGATCCTGCGTATGCGAGTTGCGGAGGCGATATTGCCCGACAATCTTTTCCTGCTGAGACATACCCCGTAAGAGGGTTGCTTTCGCGTCTTTCCATCCGACTTCTCGGGTCCAACTCCGGCTTTACCTTAATTGAGATCATGGTGGTTATCATCATTTTGGGGATCCTTGTGGGCCTCATCGTGCCGCGCTTTATGGAGAAGCCCGAGAAAGCCAGAGTGGTTAAGGCGAAATTACAGATAGAAAGCCTTTCTGCGGCGTTGAAAGAGTACAAACTTGACAACGGCGATTACCCCACCACCGAGCAGGGGTTGCAGGCCCTGGTGGAAAAACCCGCCATTGGCAAAATCCCGAAACAGTACCCAGAAAAAGGCTACCTCCCCAAGATTCCCAAAGATCCCTGGGGAAATGAATACGTCTATATCAGTCCAGGGGATCACGGTGATTTTGACATTGTCTCCTACGCAGCTGATGGCGAGGAAGGCGGCGAGGGTAAAAATGCGGACGTGCAGAGTTGGGAGATCGAATAAGCCGTCCGGTTTTACCCTGGTGGAACTGGCCGTTGTCCTCTTGATCCTGACGGTAGTCCTCGGACTGGTTCTCCCAGAGGCATCATCTATCCTCTTTCGTAGCGACCTGAAAGCAAGCACCCGGCGGTTGGCAGGGGCAGTGGCTTACGCCAGGAGCCAGGCGATGCTGGAAGGGAGAATCTGGGAACTGACTCTAGACCTGGATGCCAATAGTTTCTGGGCTGCTGCTGTAACCGAAGCAGACCCTTCAGATCTCGACACCATCAAGAAGCGTACACTTGCGGGAGAGGTTCGCTTTCTGGATGTCAAGAAGTTACTTGATGAAACTAAGAGCGCTGGCCGTGTCGCTCTCAAGGTTCATCCCAAAGGTCTTGTGGAACCCGCGGTAGTTCATCTGGCCGGTCCCGGCAAGCGAATCCAGACTCTATTCATAAAAGCATTCAATGGACGGTTGGCGATCCACGATGGCTACGTGGAAGAAGAGGTCCCGGCGAGTTAGCTTTACTACTATGTGGAAAGTAAGGAATTCAGTGTTTGTAAGGTCTGATGATCTCTATGAAAATGCTAATTCGTAACAGAGGCCCCGGATTTACCCTGCTCGAGGTGTTGGTGGCGGTGGCAATTCTCGCCATCGCTCTCGTGGCTATTCTCAAGGCCAATGTGCAGAGCCTGGACGCTCTGACAGGAACCAGAGAAACAACCACGGCATCTCTGCTGGCTGCAGGTAAACTGGCGGAGATAGAGGCCGCTGGTGCTGCAAACTGGTCTGAATTACAGGGTGATTTTGGGGAAGACTACCCTGGCTTCACCTGGGAAGTGGAGAGTACGGTTGCTGAGCTGGAGGGAGTCATACGGGTAGCGGTGATTGTCCGGCGGAGTGGAGGAGTTGTGGGGCGTGAAGTACGGATTGAGGAACTCCTCTTTGTCCCATAATCGGCAACTGGTGTCCGGAGCAACGCACTCACCACTACAGATAAGGAAGAAGGCGAAAACCGCACGGCATGAGGAGAGACAATCTTGGAGGTTAGCGGTTTGCGGTTTACGGCACTACAACGGGCAGGGCGGATCTCTTCTGGTTCCAACCTTGAGCCGAGTCAAGCGCTTCCCCAACCTCATGAAGCGCCAATGTTCCGTGCTATGCGCTGTGCGCTATGCTCGGTGGGCTTGCGTTCCGGGTTCACTCTTCTAGAAATATTGATTGCCATCGCCATTCTTGCCTTGGTTGTATCCAGCCTCTACGGTGCCTACAGCGGTACATTGGAAACCACCGAAAAGGTAGAAAACGTCAGAGATGTGGACCAGGCGGCGCGGCTTGCTCTGATGCAAATGGCCGATGATTTTAAGTCCATTTACTATCAAAAATCAGAGGAAAACACTGAAAGTTCACCCTTTCATTTTGGGGGTGGTATGGAGGCCGAGGACGAGGAGAAACCAGTTGTGGAGTTCGCCTCAACTTCCCATCTGGGTTTCGATATGAACTTCCCCAATCTACGAATCAACCGGGTACGCTATGTGTTGGAGAAACAGCCGGGCAATGAACGTTATCACCGACTTATCCGCCAGGAATTCCCCTTTGCCGATCTAACGGGAGATTGGGGAGAGACCGCAATAGAGCTCGCAGACGGGGTAGAGGAGTTGACCTTGACCTATTACAACGAGGATGGCCAGGAGTTCTCTCAATGGGACACCAAGGCAAAAGAGACCGAAGGTTTTTTGCCTCGGCGGGTCCAGATTCGCCTCCAGATGGCAGGGAAGGAATCCAGGCTTTTTACCACCTCGGTTGCACTGAAGGGGCTGGATAGTGAGCCAGAAGGCAGAGGGCAGTAGGCAGCAGGCAGCAGGCAGCAGGCAGCGGGCAGCAGGAAGATGATTTCAGATTTCAGATTTCGGATTTCGGATTTCGGATTTGTCCTTCGGACTCCCACCCTTCGGGCGGGTTCCCAGTTTCGGATTGCGAATTTAAAGACGAGGATGCAGGAGGTGGGTGGTAGCGCTGCGACCCATTGGACAAGCTCAGGGCAGGCACGATCGGGGCAAGCAGGCAGCGAGGTGCAGGGAGGGCAATGCCCACCAATTAGGGCTAATGACACATGAGACATAAGAAATTACCAGTCAATCACGTAGGGGCTGCTCTCATCCTAGTCCTTCTTATGGTTAGTATTCTTGTGGTGCTCGTACTGGAGTCCCTGCGTGCCATGCAGGTGGAAGGGGCCGGTGCCCGCCATTTTCAGGATAGCCTCCGGGCCGAAGCTGTGGCCAAATCCGGGGTGCAACTGGCACTATCCCTACTGAAAAAGGACCTTGAAGAAAACGATGTGGATCATCCAGGAGAACCATGGGCTTTATTGCCAGAGCCGGATGGTCTGCCTGTGGACTTACCCGAAGCAGGAACCTTGGGAGGAAAGGTGGAGGATGAGGCGGGTAAGTTTCCCATCAACTATCTGGTGAAAGAGGATGGAAACCCGAGCGAGGACCATAAGCAGGTTCTGAAGCGTTTGCTTACCAATACTCCCTTTGAAATGGAGGATGAAGAGGCGGAAGCCTTGATTGACGCCATTAAGGACTGGCTTGACGCAGACGATGAGCAAACGGGGGAGTTCGGAGGGGAAACAGATTACTATCAAAGCCAGGAGAAGCCCTACGAATGCAAAAACGGACCCTTCACAACCCTGGCTGAGCTTCAGCTCGTTCGCGGTATGAGCGAGTCGCTCTATTTCGGCACTGAAGGCAGCCCTGGTTTGAAGGAGCTCCTCACCGTGTACAGCGAGGGCAAAATAAACATCAACACGGCACAGCCCCTGATTCTCCAAGCACTGGTAGGCGAAGCGGTTTCGGTGGAGACCGCAGAGGCGTGGGCGGAGAGCATAATAGCTTACCGGCAAGAACCTATGCATTGGGACTTCCTTGGTGAGTCGGACTGGTATCGAAACAGGATGCCCGGGTACAATGACATCAGCCTTCCAGCTGAACTCATAACCACCCAAAGTGCGCATTTTACCGTACAGATGACCGGTGAGGTAGGGGTGGGGAGGAAATCAATATTTGCCAGTCTCCAACGGAAAAAGTCTCAGGAGGGGGAGGAGAATCAGGTAAGCGTTTTGGTACGTTTTTGGCAAGTCTACTAATATACTGGAGTCCTCCAGAGGAATCCCGCCTGAGGCGGGTGCGAGGAAGGCGAGGCGGGCGGGTCTGCGTTTCATTGGACCTTGGTGGGATGGTCCAATTCTTGCTCCAGCCCAGGTGGGGTAACTTAGTCCATGCCAGAAAAAATCCTCGGTATTGATCTCGGCAGCCACACGCTCAAGGTGGTGCAATTGACTCGCGGCTTCAGGGCGAGCCAGGTGTCTGGCTATGCCCATGCCAGGTTGCCGACAAATGCCAACCACTCGCAAGTGGCGCATACCCTCGGGGAGCTGATATCCGAAAAAAACCTTGAAAGCCACCGCTACTTAGTGGCGTTGGGCACCCATGAGGCATTTTTACGGCGGCTCAGTTTCCCGTTTTCTGCCGAACGCAAGATTGCTCAGGTAATCAAATTCGAAATGGAGCCGAGTTTGCCTTTGACGCTTGATGAGGTTCAGGTGGACTTCGTCAAGACTGACGTCCAGCAGGATGGGACGCAGGGGGTACTCGCAGCTGCAGTTCCCAAAAGCGTTCTCGAGCCTTTGCTCACAGCACTCCAGGAGGTTGACATTGAACCCGAGGTGGTTGATCTGGATGGGAGTAGTTTGACTTTCCTGGCGAGTGCACTTAAAGAGCAGCTGCCAGAACGGGTAGTGATTCTAGACATGGGTCACAGCAAGACTAATCTGCTTTACCGGCACCAGGGGTTCACTACCTATCTGAGATCACTCATGCTGGGCTGTGGCCATCTGGCCGACAAGGTTGCCGAGGCTTTGGGGATATCCGCAGATGAGGGTATGGAGCGGTTATTCACCATTGGGTTAGAGGAGGGGGAAACGTCGTCAGAGGATAGTGGACCCGGAGCGGCTATTCTCCGGGAAGTTGCATTGCTGGCTCGGGAAATAGAGCTATCTTTGCTAGCAGCTCACGTTCAGGAACGAGAGTTGTGGCCTGAACTCGTGCTTTTGAGCGGGGGCGGCGCTCTTATAAAGGGCTTGCCCCAGGCCTTGGAAGAGGTTCTCGGGGTGCAGGTGCGCTGCCTGGGTGAACTGACGGAACTCGGCTTACTCAACCAACTTGAGGAGCAGACCACAAATGCACCGCTCTTTGCGGTCGCCGCTGGCCTGGCTTTAAACGGGACAGCCCGGAGGGCAGGGTTCAACTTTCAGGTTGGGGAATTGCGCAGCCAGAGCCCATTTGTAAAATGGTACCGGCAATTGAGTTATGGCCTTGTGGCCTGCGCGCTTGTGGCTGTATGCTGGTTAGGCTCAGTGGGGGTGGATATTTATGCGAAAAACAAAAGACTAGCCCAGCTTGACCAAAGCATTGAGGAAGTATTCCACCGCACTGTGCCAGAATTCAAGGGAACAGCTCGATCGTCACAGTACACCAGCATTGTCAAAACCAAGATAGATGAGCTCAGCCAATCAGTAGCTCTTTTTGGGGCGGAGGCGAAACATCACACCGCGGTGGAGCTGCTGCGTAGTATCAGTGAAGCAATCCCCAGGGAGCTGGATGTAACCTTAAGCCTGCTGACAGTTGACAGTGAGCGGGTCAGGTTGAGCGGGAGAGCGGATGGTTTCAACACCGTGGATGAGGTGAAAAACCGGCTGACGGCTTCGGATGGTTTTGACAAAATCACCATCACCGGTGCGAAGGCGGCAGCGGATGGTAAAGGGGTGCAGTTTGGCTTGGAACTGCTCCGCCAACCATTTACCGGAGAGGGTTCATGACGAGGTTTACCCAGAGACAACTCCTTTGGATCGGTGCTAGCCTGGTGTTGATCTTTGCCGTGAGCCAGTGGCTGATACGCCCCATTTTTAAGCGACGAAAGCAGTTGGCACTCACTATTCAACGGAGCGAGAACCGTTTGCAGGAGCTGGTTCGGCTGGAGGGGGTCTACCGGAAAATGCGGGCAGAGAATGCCCGACTTGAAAAGAATCTGCGCAGTCGCAAGCGTGACTTCACCCTGTTTGCATTCCTGGAAGGTACGGCCGGTCGGGCTGGGATAAAAGGGCAGATCGAATTTATGCGGCCATCCGTGAAAAAGCTCAGCGATACGCACCAAGAAGAACAGGTTGAAATGCGGTTTAAGGGTGTCTCATTAGAGCGGTTGATCCCTTACCTCTATCATATTGAGACGGCACCGGAGCAAGTGAGCATCAGGAGAATTACGATTCGGCCACAGCAGAGAAATCAGTCACTATTGGAGGTTACCCTGGTGGTGGTCACCCGTAAAGTTGGCCAAGCACCCCGGGTTGTCGGCAGCAAGTCAGCAAGAACTCTATTTAAGCTAGGAGTATGAAGATTGTACGCAAAGCGCATGACGCTTTGCGTATAGCGTAAGGTTTGGGTAGCCAGTAGCCAGGAGCCAGGAGGTGAATGGAGCTGGGTTTTCTTTTTTTTCGTGAATGCTGCAGCCTCAATGCTGTTCTTTCTGCTCTCCCCCAGAGGTGCACCTGTAAAGGGCCCTGAATAAATAAAGAAAAGCTTCAAGCGAATAATCCGTTTTGGAAAAGTAACCAAGCATGGAGCGTTCACTGCCAAAGAAAGCGATTGTCTATGTTCTCTGGGGGCTGCTTCTCGCCGGGATCCTCTTCTTGTGGAGGTTCCCCTATCACAGTCTGCAACAGAGGTTGGAAGCGGTTTTAAGCGCACGCTGGGGCTTGAGGCTTGACACCACTGATTTATCCCCCACCTTGCCACCCGGTTTGAGGCTGGCACAGTGCTCAGTGAGATCGATGGAGCCAGGCAGTCAACCCCTTTTTGAAGCCAGTCAGGTGTACGTGCGTCTGAAGGTGCTGCCTTTGCTAAAAGGAAGTCTCGCCTCGACTGTTCGTGGTCAGGCCTACGGAGGCTCCTTTGACGGAGACGTTTGGCTGAGGCCGTTTTATGATGTCCGACACTACCGATTGAGCGTGCGCGGGCAAACGATCCAGCTAGATGGGCAGCCAGCCATCTCGACGCTCCTTGGCCGTCAGCTCACCGGTAAGATCTCCGGAGAGTTGAATCTGGAAGGGCTCGTTGCTGCAGTTATGGAATCCACTGGCGGTGGAGAGTTCCAGCTTATGGATGGGAGTCTTCCCATTGACTCACCCTATCTGAAACCAAAAACCTTAGAAGAACTTGAAGTGACCGCCACCTTCGAGCTATCTGGTGGGATTCTGCAGATCAGCCGTTGCCAGTTCGAGGGGTCTGGCTTCCAGGGAAATTTGAGCGGTGAGGTTACGTTGCAGCCTTGGTTATCCCGGAGCACCCTGGAGTTGACGGGGCAGGGCCAGATCGATGCAACCCTGGTGAACCTCCCCACAAATGCGCGTGGGGTGGCGGTGGCGTTGCTGGAACGGGGCAAGCCCATGCCCTTCAAGATACGTGGCACCATTGCAGAGCCGAAGCTACAGTTATTCTAATTAGAGCTATCAGCCATCAGCGAACAGCTTTCAGCCAGCATGGGCTAAGATCAGGGGTCAGGTGCGTCTTTATTGCGAATGTCGAATTTCGGATTGCGAAATGTTTGAACCCTATGCCCTTTGCTCTATGCTCCATGCCCACTGGATTCTGGCTACTTGCCTTAGCCTTTATTGATAGCCAAATTCCTTCAGGGCCCGGGGATCTTTTCGCCACTTTTTCTGAATACGAACCCACAGCTCCAAAAAGACCCGAGCACCAAGCAGCTTCTCCATGTCCAGACGGGCCTGTTTGCCAATCTCACGGAGCATGCTCCCTCTTTTGCCGATTATAATGCCTTTCTGGGAAGGCCTTTCCACGTGAATATCGGCCTGAATGCGAATAAGATTCCTCTGCTCATCTTCTTTGAAGGAGCCGATAGTCACCGCTACTGCATATGGAATCTCCTCAGAGGTCAAATGCAAGATCTTTTCTCTGATGATTTCAGCGCAGAAAAAGCGCTCGGGTAGATCTGTCAAGGTATCTTCCGGGTAGTAGGCAGGTCCGGTGGGCAACAGAAGAACAATCTGGGTTAGCAGGTCATCGGCGCCTGTACCGTGGAGGGCAGAGATACAGGCCGAGCCTTTGAACTGATGCATCTGCTCAAATAACTCGATGATACCAGGTAGAGATTTTTGTGGAACCAAGTCTATCTTGTTTATCACCAGGAGAGATTGGGTCTCGACACTTTGCAGAGCCTGCAGGACATGCTGGTTGCTCGCATTGTTCGGTGAATGGGCCTCCACCAGAAAGAGAATCAAATCCACTGTTGCCAGTGTTGCCATCGCGGTGCGCACCAAGGCAACGTTCAGATTGCCCCTGGCCTGGTGTATTCCCGGGGTGTCCAAGAAAATCATCTGGTAATCGGGTGTGGTCCTAACCCCCAGGATACGGTTGCGGGTCGTTTGGGGTTTCGGAGAGATGATTGCTATTTTCTCCCCGACGAACTGGTTGAGGAGGGTGGATTTTCCCACATTGGGGGCACCAATAATGGAGATAAAACCGGATTTAAATGATGATTCAGAAGTCATTTAACATTTCTCATTGAGCATTGTGCAGTAGTCGTTCGGCCATTGCTTTTTGTACTTGCCTTAAACCTCTACCCTCCAAAATCTTTCCTGCTTACTCCTTGCTTCCCTGTGCTCATTTCATCCCGGTTGCTGCTCGGTTATGGGCACCATTCTAGCAGTATGCCCAGGGGCTGGCAATGGTATCGTTTTTGCATTAATCCAGTGAACCACGGGGCAGAGCGTTGAGTTTTCGTTTGGCCTGTGCCAGGGAGACGACTCTCATATGTAATTATCCCACTCCACTGAGTCTGAATGGTGGCGTGTTTCGGGAGAAGCAGGCGAGCCTTGTGGACCAGAACGACAAAGTGCTTGAAAACCAAGAACTTTTAATCTAAGTAGTATGCCATGATCCAGAGGAATACAGGTGTCTTTTCCCCCGAGGGGGAGAGGGCACTGGGTATTCCCCTCGTATCAGTCGTTCAAAGAGCGACTTGACATGGCGGCTACTGAGCAAGATTTTGACCGGACCCGGTGGAGTTACTGCTTTGTTGAGTGCTGCAATTATGAGCGAAGCAACCACATTTGAAGCGCAGAAAAGTCATATGAATCACAGAGAGCTAGGGGTTGTGATGACGAATAGTGTCAATGTGAAGGAGATACCGTACTTTATCAAGGTTGCCGGTTGCAACAACTGCAAAGTATTTAAATCTTACACCACTCTGACTGGAACTGAGTACGGCCAAAATCATGCCCTTCATGCCAAGTGCGTACATATGGGTTGTGATCGCTATGGCCACAATATTCTGGCTCCTTTTATAACCCCGAGAGAGTACCTGCGCATTGGTCTCAATACTGGACTGCGCAAACAGGCCCTTGAGAGAGCCAAAAAGGTTATTGCCCGCTTCAATACATTCTATGACCCAAAGGGCAAGCTAAAGCCATGGGTTGAGGAGGCCATAGCCGCGGAGAAAGACAAGAGAGGGTGATAGCCCTTGGCGGTTGGCTAAAGGGTGTCAGACCGTATCAGCTGGTGCTCTGTAGTGCTGCAATTTATGTGACATTTTTTCGACAAGCGTGATACCATGCTCAGCCATAGAAAGCGACGGA
>CAYFXH010000021.1:15416-19278 GCA_964346905.1 uncultured Desulfobacteraceae bacterium | reverse complement strand
TCCACATTATCACGAGAGAGCTTATTAATACAGTCCGTGATCGTTTGCAGCATATTTACCTAGATATGCGACGTGTTGTTCCCAATACTCGTGAGCATGACCTGATGATGGAATGCGTCCGGGAAGCCATCACTCCACACTTGCCATTCAGCATGGACAAGATGGAAATGGTGGTAGACGAGGCTTACGCGCTCTACTTAAGTTTTATGGCGGTTGAAAGGTCTAAGTAGTGTGCGGCTGTATGGGTGGGGCGTGGGATAAGAAGGGGTAAAGCAAGTAGCCAGCCCTTGGACCCTTCGACCCCTTCGATAAACTCAGGGCAGGCAAGCTCAGGGCAGACAGGCTCAGGGCAAGTAGCCATTAGACAAGAACTGATTGCTGATCTCTGACCCTTGCGCCACCTGGCCTCGAGGCGGTGAGATCGAGATCTGTTTGAGATGAATCCCAGCCCCGAGAAGGGACCGTTAGAGGGTCGGGAGATAGTTTAGTTGTAGGAAACAGCGCTGAGATTGACATTCGCGGGAACTCTATGAAGATACATTCGGCCGGACTCACTGACGTCGGCAAGAAGAGAGACAATAACGAGGACACCTTTTATACCGACGATCAGGTGGGCCTTTATATTGTTGCAGATGGTATGGGAGGGCACCGGGCCGGCGAGGTGGCCAGCAATACAGTAGTCAGTAGTGTCAAGGACTACATGGAGGCCTTTCATACCTCCCCGGTGGCCAAGGAGACCAAAGAGGGCAACATGTCCCCGGCGGCCACCGCTGTGTGTCACAGCATCGAGTTGGCCAACCGCGTGGTATATCAGCTTTCCCAGGATCAGGGGTCCTATAAAGGCATGGGTTCCACCGCAGCGGTTGTATATGTGTACGGCGATACGCTCATAACTGCTAATGTGGGGGACAGTCGCATTTACCTCATCCGTACAGATGGTATTGAACAACTCACCCAGGATCATACTCTCCTTGCCGAGCATATGAGGAAGAATCCCAACTGGGACCCCAACACTGCCTCGATTCCCATGAAGCATATCCTCGTGCGAGCAGTTGGCATACATGAGACCGTTGAGACAGATGTTTATGAGTTACAACCCCTACCAGGCGATGTAATTCTCATGTGCAGCGACGGACTTACTGATATGCTCTCTGACGAAGAGATTCACGAGGCTGTACTCCAGGGGGGGGCACTCGAGGAGATTTGTGATCGACTGGTATACATGGCCAATGAAAGAGGAGGTCTGGACAACATTACTACGGTCCTTCTTCTGCTGCAGAAAGATGAGAGGGGATTGTTGAAAAAACTGTTTGGATCTTAGTAACACAGCCGGCGGGAGCGTAGTCGCTGGCGATATAAGGTGAACAAATGGCTCAACTGACATTGAAGTTTAAAGAGATGGCCTTGAAAGAGTTTGAACTGGCAGGGGACAGCAAGACCATCGGTAGAGAGCCAGGCAATGACATTGTCGTGGAGAATCTCCTCGTTTCCGGCTACCATGCTCGGATCGATGCGGCGGGCAAGGACTACATCCTTACTGATTTGCAGAGCAAAAATGGCACGTTTGTAAATGGGGAACGAATTACCAGCACCAAGTTGAACAATGGAGATCAGATTCTCATTGGTAAGCACACCCTGGTTTTTAGCCTGGATCCTGCTGAGATTGAAGAGGTGATGCAACTTTCTGAAGAGACCATGTTCGTGGAGGTGGCTCAGGGAGAGCCTGAACCACAAGCCCCAGGGCTTTCCAGTACCGTCGATTCTGTAGAGCGGCCGGCAGTTCTCTCCTTTGTAGCCGGGGGCGGCGAGGAATATGTGATCACCAAGAAACTGGTGAAGCTGGGTAAAGGCGCTGAGGCCGACATCCGCATTGGAGGGCTTTTGACTCCAAAAGTAGCGGCAACCATTAGCAGGCGGCCGACGGGATACCATCTAAGCTGCATGGGCCGGGCTAAGATCAAGGTGAATGGTATGCAGGTCAAAGGGAGTCATCGGCTCAAGGAATTCGACACCATTGAGGTTGGACCTGTGCGACTGCAGTTTTACTATAAGGGTTAGGTTGGGAGTTTCGGATCAGATGATCCAAGACCTATTGCTTTGAAAATATAGCCGGTGTCCGAGAAACATTACCGTCTAGAACATTTGATATTTGAATTTTGGATTTGTTTAGTATTTTGGATTTCGATATTCGGATTTTGGGAAATCGTAGGCGTGAGTGACCTACGAAACCTGGGACGATAAGCTGGAAAGATTCCAAGGCGAAGTAGAGGTTAGAAGATGCCCCTCAACGGTGATGTCAAAACTTTTCCGCTGGCGGCGATAGTCCAGCTGATCCATGATGAACGAAAAACCGGACTGCTGAACATAAGCGATGCGAGACGCCGCTGTAGCATCTACTTTAGAGGGGGCAAGATAATATTTGTTGCCGGGAACACAGACAAGGAGCTCAGATTGGGTGCTCTTCTCAGGGCTAACAATCTCATCAGCGAAGATAAGCTTCAGGATATGCTCGCAGTGGCCAAGGCCATGGAGAAACGTTTGGGTACTGTATTGCTTGAACGGAACTACATTAGCCCTGATAAACTGGCAAGCATCCTAAACCTCCAGTTCAAGGAGGTGGTTACCACCACGCTGAGCTGGGATAATGCGAAATTTACCTATACTGACGGTCTCGGCGGCCTTGAACAGGACGTCAGTTGTGAAGTGGATCCTGTACGGCTCGTAGCCGAGGCCAGAAAAAGGGAGGAGTTTAAGGGGATCATTCCCAACGATAATGTGGTGTTTCAGATAAATCCCGGTGTTGATACATCCAAATCAATTCATGCCGCCAGAGATTTACGAGTTTTGCTCCTCCTTGACGGTAAGCGGAGCGTGACCCATATTATCAAAGAGACGGGTTACTCACGCTTGGCGGTGTATCGTTCCCTTGCCAAGCTACACGCTCAGAACGCCATTGTTAGAAAAGGCGCGGAAAAACAGCCCTCCAAGGTGGAAGGGCCGGCAGTCCAGATTATTATCAGCCTCTACATGAGTATGGTACAGTTAATGCTGAGCGACCTTGCTGAAGAACTTGGCTCGAATAAGGCGACTGCCTCACTTGACAATAGCCTGAAGCGCTCCGCCTATTATGAACGGTTTCTGAAGGGTTTTCGGCTGGATCAAGACCTGACCACCAACATTGGTAGTATAAATGCGGTTCTCGAACACCACGGGCAGGGTCTTTCGCAACAGGACTTCATCAACGGCTTTAATCAAGTAGTTGCTGGGCTGTTACACGAGCAATATCAGTTCCTGGGCTTCAAGGCTACCAAGAACACGGTAAGTCGAGTGCGGGCTGCTCTGGAGAATGTTCCCGCTAGCCAGCGGCTCCTGGCCCGAGCCATAAGCAGATCCCTTGAGCAGTACGAAAATGAAGATTTCCTCCGTACCGGGAAAACAATGGTCAGCACCAGGGCAACCGTTGCCAGCGGGCCCACCGAAGCGGGTATCCACTCCCTCAAACTAGAGCAGATGAGTGGCAGTGCCATTGTCAATTTTTACAATGATATGTTTCAGGTGGCGCTGACCGACCTGGAGAAAGAATTGGGGGCCAAGGCGCGAGCTCTGTTTCAGGGTCTCATTAGCAGTTCAAAATACTCTGACACCCTTCTCAGTCAGTTCGATGTGCAGCATACTTCTGGGGCGAATCCACTGCGATTGAGGGAAAACGTCGAGACCAAGGAACTCAAGCTGAGTAAGCAGGACTTGGTTCAGACCTTTCAACAAGTGCTCAAAGGACTGTTGCTCGAAGAAAGTCGGCTCTTGGGGCCCAAGGCCACCGATGCGACCATCTCCCGTTTGGTGGAGCGAATGGCTGCAGCGC
>CAYFXH010000021.1:14241-15406 GCA_964346905.1 uncultured Desulfobacteraceae bacterium | reverse complement strand
TCTAAGGCAAGCAAGTCGGCCTAGACGGGGGGATGAGAGAAGCATTGAACGTACATTATAGTCAGACGGTTGGGTTTTCGACATGGTGAGTATACAAGCGGTGTTTGACTGACAAAGACAAGGCAATAAATAGGAGACCTCATGATAGGCGGTAAAAGCCCTTGGGTGGCACAGGCATTTATTCTGGTCCTCTATGTTATTACCCTGGTCATCTACAACCGGGCAAAAAAGGAATACGTTGGCGGTAAGATCGGAGCGGCCATTAACTTGATTATGGTCTTTGTGGTCTTTCTTTTTCTCTCTGATTATGTGGACTATTTTTTCAGCTCCTTGCTCCCGCTCGGTAGTCAAGCCAAATTCAGCGTCAAGATCCTCTTTAGGCTAATGGCCATCTGTGTTCTCGCCTTTGGTGGTCTGCGATTATTTGTGAGCAAACCGGCGGAGACCGGCCTGAGCCAGCCAGCTCCGCTGCCCAGCATGGGTGGAGTTGAGACCGCTGATGTGTCGGAACTGGACGCTGTGGTACAAGCAGGCATGGAGGCCGTGGGATCCACGCCAATCCCTACGGAGACTCCAGCGCCAGTCGTACCGGATATGGGTCCAGACGAGACGGTGGTGGTCCAGGAGGTCACCCAGTCTAAGCCTACTCTTGGCCGGTACGAGATTCTAGAAGAACTGGGTCGTGGCGCCATGGGTATTGTCTATAAGGGGCGCGATCCCAAGCTGGACCGGCTCACAGCCATCAAGACCATCCGCTTTACCGATGACTTCGATGAAGAACAGGCGGCGAAAATCAGGGAACAGTTTTATCGGGAGGCCGAGGTCGTGGCTAAACTCTCACACCCTAACATTGTCACTATTTACGATGTGGGGGAAGATTTGGATCTCTCCTATCTCGCAATGGAATACCTGGAGGGAGAGAGCCTGGAGAATTATGCCCGCGCAGACAATCTTTTACCCATCAGAGCCAGTATTGAAGTGACATCCCAGGTCTGTGAAGCTCTCGAGTATGCGCACAATCATGGCATCGTACATCGAGATATAAAGCCAGCGAATATTATGATTCTGAAAAATATGCAAGTGAAGGTTACCGATTTTGGTATTGCCCGCGCAACCGCCAGTTCCAAGACGCGCACTGGCGTGATTAAGGGAACACCCTATTATA
>CAYFXH010000021.1:0-14231 GCA_964346905.1 uncultured Desulfobacteraceae bacterium | reverse complement strand
TGGGATGAAGGTAGACGGCCGCTCAGATATTTTTTCTCTCGGTATTGTCTTCTATCAGTTACTTACTGGAGAACTTCCCTTCGGTGGTGAAAACCTTGCGGCCATCATGTATCAGATCACCACGGTGGAACCAGAGCCACCCACGAAACACAACCCTAAGATTTACAAGGCAGCTGTAGCCATCATTACCCGGGCGCTGGAGAAGAGTCTGGACTCGCGCTACCAGACCGCAAAGCAGATGGGTGACCATTTGCGGCTTTTGGGTCAGAAACTGGATGAGATCAAAGCCAAAGGAAAAGCCCAGGAAGGTTAGTAGTCACATTTGGAGTTGGGAGCGGTGAAAGCGCGATGAAAATTGGGAAATCCGCCACAAGGGCTGAAAATTCGAAATTCGAAGCACGAAATCCCAAACAAATTCGAATCACCAAAATACAAAATCCAAAACGGCTGATTTGATGATCTAAGACTCCTGAATTCAAACTAGGTTGGGAGAGTGAATAGCGTTCAGAACATTTGATATTTGGATTTGGGATTTGTTTCGGATTTCGATATTCGATATTCGATATTCGGATTTAATGAGTTCAGACTCTCCTGCTGCAATTGTCGATAGGGTCTTTTCTAGTCCTGCCTAATGCACAGTGACCGTAAAACCCCCCTCCGCAATATGCTGATTCGCAACCGTTTCCAGTGAGGTCAGGTTCAGCTCCATCAGCCAGCGCTTGATGTTGTCGTTTCGATGACCGCGGATGTCGGCCAGATGGTGCGGTTGAGCATGGATGAGTAGCCGGGGCGACTGGTGACTAGCCGTTTTCAGAGCTGGTGTAATCCGTTCATTCCAGATGGCAGCATGAACCAACTGTCCAAAGGCGGGATGATAAGGCCCGGCAACGATGCTTCCAGGTTGCTCCAGAGAGGTGGTTGGCTGCAAACCCATCCTGATAACGGGAATCGCCGCGCTGGCAAACCGTTTTTTCGCTTCCTTGCACCAGCCCACCGCCTCGTCCAAGGACAGCGGTTGATAGCGGCCACTGCGGTAAAGCCGCTCCAGAGGAGTGGATGATAGCACCACGGTTGGATAGAGGCGAATAAAGCCGGGCTTAAGAGCAATGCATCTATCCACGGTTTCCAGAAAAATCTCCTGATTATCTTCCGGTAGACCCGGCATCAACTGCAAACCCACCTCAAAGCCATGTTGTTGCAACCTCAGCATTGCCTCGTAAACCTCTCTGCTGGAATGTCCCCTGGCTGAAGCGGAAAGCACCGTGTCGCTCAGACTTTGGACGCCAAGCTCAATGGTCTTTACCCCCATAGATTGCAAGAAACGCACATTGTTCACCTCAATGGCATCCGGGCGGGTAGAAAGGCGGAGGGAGTGTACGTGGCCTTGTTTCAGGAACTGCTGGACCGATTCCAAGAAGAACCGCTGGCGGGCTTCAGGCAAGAGTGTAAAGGAGCCACCGTAAAAGGCCACCTGGACTGGATAGCGGCCGTTGTTACCAAGATAGCTCTGCACATACCTGCGGAGGGAGCTGGGTCTCCAAGCGGTTTGAGATACGCCGCTGATGGTTGGCTGGTCACAATAGACACACCGGTGCCCACATCCCTCCTGGGGGATGAAGATGGGAATAATCAAGGGTTTTCTTTTCATGCTTCTCAGCTAGTCACGGGGTAGGCATACACTCCAACAAATTCGAAATGTGAATTCCGAAGCACGAAACAAATTCAAAATTCGAATTTTCAAATGTTCAAAACCGGTACTATGCGAAAGTTTGAGGTTTTGGTCATTTGAATTTTGGGACTTTGAACATTGTTTCGGATTTCGATATTCGGATTTCGCATTTGTTTTTTGCCTTGCCGCTTTGTGTCTGTATTCTATGTTTTCTCTCCCTCGCCTTCGAGCAATCGCAAGGCGCGGCCCGCGGCCTTCTGCTGGGCAGACTTCTTGGTGGGCCCTGATCCCAAGGCAAGGAGTTGATCTTTCACCCAGACACTCACCCGGAACACTTTGTTATGATCCGGACCCTCTTCAGCCTCCAGCCGGTACTGGGGTATCGTTTTCTCCCGGCTCTGAAGTACTTCCTGGAGACGTGTTTTATAGTCCTTATCGAGAGCTTGAGGTAGATCCTCGTCTTCAGAAAAAAAGCGCGAAAAGTGAGCCTCCACCACGTTGATAAGGACATCGAGTCCGCCATCAAGATAGATGGCCGCCAGCACTGCTTCGTAAGCATTAGCTAGAAGTGAAGGCTTCTGCCGTCCACCGCTGAGTTCCTCGCCTTTTCCAAGGTGAAGAGCCGCTCCCAGTTTGCGTTCTGCCGCCACCAGGGCGAGCTGCTTCTCGTTGACAATGCCGGCCCGCAGCCGCGAAAGCTTGCCCTCGTTGTAGTCCGGAAAGCGCTTTATTAAAAGATGACTGATGGCCAGATCCAAGGCGGCGTCACCTAAGAATTCCAACCGCTCATTGTCCGGCAATTGCAAATGCGGATTCTCGTTCACGTAGGACCGGTGCAGGAGGGCGTTGTATAGAAGATGCTGATCGCGGAAGCGGTAGCCTAAACGCTCTTGCTGCTCTTCAAGGAGAATATCACTTTCAGTGGACATCATACTCCGTCAATTCTTAAACAGTTGGTAGAGCTGGCTCTCCAGCACGTTTGTTTGATGTTAGCTGGTCAAAGCAAATCCCACAAGCGTGGTCAAGAATCTGGGGTTTTACCTAAAAGGAGTGCATGTGGAGTAGTGGAGCGATGAATGTTTGGGATTGTAGACTGCAGATTTCACAGTTAAGATTGCAGAATGAAGATTTTTGTAGAAGATTTGTAGAGTTAAAAACGTGAATGCCACATCTAAAATCTGAAATCTTAAATGTAAAATCAGATTGCAGGCCAAAATCCGCAATCCCTATGGCTCCATTACCCCTGAACTCCCTACCATAACAAGCAGCACGTACCGTCCGTTGAGGTAACTCAATAATCGGACGAGGAATCCTAGCCATCGACTACCATTTTGGTAAATGAAGTGTGTAAAGTCAAGTATTCAGGAGGCAGCCCTTCGACAGGCTCAGGGCCAGCGGGCAGCTTCATCCTTCGCATTGGAACCCGATTTCATAAAAGCATAACATCAAATTGAAAAATGCCACATGTGCAAAGAGAGATGAGAAATGACTGGTTGCGCTTTGCGCTCGAGTCATTGACAAGCCGAGAACCATGCGGTATAGTCCCAAAAATACAAAGTTTCATAGTATAACTGCCAGGAGACTGGCAGTTTGTCTTTTTTGTAACGGTGGAATGGTCAACAACATGAAGGGTACTAAGTCCATGGCAGCTAAAACTGGCCGCCAGATACTCGCGGCCGAGGAGATAGATAAGACGCTGGATCAGATGGCCTCCTCCATCTATGAACAGGTGTCCGATAAGTCCAATCTGGTCTTGGTAGGTATTCGCACCGGGGGTGTCTATCTAGCCAGCCGGCTTCATGAAAAGATCCGGGCAAAGACGGGTCGAGAGATTCCTTTAGGCATATTGGACATAGGCCTCTATCGAGACGACTGGACACGGATGAGTACCCATCCCATCGTCAGATCCACAGAACTGCCGGTTTCCATTGATGACCGGGTGGTGGTTCTGGTGGATGATGTGCTGTTTACCGGGCGGACAGTGCGTGCCGCTATGGATGCCCTAACCGATTTCGGCCGGCCACAACGCATCGAGCTGGCTGTTTTGGTTGACCGGGGCCATCGTGAATTGCCCATTTGTGCCAATTATGTAGGAATAACGGTGTCCACCACGTTGGACGAGGTTGTGAACGTGTATATGCGAGAGACTGGCGCTGAGGATCAGGTGATGGTGGAAGAGAAGTAAGGAAGCATTCAGCCATCAGCGGTCAGCTTTCATTCTCAGGGAGAAAAGATTAAGGGGAGATATGTAGAGACTCGTTGGTTACAGCAAGTGAGGATATGAATCAATGCAGCCATCATCTGTACGCCAAGAGCAAAAGCTGACAGCTGATGGCTGAATGCTTCCTTAGGGTCGTGCGGCAAGCTTAACGGTTTGGTTGTCTGTGGTGAGCAGAACCGAGCCCTCGCCGTCTGCGAGGAAATTGGCATAGTTCAGGCTGAGTCCGAGATCTTTGGTCATTTTCTTGACTTCAGCGGACAACTGAGGCTGGGTAATCAGTACCACCAGATCAAATATTTTGGAGGTCTCACCGCCATTACTTGCTATTGTTACCTTTAGACTCTGGCTGTCAACAGCCTCCACACCACTGACAGTAGCGTCCTTGATCTCGATTTTTTCCAATCCCTTCAGTGCAGGCTCATGTTCCTGGCAAAAATTCTCAAGGTTGTTGGCACATACCTCGATTTCCGACTGGGGTAGTTTGTACCGTACCAGGATGGCCTCGTTGATTGCCAGGCAGAGCGCTGCCGCATGCAGTTGTGGAGAGGCCGATTCATAGCTTTGAACAAACCCAATGCTTGCAGGAATCTCGCCATCATATGGGCGGAGAACCAGACCTTTACTGGGACCGGTCTCGCTCAGCATGCGTGCAAGTTGTAGGTCGGTGATGACATTCAGATGCTGGCCGAGGCCAAAGCTGGAATCGATGAGATTATGAGGCCGCTCCACCCCCGAAGAGATGATAACGGCGTCTGCTTCCAGATCGTAATACTCATCTTGCATCTCGAAGATTATGGCCTCGGGTTTACACTCAGCCCAGCAGAGGGCACAGCCCAGACAGCGCCGACAGCTCAAGCAGCGCTTGGACTCGTGCAGGGCTCTTTCTTCGTTGAAGCCTAGCTCTACCTCGTTGTAGTTACCCCTCCGCTCATCAACCTCAATTTCAATCTGATGTTGACGTTCAGCAGGGATGTCCGTAAATTCAACGATGTAGCGTCCCTTCTTTTCGTACATCCTCGTACCTTCCGTTTGGTATTCAGTTAATTCGTTAATTAGAGAATTAGTCAAATCGTTACGTAAGCGAACGAGGTTAACGATGTAACGAGTTGACGGATGAACGATTTAACAAACTACGCAGCTTCTCTCCGTTTAGCTTCAATATGGCGCACAATGCCGGCGGCCGCCTTGCGACCATTGCCGCAGGCGCGAATGGCGATGTCAGGGCCTGTTTCCACATCACCCGCAGAAAAGATGCCGGGGACATTGGTCATGAACATTTCTTGGTCCACAGCAAAAGTGTTCCAGCGGGTTATTTCTAGCTCGCTGTCCTCCGGGACAAACGTTACGTCAGGCCGCTGACCAATGGCAGCAATGAGGGTTTCTGCCTCAATGACAAACTCGGAACCCTCTATGGGCACGGGTCGACGCCTGCCGCTGGCGTCGGGTTCACCCAACTCCATACGCAAGCACTTGAGGGCCTTCATTCGGCCACCGTCGCCAATTACCTCCACTGGCGCTACCAGATACTGGAACTTGATGCCCTCATGCTCGGCAGCCTCTATCTCCCAGGGGCTTGCTGGCATCTCTTTCTTGGTCCGGCGATAGAGCACGTGTACTTCATCGAATCCTTCACGCCAACTTACTCTGGCAGCATCCATGGCCACATTACCACCGCCGATGATGACGACCTTGCCTCTGGCGTCAATCTTCTTACCCATGTTGGCGTCGCGGAGAAATCGGACCCCGTCTACAACCCCCTCCATCTCCTCGCCGGGGATGCGCAGCGTCATACCGGTCCAGGCGCCCACACCGATGAATACGGCAGCATAGTCTCGTTGAAGCTCCTCCAATGAAACATCTTTGCCAACTCGGGTGTTACAACGCAGTTCCACGCCGTGGGCCAATATCCAGTTTATCTCATACATGAGCGTTTCGGTGGGTAACCGATATTCGGGAATTCCGTAACGAAACATGCCGCCCGGCTCTGGCATAACTTCAAAGCAGACGGAGTGGTACCCTGCCTTGGCCAAGAAATAAGCGCAGGACAGCCCTGCAGGTCCTGCGCCGATAATGGCCACTTTCTCGGAATGGAACTGATCGGGAACCTCCACCGGGGGGTCGATGTTGTTGTGCATTTCCCAATCTGCCACAAAACGCTTCAAAGCACAGATGGCGATGGGCTCGTCAACATAACCTCGATTGCAGGCGGATTCACAGGGGTGAGGACAGACCCGGCCGATGGAGAGCGCGAAGGGTAGCCGTTCGCGGATCACCGCCAAGGATTCGGCATACTTACCGTCTGCAATGAGTGCAGCATACGAGCGAATGTTCAGATTTGCCGGGCAGGTGGCCTGGCAAATGGGCATATCTTCTTTGAAGATGTTGTACTCGCCAGTCTTGGCCGTCTCGGGATTGAAATAATCTATGGCCGTTCGAAAACCTATGCCCTCATTGAAATCATCGTACAGGTGAATGGGGCAAACCCGGATACATTCCTTGCAGTCGTTACACTTTTCCATGTCCACCCGGGGGGTGCGACGTTTTATCCGAAAGTGATACCTGCCGTTCACCGACTTAGTCCTGATCACCTGGGCGTTGGTGATAACGTGGATATTAGGATGCTTCCTCAGCGCCACCAGATCTGGTTCCATATAGGGGGAGTCCGCATCTACGATTCTGGTTTGCGGGAGTAATTCCCCTCCCAAACTGGGTGAGGGCTCCACCAGGGTCACCTGCATGCCGGCCTCGGCTTGCTGCAAAGCTGCCGCCACTCCAGCAGCATCACCCCCAAATACGACAACGCGCTTTTGTGACACCTCTAAAACCTCCAAATAAATGAGTTACCACGAAGGGCGCGAAGAACACGAAGAGTTTTTCGCATTCTTTCAATCTTAGTCATCCCGTAGGAGCAACGTCCTCGTTGCGACCAGCCCGCCTTCCCATCTATATTCATTTTGGTCGCGACCTGGAGGTCGCTCCTTGGTATTCGAAAATTCGAAATCCGAAGCACGAAATCCGAAACAATTTTCAAATTTTCAAAATCAAAATGACCAAAACGAAGATACATTCATATCAGTCCTGTTTCGAGCATTGGAGCATTTGAATTTCGGATTTGTTCCCCCCAGAGTAAGATCAAGTTGATGACCTATGACTAGGCGGCATCAGCCTTGGGCTCCACTGCCCGATAAAGTGGAGAATTGCCCTCCACTCCATCCAGGTCCACCAACCCCCTCCGCTGCAAAGCGAGGACGTATGTGAGCACATGGGGAGGAGGCAATTTCAACTGGGCGGCCAGATCTTTAACTGCAACGGCTTTTTGCCCCAGTTCCCTCAGGATCTCGTGGGTGGCCACCTCATCCATTATAATGGTGTCTAGGGTTCGCCACATCTCATGTTCGGTGAAGATCTCGCCGTACTTGTTACCCTCGGTGGCGAACACGGTGAACTTCCCAACGACCCAACGCAACTTCTCCCCGGCGAGGGCAATCTTGGCTATTACCAGCTTTTCTTCGAGTTCCGGCAATCCTAAGTGATCTCCAGTGCCCAAAGGGCCCAGTTCCCGAACCCCCTGATTAAAGTCGGTCACCAGTTTGACAAATCGTTCTCCCTCGGCCGAGGAGCATTGATCAAAGCTGACCCGTTTAGGACTCAGACCCACATAGGTTAGGACCCGTTCAGCGAGTCCAACTTTAATCTTGCCCTGGACATTGCCGGTGATGTAATGGCAGTCGCCGAAATGACATCCAACCACCATGACTCCATCCGCTCCATTGACAAAGGCCTCGGCTATCATGGTGGGGTCCACCCGGCCGGTACACATGACCCGGATAATCCGTATATCCGTGGTATATTGCATCCTGGAAACTCCAGCGAAATCAGCCGCTGCGTACCCTCACCAGGTACAGCAGAAGACCAGGATTCTGGGAGTAAAATTCGACAAGAGAGTCACCTCCTCCACAAAAACTCAAATTCGAAATTCGAATTTCGAAATTCGAAACAAATTCAAATTGCCAAAATTAAAACTCCCTCTCCCTCTCCCCACTCGGGGGGAGAGGGTGGGGGTGAGGGGGGGATACAGATCAAATTTTCTCTTCACCCCTCACCTTGATCCTCTCCCCTCAAGGGGAGAGGAAAGAAGATTTGTTTTCAACGGCTTAGCCGCTGAGAAAGGCCCTGATCTGTTCCTCAACCTGATCGTCCGTATAGGCATTGATGTCCAGCGCGTGCTGATAACAGGTGGAGGCGCAGACGCCACATCCTTTGCAGGCCACAGGAATAATTCGCACCTTCCGACCTTTCTCGGTCTGGACAATCTCCATGGCGCCGTATGGGCAGAGATCCACACACAGTCCACAGCCCCGGCAGGCGTCCTCGTCAGCTAGTACCGAGACTATCGGCTCGACGGTCATCACCCCTTTGGCCAGGGGGATGGAGGCACGGGAGGCGGCACCCAGGGCCTGGGAAATAGCCTCGCGCATGTTGGCGGGATAGTGGGCGTTCCCGCAGAGATACACTCCGTCGGTGGCAAAGTCTAACGGTTTTAGCTTCACGTGGCTCTCAAGGAAGAACTTGTTCTCGTCCAGAGTAACGCGCAAGAGTTTGGATAAGGGTTCGTTATCCTCGCCCGCAATGAGGGGCGTTGAAAGGACCACCAGATCCTGGGGCAGTTCGAGCTCGCGGCCCAAAAGGTGATGGTAGACCTTGACCGTACCGTCCTGTACCTCCGGAGGTTTTGCTTGATCGTACTTGATGTAGCGCACCCCCAGCCGTTTGGAACGCTGGTATAGGGCCTCATTCTCTGTACCATAGGCCTGGATGTCACGGTAAAGGATGTGCACACTCGCTTTAGGATTCTGCTCCTTGATGGCGATAGCGTTCTTGATGGCGGTCATGCAGCAGATGCGGGAGCAGTACTTCCGCTCCTCATTGCGAGCGCCAACACACTGAATCATCACCACATTGTCACCGTTGAAGTTGTCCTTCCTGAAGAGCTCTTCCAATTCAAACTGGGTGACAACCCGTTTGCCGTCGTAGTTGAAAAGACCTTCCGGCTTGAACACCCTTGCGCCGGTGGCGATGATGATCACACCTACACCAAAGTCTTGCTCAACGCCATTGGTTGAGACGCTCACCGTGAAATGGCCGATGTATCCCTGAATCTTTTTGATGGCGGTGGACGTCAACAGAGTAATGTTCTCATTGTTCTGCACCGCCTCTGCTTGCTGAATAGCCAGCTTTTCCGCATCGACGTTTGTGGGAGCCAGCTTGTGCAGATACCGCAGCAGCCCCCCCAATTGTGGGGACTTTTCCACCAGGAATACCTGGTAGCCTCTGTTGGCCAAAGCCAGGGCCGAGGTCATTCCGCTTATGCCGCCGCCGATGACCAGAGCCTTGGGGTCCATCTCTGATTGAATCGGCTCCTGAGGCTGGAGCAGGGCGGCTTTGGCTACTCCCATGCGGATGAGGTCCTTGGCCTTGTCGGTGCCCAACTCTCTCTCCTGCATGTGAACCCATGAGCACTGGTCGCGGATATTGACCATCTCGAAAAGATACGGGTTGAGCCCGGCTTCGGCGCAGCTCTCTCGGAAAAGAGGCTCATGGGTGCGTGGGCTGCAGGATGCCACCACCACCCGGTTGAGCTTTTCGTCTTTAATGGCATCTTTTATCTCATTGATCCCGCCCTCAGAACAGGTGTAGAGGTTTTCTTTCACGAATACGACGTGTGGGAGGGTCTCGGCATACTCAGCTAGATGGGGACAGTCAAGATAGCCGGCAATGTTGCTACCGCAGTCGCAGACAAAGACCCCAATACGAATATCTTCAGTCAATTTCATACTCCGTAATTGTTTGAGAGGTCCATGGACCTAAAACAGGTCATCCAAATACGAAATCCGAAACAAATTCAACTGAGAAAAATACAAGAAACGGTTATGCACTTAACTTCGCAAAAACCTCCTCTCCCCTTGGAAACTATGTCACAATTCGCCGAACCCGTCATTCCGGACGAGCACCGCTGCGCGGGGCGAGATCCGGAATCCAGTGAATGTTCAATATACTCAAATTCTTTCTGGATCCCGGCTCGCGTCCGCCGCAGGCTGACTTGGCCGGGATGACTGATTGCTACACAGTCTCTCGAGGAGACAGGGGCCGTGTAGCTATGCTGCGGAGCAAAGTAAATAATCGTATTTCACTATTCGAAATTCGGATTTAGTGCATTATCTCCTACTTGACAATATGACTTTACCTGCCGCCAACTGCAACCTTCCCAGTAGTAGTTAAAATCTCCGCGGCTCGGGCAGCAGCACTGCTGGCTTGCGCTACCGATTCCGGAATATCCATGGGCCCTTGAGCGCAGCCACAGACGAAGATCCCGGCGCGGGTGGTATCCAGAGGCGCAAGGGGATCTGTTTTGAAAAAGCCGTTTTCATCCAGGTCCAACCCCATGAGCTCGGCCAACATCGGGGTGGTTGCTGAAGGCACACAAGCGGTGGCCAGCACCACCATATCGAAGGTCTCGCGCTCGACCCGCCTGGTGGTTGTCGACTCGTACCAAACTATGGGGTTGTGGCCCTCGTCCTCGGTGATCTCAGCAACCCGGCCTCGGACGTATTGAATATTGGCTGACGTGCCACCACGCAGCTTGTATTCCTCAAAACCACGACCCACGGCACGAAGATCCATGCAGAAAATGGATGAGGTTGTCTCGTTGTCGTGCTCATGGGCTATCATGGCCTCTTTCACTGAGTGCATACAGCAGTAAGAAGAACAGAAACGGTTAAAACGAAAATCCCGAGAGCCCGCACACTGGATAAAGGCGAGCTTTTTAGCCGTGTGGGCTGCAGCCTCTTTTTTCTTCAAGGGAGCCAATTCTTCTTCCGCTGCAGCGACCTTTTCAGCCAGGGAGGCCCAACGCTCGAAATCGGCATCGTCGCCAACCTTTCCTGCCCGGAACTCTTCGACGAATTCAGAGGTCTTCTTGCCGTGCTTTTCTTCCAGTTTGTCGATCTGGCGGTTCAATTTCTTGAGATCTTTTTCCAGAGCGGCTATCTCAAGCCGGAGAGCCAGTTCTGAGGGTCGATCCAGATGGCCGGCTGTGGGACCACTGGCACTTAAGAGACGCTCGAGCTCCATGGAAGTGATCACATTGTCAATCCGGCCGTAGCCATATTCTGGAATCACCGATGGATCGAATATGTCATATCCAGTGGCCAGAACGATGGCACCCACCTCCAGGTCTACCACTTGATCTTGCTGCTCGTAATCAACAGCGTCGGCCTGACAGACCTTGGCGCAAATGCCACATTTTTTACCCTGACCCAACTGGCGGCAGTTCTCGGCATCAATGCAGTGGGTAGAAGGGATACCCTGGGGGAAATACTTGTAAATGGCTGGTCGATTGCCAAGGCCGACTTCGAACTCATTTTCCACCGCCACCGGACACTTTTCCGCACAGGCGCCACAACCGGTACAGAGGTCTTCGTTGACATAGCGGGCCTTCTTCCGCACCTTTGTAGTAAAGGAACCGACCTCGCCGCTGACGTCTTCGATCTCGCTGTAAGCGAGAAGATTGATTTTGGGATGCCGACCGGCATCCAGCAACTTCGGCGACAGAATTCAGATGGCGCAGTCATTGGTGGGAAAGGTCTTGTCCAGTTGGGCCATCTTGCCGCCGATGCACGGAAGCCTCTCCACTAGATGGACCTGGATACCCATTTCAGCTAAATCCAGGGAGGCCTGAATGCCGGCGATGCCGCCGCCGAGTACCAAAACGTCTTGGCTCACAGCTCACCTCTACAATGTCTAAAGTGTCTAGAATGTCTAAAATAGCTAAAATGTCCAAAACCCTTGTTGTCATTCGTATGTCATTCTGTGGGAGCGGCTTTCAGCCGCGATTAAGTAGCGCCATTGCGAATAGGTCAAGTCATCGCGACTAGAAAGTCGCTCCTACAGGGCATTTCTTGCTTTACACATGAGAGATTGCCTCCGCCAGTACCGAGGTTAGATCCTTGAGCTGAAGACCCATCTCAAGATTGCTGAGCGCGCAGGTCAGGTGAATCTGGCACTTCTGACAGGCGGTGATCAGGGTCTTCGCACCGGTGGCCTCGGCCTCCTTCAATCGCTCCACCTGGATCTGCTTGGACCCGGTGGAGCAGTTTGCCCAGCCACTAGTGCCGCAACAGACCGCATTCTCGCGGTTTCTCTCCATTTCAAGAAAGTTATCTCCGGCCAGTTTTCTCAGAATGTTGCGGGGCCCGTCGTATATTTTCGCCATCCGGCCCAAGCGGCAGGGGTCGTGATAGGTGATCGGGCCCACGCCATTTACCACCCTGATGGAACCTTCCTCGAACATCTGGGCCACAAGATCATAAAAGTGGATGATTTCAAAACCGAGATCTCCAAAATGCTCGGTGTAGTGTTGTTTGAAGGTATAGAATCCCTCAGGGCAGTTGAAGACTACCCGCTTGGCGCCGGAAGCACGGATGACATCCAGGTTATGCGCAGCAAGTTTTTTGAAAACCTCCACCTGGCCATTCCAGAGCATGTCGTGACCGCAGCAGTGTTCATCGTCACTGACCACCGGCTCGATACCCGCACCGTTGAGAATCTTGATAATGTTTTTGCTCACCGAAATGCTGTCCACACCAAGGTAGCGAAAAATGACCTGGAAATAGGGCATACAGCCCACAAAGAAAAAGGTGTCACCTTTTTCAGCAACCGTACCTGCTTCCCTGGCCCAATCTGTTTTCCTCTGATTGATCCCCTGGGTCTGAAGCTCCATGATGGTCTGGAGCATACCGTGATGGGAGTAGGCTGGTTGGGTGCCAAGTCTCGTGGCCTCTTCTCGTAGCAATCGCATAAACTCTGGAAAGTTGATACTGGAGGGACAGCGCTCAAAACAACGGCTGCAGGTCAAACAGGACCAGAGGTCGCGGTCTTTGAGCAGTTCGTCGCCTAGTCCGAGAAGAGCTTTTTCCACAATGAGTCGCGGAGAAAAGCTGGGCAGTACCCTGGACACCGGACAACTTCCAGTGCATACCCCGCAGTCCAGACAATAGTACGTTTGAGTCGTTTGGGCAGCGTCTTCAATGCTCATGCGGCTTCTCCCAGGGGATTTTTCCCCAGGTCTTTGATTCTCTGGGTGAAAGAAGTGACGATTTCGGCAAAGCGACCGCCTTCGGCAGAGGAAACCCACTCCAGGGCAAGCCTCTCGTTGTCGATGCCCATCAGATCCAGCAGTTCGCGAGTCATCTCGATGATTCGTTTGGCTTTTTCATTACCATCCAGGTAATGGCAGTCGCCAATGTGTCACCCGCTCACCAGAACGCCGTCGGCACCTTTCTGGAAGGCCTTCAGAACAAAATCTGGGGAGATCCGTCCCGAACACATTACTCGGATCACTCGGATGTTGGCCGGGTATTGCAATCGGCTGACCCCGGCCAGATCCGCACCGGCATAGGCACACCAGTTGCAGCAGAAAGCGATAATCCTAGGTTCGAACTCAGCAGCCATAGGTATTTATCCTTTGCAGCTAGCTTCTATTTGTCACACCTCACTAAAGTAAATAAATCCGAAATCCGAAGCACGAAATCCGAAACAAATCCGAAATCCAAATTCTCAAATGTTCAAAACAGGAAGCATCATACTCAGGAGAAAATGTTTCGGTCATTTGAAACTGGGGACCCGCCCATAGGGCGGGGAGTCCGGGGGACCAATTTTGAAAATTTGAGATTGTTTCGAATTTCGAATTTAGATATTCGAGTTTTCGACTACGCTTAAATCAACTCAGTGTCTTCTCACTCCTTGATCGCTTCAGGACGACATCATTCGCATAGGGCCGCTTCCACCATGGTGAGCACCTCATTGTCGGTGAAGTGGCGTATGGCCGCGGCCCCGGTTGGGCAGGCCACGGCGCAGGCGCCACAACCCTTGCAAAGCGCTTCTTGGATCTGGGACACCTCTACACCCTCACTGATATCCACCAGTTCAGGGGCCCCGTACGGGCAGGCCTCAACGCATTGACCGCAACCGCGGCAAAGGCTTTGGTCCACGCTGGAGACCACCCCTTCCACCTCAATGCTCTTCTGGGCCAAGACAGTGGCAGCCCGAGCCGCTGCCGCCTGGGCCTGGGCGATACTCTCGTCGATCGGCTTGGGATAGTGGGCCAGGCCGCAAACGAAGACGCCGTCGGAGGCAAAGTCCACCGGCCGCAGCTTCATGTGGACCTCCAGGAAGAAGTTGTCCTGACTGAGGGGCACCTTGAAACGTTGGGCCAACTCTTCCAGGTTACGGGTCTCGATGGCACTGGCCAAGGTGATGAAATCAGGTTTGAGCGTTATGGGC
>CAYFXH010000020.1:0-45196 GCA_964346905.1 uncultured Desulfobacteraceae bacterium | reverse complement strand
AGAGATTCTTCGCTGAGTTTATCCTGAGCCTGTCGAAGGGCTCAGAATGACAAAGTGGGGTTTCCGGATGGACACTCACTAATTAACCAATTGCCTAAAACGTTACCTAAGCTAGGCTGATGGTGGACTGCTACAAGAAAGGTCGAGCTACGGCTCTGCTTCTGCGACTGCCGCCGGATGGCTGGCTTGCAACTTGCATTGGCTGAATAGTGAAAAGGTTTGGCGAACGGAGGTGACCCACAGACTCTGAACGGTTATACAGTAATGATGTGTGATTTTAGTAGATTATTGATTGTGGCCGTAATCTTTGTTACAAGGGCGGTCACCCTTTTTCAGCCACCGATCCTTGAAGTTCTTACCGGCTAGACAATCCCCTCTGGGGAGGCCGCATGGAATAATCCAGCAGTAATGGCTGTTGAGAGGTATCGGGACCTTTAGCCGGGAGGGAAATCCTCTTCCCTGGTAATTTAGCTTATGAGCTGCGTTTATCATCCCCATCTTGATTCCGTTAAATTCTGTGATCAGTGTCAAGCCGACCTGTGCGATGGCTGCGCCATCCGCGTGGAAACCGGTCGCACTCTCTGCCATCGTTGCATCGTGGCCCTTTCAGCCGATGATGTGGAAGCTGAAGAAAGCAACCGTGCGCTGGAAAAAGAAGCACGACGTCTCGGCCTTGAGAAAAAGTGGCGCCCCACCTACATTCAAGTAGTGCTGACGATTGGGGCAGTGCTGCTGCTCATGATTCTGGGGCTCCATTTGCACTGGAGTCAAACTGAGCGGCAGCCCTTGATACTGTTGAATCCTGCCAAGCCGCTGGATGTGCTCGCCAGTCTGCAGTTGGCACTGGCCCGTTACGCCGTGACCCACTACGAACAGTATCCCGACAACCTTTTTGAACTACTTCCTGACATTCTTCCTGATAAAGGACAGAACCGTAGGGTGCTGCGGTTTCTTGATTACAGGCTTGACGCGCGGGAAGGTTACCGGTTACGAATCAAACCGGGTTCACCCATGTCAGGGCAGAACCTGGTGGCCACCGTAAATGGCATTCGCCCGGTTGGGGAGAGAAAATAGCCCATCATGTTCGGGAATCATCGACTTTCTGGAAACATCAACGGCTTTACCGTGGTGGAACTCTTGGTGACTATCACGGTGTTGGCCATACTAGCGACGGTTTCCATTCCCATCACCAAGAAATATTACCGACAAGCTCGTAAGGTTGAAAGCCAGGTATCTGTCATCTCCTTCCTGGCGACACAGGAACTCCACTATTTAGATAACAACACTTTTTGGCCGCTCACACCTGGAGATCCTGGGCCGAAAACGGAATACATCGCTTGGAACCCACTTGATCGTCCCGATGAACCAGGGAAATATCGCATCCCAGCACTGGGTATGGAATTCCGCCCAGAGAGCCACCGCGGCTACAGAATAAAAGCAGTAAACACCCAGCAGCCGGATTTGTTTGAACAACGTCTAGAGTTTTGGTTCCGGACCAACGAGGGTTTTCACAATGACGGCAGCACTGACTATCCGTATATGTTCGTAATGTACAATCAACAGGATCCAACCGCTCCCCTTTGGAGTACCAATGGCAAGTGGGAGGTCCGCAATAGTTTTTGGTTCAACATCTTTGGGTGTCCGGCATGGCAATTTACCTCACCCTGCCCAAGATGACTTGGTCATACCGCTCTCTCTCGACCTCAACTCTGGATCACTTTACCCAGGATGCCGTCTAAAGTCCAATCTACCGGCAGCCGTACCTTTTGCCCCTCCCTACTCTGATAGAGCAAATAGCCCTTGCTCAGACCGAAATCGAAGAGCTCTCGGGTAATGGTCACATCATCTTTGCAATAGTTCGACACCGCATCCAGGTTGCCTTCCCGAAACCAGCGAACCGCCTGAATGCCATCTGCGCTCTTGGGCTTTTCCAAGGTCTGCTCCGCCAGGTGACCCAGGCTGAGGCGAAAGCCCAATCGATTATAGATGTCCTCCAGGATATCAAATGTTGGCAGCAGGGTTAAATCTGCAGAGGTGTAAGCTCCCAGCACCCGATAGTCAAACTGCTTGATGTTGAATCCCACTATCAAATCGAAGGTGTGCAGACGTTTGATCAGATCCTCCACCTGCTCTTCGGTAAAGACTTCGAACCGATCTGAGCGGAGATCATAAAGCACCGCCACCGCCAACCGCATCAGGTGGACGTTTCCCCAACCACCCACCTCCTCCGCCAGTCGCTGAGTTTCGATATCAAAAAAGGCAACGGCTGGTTCACCCCTGGTCTGTTGCACCAACTCTTCCGTCTGGGTGATGGGTAAATCTGTACCATGGTCGGTCGGCTCGACTTCTAAGGCAAACTCACCCAGCAAACCCTTAACCAGAAATAGCGCAGCAGCCTTGTCCAATGGTTTGTTACCAGACCCACATTTGGGCGAATGAATACAGGAAGGGCACCCCTGGTCGCAAGGACAAGCAGCCATGAGCTCAGCGGTCATTCTCAGAAGCTCCTCTATTATCTCGAAGCCGCGAGCTGCAAGACCCACCCCCCCTGGATAGCCGTCATAGATGAAAACAGCACTCTTTTGTAACTGCACGTGGCGAGGTACGGCAATACCACCCATATCATTGCGATCGCACAGGGCGAAAAGGGGGAACATGCTGATCAGTCCGTGCTCCAGGGCGTGAATGCCCCCCATGAAATGGAGTTGCCGCTGGCGTGCCATCATTTGCAGAGTATCCTCGATTTCCAACCAGAGACCCCTGGTCTCGAAGCTCTGTGCTGGTAGATCTAAAGAAAGGCTGTCCAGGAGTTCGCCACTGTATAGGTTACGCTTTTCATACCCCACCACCTGCTCGGTAACCCGCAGACGGCCTAGTCGGGCAACAAAATTGCCCACCGGGCGACTGCGCTCCACCGCCAGAATTTCGGTCTCCTTTTCACTAAGAGCCCTGGTGTAGTAGCTTGCTTTGATGGGTTTTGCAAAGACATTCTGCCGCTCCAAGTCGAGCTTGGTGACCAGGTGCTGCTGACCCCGGTGCAGGTAAATCGCTCCCGGATGGCACTCCTTGAATACGCGCACCCCGTCGTTTTTCCCCACCACTTTTTCACTGGGTTCATCAAAGATCGCATAGCCAGGACCCACACTCCGGATATCCACGAGACGCTGTGGCTGCCGCTTGGCTGCGTACCAAACGTCGCCCTCAGCACTTCGCAACAGCTCACCCCTGGCCTCCAGCGCCGGTGCCCTGGCTGCTAGAATGTTTCCATCGGCATAAAGATCGTCAGAGCCGCGTAAGGGAATCTCGGCTGCGGCACAGGGCAGGTGAGCGTCCAGTACTTCAGAGTTATCCGGGTCCACCACTGCCGCCTCGAAAGATCGTTGGAAAAAGTCTTGGGGGTGATTCATAAAGTACTGGTCCAGAGCATCCGGCTGGGCGATGAGGAGCACCAACGAATCACGACCGGAGCGCCCCACCCTGCCACTGCGCTGCCACGTATTGATAATGGTTCCGGGGTATCCCACCAGGATGCAGGCATCAAGACCGCCAATGTCTATGCCCATTTCCAGGGCGCTGGTGGAGATCACTCCTGCCACTGAGCCGCTGGCTAACCCCCTCTCGATATCCCGCCTCTCCTCGGCAAGAAAGCCGGCACGATAGGAGCTAACCCGAGAAGCCAGCTCCGGCGCAGCTTCAGCCACATTCATGTGGAGAATCTCGGTGAGTTTGCGCGCCTGAGTAAAAGCGATGGTCTTGAGCCCCTCCCTGAGAGCCCTGATAAACAGCCGTCCAGCCACGGTGGTGGCACTGCTGTCGGGGTTGATGAAGAAGAAGTGACGTCCAGCCTGGGGAGCGCCATTTTGCTCCACCGCGCGAAACTGCATTCCGGCTAATCGGCCGGCAAAATCTCTGGCATTGGCAATGGTGGCCGAGAGTAATATGTATCTGGGCCGAGAGCCGTAAAGATTACAAACCCGCTGCAGTCTCCGGAGAATCTGAACCACATGGGAGCCAAAAATACCTCGGTAGGTGTGTACTTCATCTATTACCACCAAGTGCAAGTTCCGAAAAAACGTTTCCCACTGTTGATGGTAGGGGAGAAGCGCAAGGTGGAGCATATCCGGGTTAGAAATAATCAGCTGAGGCAGATTCTCTTTAATGCGGCGGCGCTGACTCGGAAGGGTGTCGCCGTCGTATACGGCACCGTCCAGCTGCAGATCAGCTGGCAGCTCCTGATTGAGTGAGACAAAGGCCTGGTACTGATCTTGCGCCAGAGCTTTCAGGGGAAAAAGGTAGAGGCCATGGCCATTATGTTCCTGACCCAGGAGCTCCATGAGGGCAAGGTTATAGATCAGCGACTTACCACTGGCGGTGGGTGTGGCAACCACCACGTTTTCGCCCTTTCGGAAGCTGGAGAGAGCTTCCACTTGGTGCTGGTACAGTCTAGTAATGTCCAGCTTGGCCAGAGCCCCTTGTAAGGTCGGGACAAGTGGTGGTTGCAGGTTTCCATATGTGGCCCTCCGACTTGGTATGAATTCGTGATGTACCAAGCGAGCACCTCGAAGTGGTGCGGTCTTGAGGAACTCTATGAATCTTTGCATCTTAAGCTATCGCGCTTAGCAATTCCCAATAAAAGAGGTGGGCCCACCAAGCAAAACATCTAATCCCTAACCATAACGGCCGGGTCCGCAAACCACACTGCACAAGGCCTACATGAAGACTATTCCCTGGCTTCCACCGTACGTTTTGTACCTATGCTCGATCCCGCTTTTCTCTCTCCCTCGTCTCGCCCGTCTCGCTGGACTTCCCTCCTCGCAGTTACATGCGCTTCGCAGTTAATCCACAAACAGGGGCACAAGGCTAAAACTGTCCACATCCACCAGTCCCCGATCTGTCAGCTTTAACTTGGGTATCACCGGCAAGGCCAAAAATGACAGAGCCATAAAGGGGTGTTCCAAAAAGCTACCCAGTGACAGGGCTGCCTGGTTGACTTCTTGTTTCTGATCCACCACCTCTTCCAAGGAGGCAGTGGACATGAGACCAGCAACGGGCAATGGCAGCTGTGCTTGAACCTGACCATTGTTAACCACCACCAGGCCACCACCCAGCTCTCTCAAACTATTGGCCGCAAAGACCATGTCCAAATCGCTGACTCCGACCACTACCAGATTGTGCGAATCATGAGCCACCGTGGAAGCGAGTGCGCCTTTTCTGAGACCAAAGCCACGAACAAATCCCAAACCCTTGCGACCGCTGCCATGGTGTCTCTCAATCACCGCCAACTTGAGCAGATCACTATCAGGATCACTCACGGCCTCTCCATCCCTGGCCGTCACCTCGACGATCTCCTCAACAGTTATGAGGGTGTTGGGAGCAGCACGTATCACCCGCATCTTCGGGCTTTCGACTTGAATGCGGAGGTCCTCTTCACGCAATTCCTTGAGGTTCATAGAAATCTTTTGCAGTTTTTCCGCTATGGGTGCCACAGGCAGTAAGCATCTGCCACCCTCCGCCACCAGCTTTCCCTGTTTGTACACCCGGGAAATGTCCAGTGGCCGTAAGGAGTTGAGCACGACAATATCCGCCTGATATCCCGGGGCAAGACCGCCCAGATTACGCAAGCCAAAGTAATTTGCTGGGTTGTGGGTGGCAAGCTGGATAGCAGTTATCGGCTCAATGCCCAAATCCATGGCACGTCTGAGCACCCGATTCATATGACCTTGCTCCAGGAGATCCTCTGGATGGCAGTCATCACTGACCAGCATGCACCGATGGGCTGTTTGTTCTGTCACCAAAGACGCCAATGTCTCTAGATCACGGGCCTGACTTCCCTCCCGCAGCATGATGTGCATACCTTTGGCCAGCTTCTCCCTGGCCTCTTCCAGGACCGTGCATTCGTGATCAGAGCTGATTCCTCCACAAAGATACGCATCCAACTGGGCACCGGAGAGACCTGGGGAGTGTCCATCAATCACCCTGTCCCGAAAGCGTTCAAGTTTGTCCAAAATATCAGGATCTCCATACACCACACCAGGGAAATTCATCATCTCTGCGAGTCCTAGAACTCTGTGATGTTGGGCCAAAGTTTCAAGATCATTACCCGTCAACTCAGCCCCCGCGGTTTCCATGGGGGTAGCCGGCACGCAAGAAGGGGCCATGAAGAAGACCTCAAGTCCAATTGTCTCGCTTGCTTCCAGCATAAATTGGACACCAGAGAGACCCGCGACATTGGCAATCTCGTGAGGATCAGCCACCACGGTTGTAGTTCCCTGGGGCAGCACAGCCCTGGCAAATTCCCCTGGCACCAGTAGACTGCTCTCCAGGTGTATGTGGCCGTCGATGAATCCCGGGGAGAGAATGGAACCATTGAGCTCAACAATCTCATGGGAGGTATGATCCTCAAAACTCACGATCACGCCATCAAAAACTGCCACCGGTGTTGAGGTCAACTCCCCGGTGAAAACGTTGACCACCTTTCCTCCCCGAAAAAGAAGATCCACGGGTCTGTCACCCCTGGCCGCCTCAAGTCTCCTGGATAGTCTGTGCTGCCACTCTGTCACGTATTTCACTCCAGGTTAGGCTTAGGACCTCAAAAAATGTATCCGCCAATAACGCGAAACCTTACGAGATGTGGGATATGAGATATGGATGTGAGAGGTGGGAAAAAATCTCCATCGCCCATCAGCTGATTCCCGGCGCTCTTCGCGGATTCTTTCCCCTTAGATTTCTTTAGCCTTGTATCGTTGGGGCTCGGCAAAGAAGTCAATCACTCGGGTCCGAGAGCGAAATTGGGCCGAGTGGATCACACCCGCCGGGATATAGTAGGTGTCGCCTTTTCCGTAGGTGCGGGTTCTGTCCGCTATGGTCAGCTCAACTTCTCCATCCAAAACCACGCCCCACTGAGCTCCATGGCTGTGAGCCTTGATCTCACCAATTGGATCGATATCAAAGAAGACCAGTTGCTGCTCCGGTCCCTGAAGCAACCGCCCTCGAACTCCCGGAAATGGTATATCGATTTCTGGCAGCTCCCGAATCTCTCGCGGATAGAATTCAGCCGTCATTGCCCCCCCTCAATCAAGTATAGCCTCCCCCCCGTACCGCTCAAACTGTCCCAAAAACGGGCTCACTATAACAGAATTGCCCTACCCTAACAACAACGGAAGCTTCCCCCGAAGGTTCAGTTCATCTCCACTACGTAACAAAAGAGGACATCCGTACAATTACGCCTCAGGAGAGTATCCTTTCACCCGATCCTGAAATAGACTCTCACCATCCAGAGGACCATGAAATCAGGGAGGAGACGGCGCAAGCCCAGTAAATATGAATCCCATCCCACACGGTATCGAAATCTCGGAGCCGAGCTCGCGATGATCTTCAACACGCAGCGGGCCACCCTGGAGGGATCCCCTCCCTTCGCAAAATAATCCTCATAGGACCGTATGAACCTATCTCGACGCACTTGGTAGTCTGGGATATCAGTACTGGCGGCAACCTTGTTATCCGTGATGTTAGTCCTGAAAAATCCTGGCTGAATAATGGACGTTGAGATTCCCATAGGCATCAGCTCCTGACGAAGACCTTCGCTATAGAGCGACAGTGCTGCCTTGGAGGTGGAATAGTAGCCTTCAAAGGGAAGAGCAAAATCGGCAGCTGTCGAAGATATGTTAATGATCCTCCCGAGTCTCCTCCGCCGCATTTGGGGCACCACCGCGTTTACCATTCGGATTGCGCCAAACAGGTTGGTTTCTAGCTGTGCTTTCGCATCCTTTAACGTCGACTCCTCTAAGGCGCCCACCAGCACGTAGCCTGCGTTATTGACCAGGGTATCCACCCTGCCCGCCTTTCGCGTCACTACCTCAACGCACCGGTAAACCGACTCGTCGGACCTCACGTCTAGAGAGAGCAACTGTACACCAGGTATCTCTGGGCACCCATCGGGATTACGGCTAGTACCGAAGACAACGTATTTCTTCATGGCAAGAAGCTCTGCAGTGGCCCTGCCAATGCCGGATGAAGCTCCCGTTATCAGTACAACATCGTTATCAGGCATCAACTATTCTCCTTAATAGCATTTCTAAAAATTGGTGTCAGAGCTTCATGCGTCAGTTATATGATCTTACCCAGAAACGGTAATACCAAAAATGGGTAATTTTACCCAGAACTGGTCAAGCCACTTTTGGGTAAAATGTTGAGTTACTAGTGAGAAGGGGAGGTTTTGTGTTTACCCCGTTGTCCGGCTGCTGCGTCGTTGTTTGTTTTGATTGACAGGAGTGAAAAGTTTGGTACAATGAAAAATGGTTAAGTTTTAGTGAACCCCAAGCTCGCTAGTTCGGCGAGAGGGGGCAAACATGGACTACAATGATAAAATGATCGTCAAGACCATTGAGAGTCCTTGCCGTAACTGTCCAAAATTAGATGAAGATCGGGAACTGTGCATGCGCGATTGTGACAAGTTGATAGCTTTTCAAGACGCTATGGTCAGATTCCATGAGGAAAAAGTCCATTGGTTCTCCTCACGGCTCCGCGCTGCGTAACATCGTCAATACCTACTCCCCATTGGCTATCATCGCCGTCTACATTTCCACCTCACCCGTCTAGCTTACTTCTCATTGTCAGGAGCGTACCCTACAGGGGAACTCCCACCCTACTCACCACAGTATATAGGTAGGCCAGGCACTTTGCCCAAAGCGTTCCATCACCTCACCGTCCCCGCGACAACACCTGTCGACGAACTCGAGATACATGCAATTTCTGGATTGAACCGGTTAATCTACGCGATCCTCCACAAAGATTGGTAGAGATTATTTCTCTCGCATCGCCACCTGTTATCCCTCATCCAGACATTGCCTGACCAAGCGCGCTGTGCGTTTGGAATAGGCGAGGCCAACGTGATTTACTATTCCTGTCTCTATATTCGTCACACCCTCCCCGGTGAGCTTGGCAGACTCGTTGGGAAGCACTAAATTGTCCACTATGCTATAGATGGCATAAATACGGCCCCCTTGGGGAACCTGGAGGTCTTGGTTGAGAGTCTCCAGAAAGGGGCTGCCTGGAATCATCTCTTTGGCAGCAGTACCCTTGCCAAACACCGCGAGTTTTGATCCGGCATGGGGGCTTCCCAGGGTAACAACCCTACGGACTTTGGACCGAGCGGAATTATTTGCCAAATAGGAACGGATCACCAGACCGCCCATGCTCTGGCCCACCAAATCTACCTGGCTGCTGCCGGTTTGGCTCAGTACCTCCTCAACTACCCCTGCCAGCATTTGGCCAAAATCACGAATTGAACGAAACTTTCCCCGTAATTCTGCTGCCTTGAGATGTTGCCAGCCCCATTTTCGAAACCAGCGCAGGTACAGGTACCAGGCTGTGTGGTTGTGGTAGAGACCGTGGACAAAAATAACCGGCGTCCGGGTGGCTGGCCCAGGGGGTAACCGATAGAAACCTCGGTGTAACGCCGTCGCTGTTGTTAGCAGCACCAGCAAATGACTATAAAGACTCCAGAAAAAGCCTCTAAGCAACAGCACACTCACGGAACCCCGCGAGCGCAGAATGTCCAGATGCGGCCCGTTGGCGGACTCATAGTAGAGAATCAGATAGGTACAACCGACCAATGATACCCATAAGCACAGTAACAACAATACCCAACACATGTCTCCCTCACTCTTTACTCTTGAGCCATTCCTGCTTACACTATGGCTGAAACGACAAACACAAGACACAGGGCTCAGGGCCTGAGAGATCTTCTGTTACCGTTAATCCCCTGCGGATTACTCCGGCCGACTTTGTCAGCTTACTCCTTCGTAGTAACTACGGTTACGAAGGCTGGATAGTAGATTTTGCGCCAACGGCTAAATGTTTTTTTGTCATTTGCTGCAGAGCAACTGCGCGAAAAGAGATGCGCAATACTTACGGATAAGCCCAACAATGCAGCCACAGCTCCTTTACATAAGAAATCTCCAGGTGGATCCGCCCCTTATACTGGCTCCCATGAGTGGACTGAGTCACACGGTTTTGCGGCAACTTGTGGCCGAATACGGCGGTTGCGGTCTTCTTTATTCGGAGATGCTCAGTGCCCGGGCACTACCTTTGGAATCACCCCTCTCATCGCCCTGGCTGCGCTGCAGTTCCCGAGAGCGGCCCATCGTTTACCAGTTACTTGTTTCCCAAGTAGAGGAATTACCTGCTGCCATAGAAAAAATTGAGTCATGCGGCGGCGATGGGTTGGATATAAACATGGGATGCACCAACGCACTCATAACCAAGCGAGGTGGGGGCATTGCCCTGATGAAGGATCTAAAACGTGCTGAAGCCATAGTCAGCACCAGCCGCCGTAGCACCGACTTGCCGCTTACTGCAAAAATCCGTCTGGGCTGGACCCTAGACTGGGACACTCTAAGAGAATTTTGTTTGATGTTACAAAACAGTGGCATGGATGCGATTTCTGTGCATCCCCGGCTCAAGAAGGACCGTCTCAAAAGGCCGGCCAGATGGGAGTACATTGGCAGAATCAAAGAGCTCTTGGATATCCCCGTCATTGGCAACGGCGACGTTGACTCGCCGGAGGCGGCCCTGCGGATGTTCAAGCAAACCGGATGCGACGCGGTCATGATTGGCCGGGCCGCAGTTCGTCGCCCCTGGCTCTTCAGTCAGATAGCCGGTTTGTTGTCACCACTAGTTGACTCTGAGAGTCCGCCACAACCTCCTGAGGCCTATAACCGTTTTGTCTCCCTGCTGGACAATTCCATCGCCCCTGAATACGCGCTTCCCCTCCTCAAACGATTCACCTTTTACTTCGCCCAAAACTATGCTTTCGGTCATACCCTCTGGCGTCTGGTCTACAATGCGAACTCCTTGGCCACGGCGGCTGAGCGTGCTAACGATTTCTTTAAAATGCAGACAGCGAAACCAGGCTAGCGCCATCCCTTAAGGCGACTAGAGATAAAGAGAAGCCCTCCCTGGAGGGCTTCTCTTTGCGCTTTCTCACCGGATTCTTCATTGCCAGCCCATCCTCAACGTGGTCAACCATCTGCTCCAGCCAGGGAGAAAGAAATCATTTTTGTTAATGGAAAATCTTACACATCAGGGGGCGAAAATACATCGGCGGAGAAGATGTAGATCTCTGTCTTCTTGTCCTTCCAGGCATCCTCCGGTAGGCCAGCCTTCGTGCAGGTGTGCTCCAAAAAGGTGGTACGATCCCAGCCCCACTCTGTGGCCACCTGGGGCAAAAGCAGTCCGGCATAGCTGCCGCGCTTGATATAGATGCCGTGCACGCCAACCTGTATGTCTTTAACGTTTGAGATCCGCTTGAAAGGTGTGAGCACAGAAATCTCGTACTCCAGCAGTTCTAATTCTTCTGCGGTTACTGGTGGAAAGCGCGGATCGTGAAACGCAGCGGCCTCCGCCATTTCAGCAACGGTTTTCACTAAAGGCTTTTCCGCGCGAATATGACCGATGCAACCTCTCAGCTTCCCATCTTTGCGGAGGGTCACAAAGGCGCCCCGGTGTTCATTCAGAGTGGCGGAGGTGAGTTTAGGTTCATACACCTTTTCACCGCGACACTGTGCCTCGATGACATTTCGGACAATCTTGAGTAGCTGCGTTTTTTCATCAGGACTGAGCCCCAGATCCACTCCAACCCTCTGATTCTTAGGATTCTCCCCTTTGATTTTCTCTGCGTCGGCCCATAAGGCAGCAGCCATATAGCCCACGACGCCACTGTGATCCCCGGTGATATCACCAGAGTTGGCGTAGTGCAATACTCGGCTCTTGTTAGCGCCCAACCGGTTGGCAACAAGCATGGCGGTTACCATGGGACCGCCGCCGCAGGCCTCACAGTGACCACTCGCAAGATCATCGCTCAACCCCTTGGGATCAAAATCATTTACCTTGTCCACCACCACCTGATCCAACCGTTTTGCCTGCTTGTATGGGTGGAAGTGGGACAAGTCAGAACTTGCCACTATTAGCACCGATTTGTTTTTAACCGTGTCTGCCACCGCTTCTGCCAACCACTTGCACGTGGTAAAATCCTGGTTACCCATTACCAGGGGCACAAGTTTGAAATCAGGCATGACTACTTGCAGGAAGGGAAGCTGAATCTCCAGCGAGTGTTCCTGAGTATGGGCCTCAGGGACATACTGTATGCGGATTTCTCGCTGTTTCATTGCCGAAATCAACTCGCGGTCCAGGGATACCACTCCCAGTGGTGTGCGGTAACCACCTCGATCATACACGGATACACCCTTAAAATAGGAGCGGTGGCTGGGGGCAATGACCACTACGCTGGAGAATTTCTGCTCTTCTAGCAGCTTGTAGGAATAAGCAGCCACCTGTCCAGAGTAGCGGTAGCCAGCATGGGGCGATATGAGTGCCATAAGTTGTCCTTGCAGATCGGCACCTGAAGCCCGGTTCAGAAACCCTTGCACTTCCTGCTGCAGGCGGGAAGCCTTTCCCGGATACCACGACCCTGCAATTACTGATTCACGGATTTGTTCCGTCGGCATGATCTTGCCCTCCATCGTTGCCATGTTTTGGATGCTTCCAAAAAAGATTGGTGGCCACAGTGATAATGAGTAGGTGTATCTAAACGTTTATACCATGTGGCAACTGTTGGTAATAGTCGATAACGTATTTTTCACTGTAGATGGAATACTGGAACAATGGGGGGAAATCCGAAGAAACTGATCTTCTTTCCGCTGGACCCACGCATGCAGTACTCCAATTTTCCATGATCCCAATTGCGGAGTAAAGTGAAGTTAATGTGCAATGGGAGAGCCATATTTTCAGTGCAACCTCTCGTGTCTTTACAGGCAGGCTACAGTATAGGGCGAGGCAAGCATAAAGTCGTCCGTGCTACCGCTAATGGTTCGATTCCATTCTAATAAAGAGCTTTAATCTCTGTCAACAAGGCAGCCATAAGACGGCTTCTCATCCATGCTGAGCTGGAGTATACTACCATTCCGGCAAAGAACACTCCCGCTGAGGTACGCCATGGTACATTCCAACCATTACCTCGACCAAGTCACCGTCATCTTGCATCGGCCGAGGATTCCTGAGAATATAGGAGCGGCAGCGCGGGCCGCCTGCAACATGGGCATCTCGCGACTGGTGCTGGTTGCCCCTGAAGATTGCGATCTCACCCGTATTCTCAAGATGGCCACTCATGCTGCTGCCCATCTCGTAGAAAACATGGAGGTTTATCCTGACCTAAGCGCAGCCTTGCAACCGTATAACTATGTAGTGGGCACCACGGCCCGAACCGGAGGTCAACGTCAGGAATTCAAGACGCCCCGAGAGCTGGCAGTAGAGTTGCTACCCATGTGTGCCAACAACCGGATTGCCCTCCTCTTCGGCCCTGAAGATCGAGGACTAACCAACGCCCAGCTGCGCTATTGTCACCTCCTGGTTATTATTCCCACCGCTGGCTTTTCCTCATTGAATCTGGCGCAGGCAGTAATGATTCTCTGTTACGAACTTCTGTTGGCAAGTGACAAACAGGCTGAACGCTTTGTACCCCGGCTGGCAAATCAACATGAGCTTGAGGGGATGTATGAGCACCTCAAGGAAATCTTTGTCAAGATCAACTTCATCAATTCGGAGAATCCGGACTTCTGGATGCAAAACATCCGACGCTTTTTTGCCCGGGTGGGACTTCGAGCACGAGATGTTAAGATCATCCGCGGCATCTGCCGTCAGATCGACTGGTATACCCAACAACGGTTGGAGGAGATGAAGCAACTGGAAAAGAAATGACCCTATCGATTCAGCCACAACTCAATAGGCCAATCCCACCCGCTCTCGTACCAGCTGCAAGGTGGGACGAGCCTTCATCCTGGCCTTCTCAGCACCAGCCCTTAAAACTTCCCGAATATGGCCGGGGTCGCGTGCCAGCCGTTGACGTTTCTGGCGGGCCGCAGCGAAATATTCCCATATTTGGGTAAAGAGTTCTTTTTTCACCTCACTGTACTTGAGTCCTCCCCGCCGATACCGCTCAGCCAAATCAGTCTTTTCCGCCTCATCCAGAAATAGGGAGATAATTGCGAAAAGATTGCACTTGTCCGGGTCTTTTGGATCTGCCACGGGGGTTGAATCGGTGACGATTCCCGCGATTGTCTTGTGGAGCTTCTCCTCGTCAGCAAAAATTTCGATGGTGTTCTCATAGGATTTACTCATCTTCTGGCCGTCTATACCCATCACCGTAGGAATATCAGGATTGATCTCTGCCTGGGGAACCACAAAGGTCTCCCCGAACATGTGATTGAACTTGATGGCAATATCCCTGGCGATTTCCAGATGTTGTTGCTGATCTTGCCCCACTGGAACCTTTTCTGACTGGTAGAGGAGAATATCTGCAGCCATAAGTACTGGGTAAGAGAGGAGACCATGATTGGGGGTGATCCCCTGGGCGATCTTATCCTTGTATGAGTGGCTTCTCAGTAGAAGCCCCACTGGAGTGACATTGTTGAGAATCCAGGTCAACTCAGTTACCTCCGGCACATCGGACTGCACCCAGAAAATAGCCTTGTCCGGATCCAGCCCGAGGGCAACGAAGTCGAGGGCAGCCTCAACGGTTCCCCTGGCGAGCTGGTCCCGATCCGTCACTGAGGTCATGGCGTGGTAATTGACGATAAAGCAATACAGCTCGGCCTCTTCCTGATACGCGATCATTGGCCTCATCATGCCGAAATAGTTGCCTATGTGCAGGCTGCCTGACGGTTGGATGCCTGAAAGTATGCGCATTATGACTTGCTCCTTCTCAAAGTAAAATCCTGCACCAAGTCAAGACCTTCTTTTACCCCATTTGTGAAAATATTCAACCCTTAAATGGGTTGCATACCCTCGCTTCTCTCAGTCTATGTCAGCCGTACCAGAGGACCACCCTCTCTTCTGTTGCATGGATTCGAGCCTTAGGGTAAACTCTCCTCGAATTTACCCCGACCTGCGCTCAAGAGTACCAGCTTTTTCTCTTTGTGCCGGTTCTGCAGTGAAGCTACAACTTCTGGGAACCTCTCTTATCAGTGAAAGGATCACACGTCATGGCATCACACCAATGTAGAGCTTGCTTGGTCTATTGCATGGATTTCCGTTTTCATGCGTCACTCGCCAGCTTTCTCACCGAGCAGAAACTGGATGGGGATGGGGCCGATGTTATACGGGTTGCGGGCGGTATCAAGACCCTGGCCCAACCGAGAGAAGCCCGCGATCGGGAGTTTTTATTGGAACAGCTTGACATTGCCCACAAACTCCACGGAGTGCGCCAGTTCTATCTCATTAATCATGAGGACTGCGGAGCCTACGGTCTCGAGAACGTCATCGATAGCGCGGAAGAACTGGCCGCACACCGAAAAGATTTGCGTGCAGCTGGCTCCATGGTCCAAAATCGTTTTCCCGACGTTGAGGTTTTCACCTACTTCATGCGGCTCAGTGGCAAGGCTGAACGTATCGAATAAAGGCTGGATGGAACAATCCCCTCCAACCTCCTCCCAGCTGAAAAACATTGAAGTGCTGAACTGGGCTCTCTCTGGGAAATCAACATCTCGAGCGGTTTCCTCGTCCATTTCAGGCGAACTGCAAAGGATTTCATCTTCGTCGCCAAAAAGCCATATGTAGTGCAGAAAAGTATACATTTAGGTATCTAAATCTGTACTTACATATTTCCTTTTGTCCTTTTCATAGCGGGGCTTCAGGGTTCGTGGCTTTGGTCGTCCTACCTCTTGCTTTCCCCACTCTATTGTTCCGGACAAATGGTTCTTTTCTGTTAATTTGAGCGCGTTCGCGAGCTTTCCAGCCCTCTTTTCAGTGGCATGCTAATTGCTTTGTTTAAGGACGGAGAACGGAGACATAAAAACTATTCAGGTACTCTAGAGGAGATCATGAAAAAATATCAGGTCGTAATCATCCTGGTAAGCCTGGTGGTGATGGCCGGGGTATTGCTTACCGTCCCTCAATCCGGAACTCTAATCTCCAGGGCTTATGCGAAGGAAGTGGTTCATAAAAACAGGATAATTGCCGACACCCTCGCTGCCCACAAGATGGTATGTCTGAGCCGCAACGGTGTCATTAAGACAATTTTACTGGACGGTAAATGGGTTGATGTGCAAGAAGTGGAGCTTATAAACCGCACCCTTATCCTTCGCACTGAAGTGGGTAACATTAGCTTAGCAGCAGTGTTCGATACTCCATAGCCTTTCGTCCTTTCTTCCGGCGAGGCGACCCTCGAGAGGGCCGCCTCTTTTTTTTATTGCCAAATCCCTCCAAAAAGATTATACCCTTGCATCACGATATTCTGCGGTTAGCCAAGCTGTTTTGAGCCAAAAATGCTTTGACAGTCCTTGCGAGATTCTTTAAAATTGTTATAATTATCACGAGCTCGGAGCGGTTGTTCAGCGGAACTGTTCGGGCCCTCAGTGGCCACTCATTTTCTCCTAGCCGCTGATCCTCGCGAAACAACAGAATAGCAACCCCATACGTTAAGGAGGACCGAGTACCATGAATGAGTTGCTGGCTCCGGGCGGCAGCCTTGAAATGGTAAAAGAAGTTTTTGCCAATGGCGCTGAAGCTGTATACGTTGGCGCAAAGGGATTCAGCCGAAGGAAATGCGCTTGGGAGCTGGAGGATAGCCAGATCGAGGAAGCTATACGTATCGCCACCGATTATGGTGGTAAGGTTCGGGTAGCCGTCAACATCGACGTTTCTGAAAAACAATTTATCCGTGTGCTCAGCAAAACATCCAAGTGGGCTCAGTGGGGGGCGGAAGGTGTCATCGTCAAGACAGCGGAACTCATGCGACTCATCAAGCGCAACTACCCCGAGCTGATCATCCACGCCAGTGTGGGCTGTAATATCCGAACCAGAGAGGAAATGGAATACTACCGAGAGGCTGGTGCCACCCAGGTTGTAGCCTCCACGGAAATCAACACTGTTGAAAAGCTTCACCGTTTCAAGAAGGAAGCGGACCACGTCGGCGTTTTGACAGAGGTGCTTATACATGGCAATCGCTGCATTGGTGGTGTGGGTAACTGTTTGTTCCACGAAATCACCAGTGATTCATACGTGAGAAAGGTTTACAAGGATGAGGAGGGGTTCGAAGTCGTTGAATATGAAGGTTGGCCTGACCGGAGTGGGAGCTGCTTCCGTTTCTGCTTGCTCACTGAATCTCAGAGAGAAAAAATGATGCGCCGCCAAGGCAAGAGCTCTCAAGAAATTACTTCAGTTAATGATAGAATTCGACTGCAACCTAATGTGGCCTTCGCCATTCAAGGTGATGAATTTAAACAGTATATCGATTTGGGCTTGCAAACCCTGAAGGTCCAGGGCCGAGAATATCCCGTTGCACTCATCGGCCAGATGATCCGTGACTATCGAACCCTCATTAATGCCCATCTCCAGGGAAGAGATTCTGCGGAACCGGATCTGATTGCGGTGGAGCGAGATCTCCAGAGGCTTGTGAATGACCGCGATCGGGCTAGAATGGAAAAGACCAGAGAACTACATCAGCAGATCAAGGGGCTCTCGGAGATGGAGGGCTGAATGAGGTCCAAAGTCTATCTGGTGCGTCACGGGCAAACAGCCTGGAACGTGGGTGAAATATTCCGTGGCCGTGCCGACATCCCCCTAGATGAAACAGGAAGACAAGAGGCGCACCTTGCTGGCGAGGCACTTAAGGGTGAAACCCTCCATGCTGTCTACAGTAGCCCCCTTTCCCGCTCCATTGAAACCGCTGAAAATATAGCTAAATTTCACAATCTTCCGGTTACTTCCCTTGAGGCCATAATTGATATCAGTTATGGGAAATGGGAGGGAATAGGTAATCAGGAGGTTCAGCAAAAATACCCCGAGCTGCATGCCCTCTGGCTACGCGAGCCCCACAAAGTTCATTTCCCTGAGGGGGAGAGCTTGGCGGAGGTCCGCTCTCGCACCATGACGGCGCTGGAGGAGCTCGTAGCCAAACACAGGGGTGAGAATCTCGTTTTGGTCGCGCACCGGGTACCCAACAAAGTGATCTGCTGCGGTCTACTGGGTCTTGACAACAGTCACTTCTGGCGCATTCAGCAGGATACAGCCTCTACTAATCTTTTCACCTATCAAAACGGACAATGGATCATCTCCTTCCTGAACGACACCTCTTATCTCAGGTCGCTGGGAAAAGAACTCCTTGCCGACTTTTGATCGATTCTGTCGCGCTACCCAGACGACCTGCGTAGTCACCACGGAAATTTCTTTTGATGTTACACGTTTCTCATCTTTAACCAAACTTTAGTGTTGATTCTTCAGAACCCTTCGGCTAAGGTGGCAGCCCTGTGCCAGGCTCTCGCATTATGAATTCCCGGTCTGCTCTCTCTTGCTGGTTTCAGCAGGTTATGGCAGAGTATGGAGAACTTTTTCCGTCTGTTGTTGTCTAACACCACAAATGGGTACGAGATCGTTGGCTCAGCATAATCCATCCGTTCAGCGCGAGGAAGAGCAACTCCTTGTTGACCGTTGCCGCCGAGGGGACCGGGAGTCCTTTGCTCAACTGATGCGCTTGCATGAAAAGCAAATCTACAATTTCACCTATCGCATGTTAGGCAGTGAGGAGGAAGCTGAGGATTTGACCCAGGATATTTTTGTCGCGGCTTTCAGGAATATAAAAGGTTTTCGAGGTGAGGCCAAGTTTTCAACATGGCTCTATCGGATCGCTCTGAACCAAACACGGAATCGTATCAAATATTTGTCGAGGAGAAACTTTTTTGCCAAAAGGGCGAGGCGAGCCGAGCCAGGAAAAAACATATCAGCGGAAAGCCCGGAAACCGTTGCCGATAAAGCTCCCTCCCCCGAACAGTGGACAATAACCAAGGATCTGGCTACATTGGTGCAGGACTGCCTCAGTCAAATGCCCCCACAGGCACGCCAGATACTGGTGTTAAGGGATGTCCAGGGTTTTTCGTATCAAGAACTGAGTGAAATACTATCTTTAAATCTGGGGACAGTGAAATCGCGCCTGCATCGGGCCAGAACTGCCCTGCAAGAACGCTTGGCAAACAAGCTTGAGTAGCCCATGGACTGTCGGAACTACCAATCACAATTCACCGCCTACCTGGATGATGACCTATCCCCGGGAGAGCGCGGAGCATTGCAGGCTCATCTCAAAGAATGTCTGTCCTGCTACCGTGACTGGAGTTTACTGCACAAAACTCATGAAATTTTAGAACGAATGCAAGTTCTAGATCCGCCCCAACACCTCAGTGCCCTGGTGCTGGCGAGGGTGAAAGATCGGTACTTTCGGCAGCGTTTCAGGTTCCCCGCCAACCTCCCCCGGTGGCTGCCTTTGACGGCTGGTGTGGCGGTACTGTTAGCCATCTCCCTTACCCTCTGGCGGCTCATGCCATTGTCAACGATTAGGCAGTTGTCCCCGCCAGCCTCCCAGAAAAGTGTGGTGACAACACATGGCTCCTCTCAGCAGCCAGTAGCGGAGGTCCCAGTAACTAAGCGGAGTTTTGACTCCTCAGGCACGGTGATGGTCCTCAAAGTAAAGGACTTCTCCAGGGCGGATCAAGAACTGGATTCAATGCTCCGCGCGTTTGCCAGACCGACGCCACCAGAGCGGGAACGGGAATCGGTTCGGTCGGTTCGCTCCAGCTCCGCTCGGTTATTCGATGTTCAGGTTCCGGGCCAGCGGTTGCCCCATCTGCTCCGCGAATTGCACAAAATCGGCCATCTGGACCCTAGCCAAGTGGAGAGCCATACGTTGGACATTCCCCGCCACAAGAAAGCCATCTCCATTCGTATTGTGGTAGTGACTAATGGACCCGACGTCAAGTTACGTCCAACAGGGGAATGACATCTGCGTGGGGAGCCAGAGCTAAGGCTCGAGCTGTCAAACGCTGAGAGGAGGCTTACCGTCTTGGCCAAGCAGTTTCATCTAGATCCGGCTCTAGGCAACGCATGACCCTGAATATTCAATCCAACCGTTCCATAGTCGCAAGAGCCGTTTCTTTCTTCTTTCTGACTTTCCCTGAGACCACCCCTTGCTTCCCTTACGCCGAATAAGCAATTATTATTACCGGTAATAAGGAGGGCTCTACCCCATGCTCATGGATCGAAAGATTTTCACGTTGAATTTGTCTGTGGAAGCCACCTCGGCCTACATTCTCATTTGCACTCTGGCCGAAAGCGGCACACCGGTTACCATTGAATCGGCGGGATCGTTTTGGAATGAAGGTCCCGAGGCGCTAACCAGGGCCCTTGAAGAACTTAACCGCCATGGCGTAATTTACGAGGAACTCGACTCCAAACAAATACGGCAATACTTCCTGAATCCTTCTGACCGTTGGGAGCCTGCTGTCAAACAATAGTCAGCGAATTTTCCCTGGCTATCAGCGGGTCTCAATGGCCGCTTGCTCCCTGCGGTAGATGTCGGCAAGCTCGATATAATGGGAGGCCGAATAACGGGCCCGCGCCAACTCCTTTTCGGTTACCTCCCGACGAGGCTCGGCAGGCACACCCATGGCCAAAGTGCGGGGAGGAATGTGGCTGCCTTCAGCCACAACGGACCCGGCGGCAACTATAGCCTCTGCCCCCACACGACAGCCGTCCAACAGCACAGCACCCATACCAATGAGGCAGCCATCTTCAATGGTACTGCCGTGAATAATGGCCCGGTGCCCCACGGTAATCCGGTTACCCACATGCAACGGATGAATTCCGCCAGTTACATGGAGCACACACTGATCCTGAATGTTGGTCTGAGTGCCAATACGGATGTAGTGCACATCGGCGCGAACAATAGTACCAAACCAAATGCTTGACTCTGGGCCAATGACCACATCACCAATAATGACAGCGCCCGGCGCCACGTACACACTGGAATCAAGAGTTGGCACAATTCCCTTGAAAGGAATGTTCATCTATCACCCTCACCCTTTCTCTTTCAGCCCGAGTTGTTGGGCAATTTCCCCTGCGGTCGCTTCCACAAAAGTTTTGAACTCTTCAGGAGACAAAACCTTTCCGGGTGCAGGCAACCTTTTCGCTCCCGCAGCCTTAATCAAGGTGGGAGAATTTTGCAACTCCGGCTTGGGCTCGACCTCATATGCCAAAGCCAGATCGCCGGCAAAGTACCTTTCTTGGAATCCAGCAAATTTGAGGGCGTGGGCGGTGGCATCGAGCACCGCAACTTCCTCTCCGGACACAACTCCTGCTTTCCGGGCCCTGTGTAAGCCCGCCAAACATTCGCCGCCCTGAGTGCAGGCGATATGCCCGTTCCTATTGGCCATGAGTTGGCAGTCCATAATTTCCTGTTCACTTACCTGCACTAAAAAAACTTTTTGGCTCCCTGCAGCCTGCGAATAGGTTTCAACCAAACGTATGACCCTGGGCATGGAGACGGGATTGCCTATCATGGCAGCCTGGGCCACGCTGGGCCGCACGGTTACCGGGCGAAATACCCGTTTACTCGGATCTGGCTCTCGATAATAGCGGTAAACGGGATCAGCGTGTTCTGACTGCACACCAATGATCTTGGGCAGAGTTTCGATCAGCCCTAGGTCCAGCAGCTTCAGAAATCCCCCCATCACCGCAGTAATATTTCCAGCATTGCCGATGGGTACTACCACCACCATCTGTGAGAGCTCGTAGTCAAAACTCTGGGCAACCTCAAAGGAATAGGACTCCTGTCCCTGTATGCGCCAGGCGTTCTTTGAATTCAGCAGGGCTACATGGTAATGTTCAGCAAGGTGCTCCACCACCTTCATGCAGTCATCAAATACTCCGGGAATCTCAAATACCCGAGCGCCACTTCCCAAGGGCTGGGAGATTTGCTGCGGTGTCACCTTCTTGTGCGGCAGTAATACCACTGACTTGACCGTATCACTCATGTAGGCAGAGTAGAGCGCGGCGGCAGCTGAGGTGTCACCAGTGGAAGCACATATGGAAAGCACCTTAGTCAATCCCTGGCTACGAATAAGGTAATTCAGATAGCTCAGGGCACAGGCCATACCTCGATCTTTAAAAGACGCACTCGGATTCTGCCCGTCATTTTTGAAATAAAAATCCAACCCTACCCACTCTCGCAGTGCATCATTCGCCTGGACTATTGGGGTATGGCCCTCTCCGAGGTAGATGATGTCCTCAAGATCTATCACCGGAGCGATCAGTTCTTGAAAGAGAAATATCCCCTTCAGTGCAGGTATGTTGAGCATCCTACGATAGTCGAAAAGACGCCGCCAGAAGGAGCCGCTATACTCCTTCAGACGATCCCACTGACGGTCTTCAATCAGCAGGATGCTCTTACACTCGGGGCACGTGTAAAGCAGAGATTCGATGCCAAAGATCTCCTCGCACTGCAGACAACGATAGATCAGCTCACCTGAAGGCCGGGGCAGAAGGTGCGGCCGAATCTCATCGGGAAAGTCAGCGGGCAGCATTATGAGCCTCCTCGATCTCAGCGCATAGCGCACGGTCCATGTAGCCCTCGCAGCCGTGGTTGTGCGGGCTAACGAAGTTGGCTAGTGCCTAGCGACGTTAGGTAATTGGCTGACCAAGCTGCCGGATGATAGCAAACCTGCACTGCATCTTTTATGCTGCAGCAAAAGTTCTGTCAAGCTCATTTCAGTACGTATTGACGGCCACGTCCTTTGGGCGCGGTCAGAATTCGATGGCTTTGTCTGGAAAGAATACTCAGGGTGTGTTGGAGTGTTGGAGTGTTGGAGTATGGGGAGAGAGTCCAAAAGAGTATCAGTTTTCTCTGTTTTTTCTTTTGCATTACTCCATCACTCTACTACTCCAGAAACCATTTGAGATAGCAGGTACCACAAACCCCCTTTGGGGATGGCTCAAAGCCAGGTTTTCCCTCCGGCCCGTAGGTCCTATGGGATCGGAACCAGGGCGTAGATTCTTTACTTTTGCGGTTTTATCTTGAACAACGACCTGCAAACCCACTATACTGTGGGTGATCCAGTAAGCCAATGAACACCCTGAAAGGAGCACCTATGATAGACCTGCTTTATATCCGAGATGAGGAAACGCACTCGGACGGGAGCATCATTTTCGAAGAGGGTGGATTCAGTGATTGGGTGTACGTCATCATGGAAGGCGAGGTCAAGGTTAGCAAGAACACGCCGAAAGGCCAAGTCACAGTGGCCACGCTGGGGGAGGGAGACTTCATCGGCGAACTTGAATTTTTAGACATGGGCAAGGAACCCCGTTCAGCCACTGTGGCAGCTGTGGGCGAGGTAAAGCTGGGAGTTATAGATCGCGATAGGTTACGGCGAGAGTACGACACCCTTTCCCCAGACTTTCGCAAAATTATCCGCACCTTAGTTCGGAGGCTGCGACGTATCACCCTACAGGCAGCCGCCTTGGCCGCCTCCTAATGGAGTAGTGGGGCATTACCAAATATCAAATTCCAAGCACCTAGTCTAAGGTGTCAGGTGTCGGGTTTTAGGTGTCAGGGAAGAAAAACAAAAATTCTGAAACCTGAAGCCTTTAATTATTGTGATTTGGAATTTTTTTTCAGTACTCCAACACTCCATTACTCCATGAGGTATTTTTCTCCGACTGAGCAGCCAGATTTTTTTCTACAACCGATAAACCTTAAACGTGCTCCCTATGAGTCTTCTCTCTGTTCTTTCCTCATGTTTGACCGTGGTGGAGCAGAGTCAATTCGTCCATATAGACCCCGGAGCCATAGCAAACCTTCTCGATAGCAGTCCCCTCCAGGAAATACCTCCGCTGAAGCAGGGACCTGCACCATACCACTATTTTGACGGTACTGCCGTCACCGCTCAATGGATTTTCGTGCTTGATACCCTCAACCATTGCTTCTGGCCCGAGGTTGGCTCTGCCCCCTGGCAGATACAGTATGGTTCTGAAGTTCTCTCGGGCTACTGGGCACTCGCGGCAAGTCTTAAGCGTGCCATGGAGGAGGGAATTGCCATCCATCAGGCAAAAACTCTGGCCACACTGGAATCGCACACCCTGTCCCAGATCTTTCGCGGCAGGGGCGAGATACCTCTTTTCGAAAAGCGACTGGCCAATCTGCGGCATGCGGGACAGGTTTTGCTCCATCGATTTCAGGGAAGCTTTATTCACGTGCTGGAAGAGTCTAGGAGGTCCGCCGCAAAATTCATCAATCTGCTCGCTGGCGAATTTCCGAGTTTCAATGATACCGCCACCTATCATGGAAAGACCGTATATTTTTTCAAGCGCTCCCAGCTGTTGATCCAGGACTTGTGGAGCGCCTTTTCGGGTGGTTCCTGGGGAAGGTTCCTTGATCAGGAGAAACTTACCGCCTTCGCTGACTACAAATTACCTCAGGTTCTTCGCCATCTGGGTATCATCCACTATGAACCTGAACTGGCTGAACGCATCCAAAACCTGCTGCATATTCCCCCGGGTAGTCCAGAAGAGGTGGAGATCAGGGCTGCGACTATTTGGGCAGTTGAATTACTTCGAAGGGAACTCACGAAACGCAGTAAGAAAGTGAGCTCCGCCCAAATAGACAACTGGCTATGGAATCTGGGCCAAGATGATACCTACCGCAGTCAACCGTATCACCGAACCCGAACAGTCTTCTATTGAGGTTCTTTTGAAATTTACGCAGACGCAGCCCAAGTTTTTAACGTGGCCGGGGTGACCTAGGCGAAAACATGGGAAGAGGGGATCACCGCGCCGCAGAGTTGTGGAGAGCTCCAAAAAAAAGATCCCCTATCGGCCCGGCGCACAGTGGCCGATAGGGGCAAGGGGCACCAAGGGAGACTGGCATCTCCCTTATGGTGCCACTTTACATTATTGAAACTTTTTGGTCAAGAAAATTATGAGATCTTTGCAGGAATATTTCTTCTTGTTGCCAAAGTTGCCTAATTTTAATAACTTGATGGTGGTGAACTTCTTCAGACTAATCTGAATTCTGGCATTGAAGCTCCCCGACCTACGGTTCAACCGGACAGAAAATACACTCGGTCCGCTGAATTCCGCTCCGTTTAGTCCAGTATGCGCAGACCTTACCCTGAGCCTGCCGAAGGGCACGGAATAACAGAAGCAACCATCCAGAACATTCTCGGACAATCTCTCAAAGGGAATGTATTTCGCGGCTCGATGGTTGTCAAACTACGTAAGGTAGGCCTACCGATACCAGCGGCTAACGCGGTGGGTTTTGACACGACTAATCCAGCTGTTGGAGTAGGTCAGTGAAACCGCCAGCGCTATAGAATTCCAGCTTTGTCTCTGGGCCGAAGGAGATGACATCTTCATCATCCAGGTTCATTTTTACAGACGGCGATACCTTCGAGCCATTGATGAAGGTACCGTTGGTTGAGTTCATGTCAACCAGTTGAAAAATCTGGCTTCCGGGTACTTGACAAAAGTAAGCATGAAGCTTTGAAACCATCTTATTGAGAAGAACAACATCATTGTTGGGGGATCGACCCACAAAAATCATGCGTTTGGAGGAATGCTTATCCCTCTTTTCCAGAGGGATAACCCGCGCCTGGAGAAGAATCTCGTCCTGGTGGCTTTCGCTCGTCGCAAGAAGATCTTTTACGTTCAGTTCCGAAGTGGTTTCCACTGCCGACAGCTTTATTCTGCTGGAGGGAGCTAGATACCTTTCCAACAGAATCGGATTTGGGTATGATGCCAGGAATTGGTCGCACCCAAGTTTTTGCAGCCTTTCGCGGTAGACCAGCACCTTTTCACCCTGCACTTCCTCCATACACTCCTCCTTCACTCGTTCTATAATCCCAATTTAGAGAAAGCATGAATCATGCCAGAACGAAAGCATCCACGCCCAACTGAAGTACAGCTGATCTTTCTCCAGGGGGTTCGCCATGCCTGCCATCTCAGGTGGCTCTCAGAGCTTAACAATTTTGGATTTTTGTGGATATCTGCCTTATTCCTGGGAAAGGGGTATGTCCCCATTTTCGACTACACCGCACAGTGGGAACAGGAAAGCATCTTAGGACAGGTACGGCAAGAAAGACTGGTAAAAAGTAAGCGGTAGGCCCTACGTACCGGTATCATTTCACCTTGCGCATTTCTCATCGCACGTTGAAGGAGGAGAGTTGTTACGAACGTGCATCAAGTGGAAAAATGATAGAGGTGAGATGGCACGTGACTCAACGATCCTTGAATTCAAAACTCTTTGATAGCGTCTCCCACAGTGGAGGTTATGGGAAAGAGAGAGACAAACCCGGCTATCTCAAAGACCTCTTTGATATACTCCTTCATTGAACACAGTACGATTTTCCCCTCAGACCGCTTGATTTCCTTGGCCGCTTTCAAAAGTACTCGCAAGCCGGCGCTGGAAATGTAATCCAAACTTTCGAAATCCACAATTACACTTCTTGTCCCATCTTCGATAACTTCAAATATTTTTTTCTCAAATTCCGGAGAAGTGTTTGAATCAAGGCGACCCAAGAGCCCTAAGATACGAATTCCGTTCTGCTTTTTCTCGACGACTTCCATTTATTCCCCTCTCTTCATAATGTTTGGCTTACCATTTCATAAAGATACATGAATTCATTGCTAAAGACTCGTTCGGTTCACATCTTGTCCGGTTCAGACGGATTTACTGTGCCGCTAAAAATGAAATTCTTTTACGAGCCCACCATCATCTCGGTTGCATATTCTTCTTAACCGTTAAAACGTTTTTATTTCCGCATCTTTCATAAACCATATCATCCATATACTTTTTGCTGAGGTGAATACCGAGATTGCCTATCTTACGTTGCTCGATAGGACATTTACAATCCGGCTCCTCCACCTTCAGTGGATCGAAAGGAATCCCGTCATCCTCTAACCGTATCATAAGAATTCCATCTTTATGGGAGATGGCAACCTTGATCCAATGGACGGCATCGTCCGTATATCCATACGAGATAATGTTGCAGACGAGCTCCTCCATGGCCAGACAGATCTCGAACATGGTTTTTGGGGAGAGGCCGAGAGACTCGCCAAACCGCTCCAGGTTCTGGCACAGTGTTGAAATCTCGGAAAGGTTGTTTTTCAGTTGCAGTGAAACTCTATCCTCAGTCATACCTGCAAACCTTCCGTAAACTTTCCCACTGCGAAAAGCTACAGCCTTTCATGGATCCGAGCTGCTTATACAAGACTCACACCAGCTTTCTGCCTACATACATTGCAAAGACCGTTCCGATCAAGAAAGAGTCGCTCTTCCCAGGTGCGAATCCGGCCAACCATGGTTTCCAGAACTCTTGGCATGAGCTCTGGGAACTGTTCTATGGCCCGAGCAAACTTCTCCCGGCTCATGACAAGGCAACTTGTTTCCGTCACAACTTTCAGGGAAAAAAGGCGCCGCATGTCGCCAAGCAATGCCAGCCCACCCAAGAACTCGCCATCTCCATATGTTCTTAGCGCAGATGTACCTCTTTCATCTTCGCGTATCAGCTGTACTTCTCCTGAAATAATATAGTACGCTTTGCCGTCATTGTCATCCTGGTTAAAGAGATAATCTCCCGGCTTAAATCTTTCTCTCGTAAAGAGATACGCGAATACCTTCAGTGCTTCAAGAGACAGTGCTGAGAAAAAATCCATCTGTCTCAAAATCTCAAGATTTTCCTTGAACTCACTGGTGTCAGCTGCTTGTCTTCTTTCCGTAAACGAGTTCATATAACATCCCTGGCGATGAGTTCGTCGTAGGTTCCGACTTCACCGATTCTTCCAGCCTTCATCACCGCGATCTTGTCATAGTCTTTGACAATATCAAGACGGTGCACAACCGCGATCAGCGTACTGTTGCCCTTCCATCTGGTGTTGAGCAAACTCTGTATACGCGCTTGGGATTTGTTATCGAGAGCCGAGGTCGCTTCATCCATTATAAGCACTCGGGGTCCCTTAAGGAAAACTCTGGCTATGGCCAGTTTCTGGCGCTGTCCACCGGAGAGGTTGTCGCCCTTGCTGCCAACCTGAAACTCCATTCCGATTCCCACAATGGTCTCCAGTAAATCTTCTTCAATGAGAACTTGGATGATACTCTGATCAATCTTTTCCTGGGCCTGCGGATTTATTGTTTTAGTCTTGCCGAACAGTACATTGTCTAGAATGGTCTGGGAATAGATGTATTCTGCGGCCTGATAAAATGTAAAAGCTCCAGAATCATCCTTGGAAATTCTCTCCTTGAAGAGGGCGCGCCCCTCGAGAATGAGCTCCTCCAAAATTTTTGGCAATCCAACCATCTTATGGATGCCCGGAGTAAAACGCAGGGCAAGTTTGAGGAGGTCGGTCCGGTCTTCAGACGAGAGCTGATGCAGCTTCATTTTATCCAAGCGTCCTGCGAGCGGTTTGTATTCATCCAGCTCATCTGCAGTCATGGGGCTCTGCTCAAAGAATACTTTGTCAGGCGGCAGGTTGCCGAGAATGTCCACCGTTTCTCTGCACAGCTCGGCCCCAAGAGTTAATAGGGGCCGGGTAAGATCCGCCTCGTCCAGGAACCGGAGAAAATATTCATTTGCCGGCAATTTACTGGAAGAGAACGCATCACGGTTGGGTGAGCCGAAGGTTAGATTTGCAGTAACGGTGGAGTGGTAGAGATAGCGGTCTTCGTCAAAGAACTCAACATATTCTGCTAGCTCTTCACCAAATTTGTCCTTGAAGTTCTCGCGGACCCGGATGAGGCTTGTGGCCAGCTCGGCATGTTCATCGTGCAAAAGAATGGTGTTCAAGCCGAAGCGCAGGACATCCACAAAAATCCCTGTTTGTTGGAGAGCTTCAATCATATCGTCAAGGGTTGGCATTGCTTCGGTTTCGACAGGTTCGTCGCCGTCAAGCTTGGAAGCACAAGAGTAGACAAGGTTTTCTTGGATTGTTCCTTCGAAGGTAAAAGGCGTCTGGGAGACGAAGCCGATGTTGTGAATCATGTCCTTTTTGGAAAGATCCGCCACCTCCTTGCCGCCGAGCAGAACGTGTCCGCCGGTGTACTTATACAGCTGTCCGATGCACTGAGCCAGGGTGCTCTTGCCACTGCCGGAAAAGCCGACTAGGGCTAGTTGCTCGCCGGGCTTCAGCGAAAGGTTGATGTTGTCGAGTAATTGGATACCGCCCTCTGCAACAAAGGACAAATCCGTGACCTCAATACTGCCTTCCAGTTGGTAGACCTCTCGCCCCTCGGGTTCGAGAACATGTTCAGGCATAGCATCGAAGTACTCCATGGTCCGCTTGTAGCGTACGATCGCATCTTGGTAGGCCTGGTAAAATCCGATCATTTCTTTCCATGGGTCGAATAGCTTCTCTTGAGCCGAGATAAAGGCAACCAGCGCACCCAAGTCTAATCGACCCTTGATCGCCAGATAACCCCCTAAGATGAAAATGAGGAAAGGACTCAAACTGTTAAAAAAACCGTTCAATACCTTAACCCCGAATTTATATAGATTCCAGGTAATTCTGATTTTATAGAGTTTTTCAACCATGCTGCCGTATCTGCGGTTTTCAATGCCGTAGGAGCCATTGCCGTGGATCTCGTGAATCCCGGTGATGGCTTCGCCGATTTTGCCCGAAAGCGTCCTGGTCATGTCCACCCTTTGTTTGTTGGCAATGTTGGCGCGCTTCTGCAACCTGGGCAGCAAGAGCAGAACCATCGGATATATGCTGAGTGATACGAGTGCCAAGAGCGGGTTAAGCAAGAGCAGATAGACGGCAAAGGCGATCAGGGTCAGAATATTGGTCACGGGAACGGCTACAGCCATGCCCACGAAATTCCCTGCCGAGGCCAGCTCCGTCACCAAAGACGAGACCACCAAGCCAGGTTGAGTCTTTCTGAAGAAATTCAAGGGAAGCGTCAGAATATGACTATAGAGAGCCTTTCTCATATCGGCCAGGGCTTGCTCGCCGATGATGTTCTGGAGAGCGTTAATCGCGTATTTAAGCCCGGAGGCAACAAAAACAGCGGCGAGATACAAACCGCAGTAACTCAATAACAGCTGGATGTTACCGAACCTGATAGCTTCATTGACAATCCTTTTCTGCATTTCCAGGGGTAGGACTCGAGCAAAAACCGTAATCACAATAGCCAGCAGAAGAAGCGCCTGGAGTTTGAGATTGCTTGACAAGATCCATGAATAGAGGGATCTTTTTACTACTGGTGTCTTAGCTGTGCTCATAACAGACAACTCCTCCATGTTTTGTACGTGGATAAGATATGCCTAGCCAAAAGACCAGTGCGTTGCTAAAGTTCCACAAAATATTTGCTATTATACATAATTTCTCCTTCGCCGGTGAGGTTTTCCGGAAAGGGTACAGTCAATTGCCGCCCAGGTATCATTACTGCCCCCAAATTTCCAAATATTGTAATCTCCCTTCGGACTTTAATGCAAAAGTTTTTATTTTTTTGAACCCTACTCTGCTACAAGGAGGAGGATTCCATTTTCCGTGAAATGTCACTAACGTTGAAAAAGGATTGGACTGGGCTTACAATAGATTTAACTGAAGATTTAACCGAGGAACATACACATAAAGCCATCGCCATGAAAATTGCGTTTCATTATCTTTTTGCCGTCACCGTGTTGACCCTCTACGGAGGGCAGGTCTGACCGTTTCTCGTGACCTTGCCCCCCGTGCATTTGGGGGTAATCCTCCTGATTGCATTTCTGACAGTCCTGGCTCTGCGCCGACCCTTGGAGCGCGATTTCGTACTCTCTGCCGCCGCTTTTGGCCAGCCCAGTCGGCAGTTCTTCCTGGACTTTTCGCTATGCCTGGCCGCTGGATCTGCAGTTGTAGCGTACAACGCAATCGTCTACAAGTTTCCCGTGGTCTCTAGCGGGTCCAGACTCATCCTGGGTTGTACTGTGGCAGGATTTTTTCTTTCCTTGGATGCCTCCCTTGCCCGGGAACGCACGGTAATACATGATGCCCTCGCGCAGGCCACCGCTTCACCGCCTCCCAAACGCCTCTATTCCATGACCCGCAAGTTCTCTTTGGTTGCATTCACCACCACCGTATTCGTTTCGGCTATTATCGGTCTGGTCGTCTCCGGGGACATCGCCTGGCTAGCGAAGATTGGACAAAGTGGGATGTCCATCTCCCAAGCACAGCGGTCAGTGACCTTGGAGGTTTTTTTTGTTATGGCCGTGCTTTTCGTCTGGGTTGCGAACCTGATCATCTCCTACTCGAGAAATCTGAAGCTTCTTTTTGAGAACGAAACCAGCGTCCTGGAGCGTGTTAGCCAGGGCGACCTCTCCAGATTGGTCCCGGTGGCAACCAACGATGAGTTTGGGTTCATCGCCGGACATACGAACACTATGATTCAAGGCCTCAGGCACCGGATCAAACTTATCACCGCCCTTCAGCTAGCAGAGGAAGTGCAGCAGAATCTGTTGCCGCGGGAGCAACCAATCATTCCAGGTATGGATATTTCCGGTACGAGTAATTACTGCGATGAAACTGGCGGGGATTATTACGATTACTTCAAGCTATCGAAAGGATGTTTGGGGGTGGTGGTCGCTGATGCCTCCGACCATGGTGTGGGTGCAGCACTGCTCATGACCACGGCTCGAGCCCTTCTCCGCCAACGGGTCGCCATGAACGGAGACCTAGATCACATTATCTCAGACGTAAACGTGGAACTTGCAAAGGATGTAAAGGAGACGGGGCGGTTCATGACCATGTTCTTCTTGGGAATCGATTATGGTGAACAAACCTTGCACTGGGTTCGCGCGGGTCACGAACCGGCCATCTTTTACAATGCCGGAGAAGACGCTTTTATAGAACTAGCCGGGGAAGGCATGGCTCTCGGCGTGGATGAGAACTTTAAATTCCAGAAATTTAGCCGTCAGGGTTGGACTCCTGGCAGCGTTATCGTCATCGGTACCGATGGCATCCGCGAAACCCACAATGAAGCGGGTGAAATGTTCGGCCTGGACCGTCTGCGCGAAGTAATTCGCAGGCACGGAGCCGAACCCGCCGAGGCCATTCAAAACGCTGTCATTGACGCTATCCACACATTTCAAGGCGATGCCTCCCAAGAGGACGACATTACCCTAGTTGTGGTAAAACTCCTGTGAACACGCGCGTCAAACCAATCGTACTTAAGATCCTAACGCTGCAATTTCAATTGGCAAGCTTTATCATGAATCATCTGCCCTTTTCTCACCTTATCCAAATCAGCTCTATTGTGTATCTCAAAGACAAAATCAGCCAAAAACTCGTAAGCATCTCTATAGCGCGATCTTTTATTTTCGGCATCGATTTCCGCTGTAATCTTTTCAGACATTGCATTCAATCCCGATACGATCTTTTGCGACCGAAAAGCACCCATACTCGCGGCGACTTCCTTACAATTTTTCGCTAAATCAATCCAGAATTCTTGCGGAAAGGCAACTTCTGTTTCCAGCATATCATCTTCATGCTGCTTGTTGAGGCATAGAGTAATTAAAGGATATGCTTTTGGTTTTATTTTAAACTTTACTGCGCTGCTTTCTCCTTCCATAACACTACTCTCCTTTCTTGCCGGGCGCTGTTCCGCTGATGGTCTTCTGCGATCCTTTCCACTTCTTCGATCAACGCCACTGCGGTTTTCAGGGCCATGGTAACTAGGGTCGTCAAACAGTCTGCGGTCGTGCCACAACCGTCGCCTATCTCTGTTTGAGCGTCTATCCCAGCGACCACTTCGTCTCTCGACACCGCCTTTGGCAAAGTATTCTAGGTCATGAGCCTGCCGGCGATCGGTGGAGTAACCACTCATTGATACAGGGTCTCCTAGCTCGGATCGTTCATGAAGCTCTCTCGACTTTATGAACAATCCTCCCTCTGGGCCCCATCGCCTGAGTTCAGGGTCCCGAGCCTTTCCAAGGACAAGGTGTAAAACACCGTGTCGAAACCTGGCAGAAAGCAATCGGCTTTTCACCAGGTGCTGATTCACGAATCCAAAAGATTCGTGAATAGTGCAGGCTAGACTTGTTCCCGAACGTGGCAAGACCTACCAGGGCAGTGAAGAAAGAAAATGAGAGAACACTCCAGAGCGGAAATCTCAAATTGGTGCGAGGCTAGCAAACAGTGGAGCAGAATGCAAGAAATAATCTCCTCAACCGAACCAGCGACCCAGTGGCAGAGACTATTTCCATGGGCTGACTAGAGGAAGAGCGACAGGCAAAAGAAAACCCCACAAGTCCTAGTCAGGAAAAGTGGGGTCAAGTGCATTATTGTTAGCGAGTCTTCCCTACCACTAACCGAGACGTTATCACAAATAAATAGTCCCGGCAACAAAACCTCATACGGATTGTTAATAAAAATACACCGTTTTCATGAATAATCCGGTCTTCTGGCCCTCTATTTGCAGATTTACGAGTAAGTCATTGACGGCCATTTTTTTATTATACAGTGATAATTGGCCAGCTGACAGACTTGCAACTCCCCTGTCGGTTTGCGGTTGCGTAGAGGTCTGGTTGGCGTTAGCTGCGTAAAGGGGAATATGACATATAAGAAAAAAAGGGCCTAGATTAGTAACCTAAACCCTCAAAAGTACTTGGTAGCGGGGGCTGGATTCGAACCAGCGACCTTCGGGTTATGAGCCCGACGAGCTACCAAACTGCTCCACCCCGCGTCACCCTCCAAACATTATTTTTTAACCCGAACCACGCAGTATTGTCAAGTAAGTCTCAGCGTTTTTCTGCCCTAAGCTTGCTGCCTACAGCGGTCAGCTCTCAGCCAGTGACCGTGGGTAAAACACCACCCTACATTATGAGGCGTAAAGCTTACTCATGAGGATAGTTTCATCTTATGCCCTGCGCCTTGTGCCCTGTACCTTGTACCCGGTGCTTTCATAGCACTCCCTTGGTTGAAGGTACGGTGTCCAGACCAGGATCCATCGCACACGCCTGTTTCATGGCCTTAGCCCAGGCCTTAAAAATAGCCTCGATAATGTGGTGGCTGTTGTCGCCATAGGATACATTGACATGGAGGGTCACTCCGGCCTGAAAGGCGAAGGCCCTGAAAAACTCACGTATGAGTTCAGTCTCGAACTCCCCTACCCTTTCGCTCAAGTTGGGAACGTTGTAAACCAAAAAAGGTCGATTGGAAAAATCGAGCGCCACTGAAGCAAGGGCCTCATCCATGGGCACGAGTTGCTGCCCGTATCGCCGGATGCCTTTCCTTTCTCCCAGAGCCTTGGCAAAGGCCTGACCCAGGCAAATACCAATGTCTTCCACCGTGTGGTGCTGATCCACCCAGAGATCTCCTTCTGCTTTCAGCTCAAGATCGAATCGACCATGGGCTGCCAGCAGGGTGAGCATGTGGTCCAAGAAGCCGACAGAACTCTTAATCAAACATTTGCCACTGCCATCCAGGCCAAGTTTCAGGGTAATTTTGGTCTCCTTTGTCTTCCGAGTTACTCTCGCGGTTCTTTGCACCACACCACCTCCCTGGTTCCACTGAAAACAAATTACGAGCAAACCAGCGCTGCATAGCGTACCATGCCAGCGAACTATAGGGAAAATCCCCGGCCCTGTCAATCTGTAGCGATCAGGAGTCAGGAGCCAGGAGTCAGAATTGATAGACCTGAAACCCAAACACTGAACACTAAAACCTAAATTCGCAATTCGCAGTCCAAAATCTCCGCGTCTCCGTCTCACCCCATCTCCGTGTCGTTCCACTCTGTCCCATGCCCTATGCTCTATGTTTAGCCAGTTTAGCCGGTTTAGCCGGTTTAGCCGGTTGAGACTAGCTATCCCTTTCAGCCAAAAAATCATCAATCTACAATCTAAAATCTAAAATCCAAAATCCACCCTATGCCCTATGCAGGAGCCAGGAGTTAATGATAAACGTTAAATCGTTATTGAGCATTGAATATCTCAAATCCCTCAATTCCCTAATCCCGAAATCCGCAATCCAAAATCTCCGCGTCTCCGTCTCACCCCATCTCCGTGTCGTTCCACTCTGTCCCATGCCCTATGCTCTATGTTTAGCCAGTTTAGCCGGTTTAGCCGGTTTAGCCGGTTGAGACTAGCTATCCCTTTCAGCCAAAAAATCATCAATCTACAATCTAAAATCTAAAATCCAAAATCCACCCTATGCCCTATGCTCTATGCCGGCCCTGTCTGCTGCCCACTGCCTGCTGCTTACTGTTTTTTCTGCATTTGTATTTCCATTTCTCTTGCCTCTTTTCTTTCTATCTCTTTCAGTTCTTTCATAGCGCTCAGGGTTTGTCGTTGGAGGAGGATGAGTTCTTTGTTCTGCTGATATACCAGGCCAAGAGCTTTTATGAGATAACGATTGAGGATCTCGGTTCTTTGGCCGGAATCCTTCGTACGTTTGAGGGATTGATCAAGGAAGAACTCCAGCGTCTCGTAATCGTCATTAGCCCCATGGAGCTTTGCGGGAAATGCTGCCATGGTCAAGAGAACAACGAGAGCCAATATAGTGATTGCCGTTTGTTTCATGGAAAACCTCCATGGTATTGTGACGCTTCTTTGAACCCTTGATGAAGAAAACCGCGGTCAAGACCGCGGTTACCACTCCTTGGTGGAGACGATGGGATTCGAACCCACGACCTCAGCGTTGCGAACGCTGCGCTCTCCCAACTGAGCTACGTCCCCTTCAACCCGCATAATTCGCGAAGTTGGCCTTCTTATAAACTTTCCCAGATGGGCTGTCAAGGAAATCAGGGGAACAACAGATACCTAGCTGGAAGATGGCAGAAGACAACTGGCAATATAACTCGGTGTTAGTGTCTTATTGCACCTACTGTTAAATCCGAATATCGAATATCGAAATCCGAAATCCCAAACCATTAAATTGAGTATCTGAGCGGATGTCTAAAGTTTTGAACATTTGAGCATTGAAATTTTGAATTTGTTTCGTTTTTCGTGCTTCGGATTTAGGATTTTTCGAGCGAACGATCAGGGGGTAGCTAGCGATTATCAAACAATGAGGCCTCTTGAAAATACCCTCATCTCTAATGTACCGGGCCGTCATAGATGTTTTTGAGCTTACCCTGGCGGTAAAGACTACGAAACTCGTCCAGCAACTTGTTGGTGGCCATTTCAATTTTTTCTAGATCACGATTCCTTAGCTGGGTTACATCAACCTGCTCCAATGCCGCCTCGAGGCGACGGAACTGTTGCGTAATCTCAGGTTGAACCTCATCCATGAGTAGTGCTCTATGCACCTCTGCAATGGTACTGCGACAGTGATCAATCCGGAGCTGCAGTTCTCGCACCTCCTTCCTCTTAAGCCAACGCCTTAAAAAATTCACCACACCCCCGTATACTCATCAGGCTAATCCCGAGACCGCTCAACTGGTCATGGAAGGAATCATTAAATTCAATACTAACAAGGCAAAGCCGATACGGTAAAGCAGAAAATTCGCGCCCAAACGACTGGGCCTGATTTACCCCATGACGCAAAGCGCAAAGTGCATAGCGTACAAATATAGGTCTTACATTGGTAGTTTTTTGCTTTGCGCTATGCGCTCCGATATGAACCGCAGAATATCGAAGTGAAAAACAGTGTCTCACCGCTATCAAAAACTTCTGCTGTTCGAAATTCCTTGTTCGACCTGCCCGCCATCGCGAACCCGCCCGGCATCGCGAGGCTTCAACCGAACCGGACGGGAAAGGCGAGGCGGGCGGGTATTCGATATTCAAACTACTGAACAGGCTGAACTCCGCTCCCTGATAGACTGAAAGTTAGGCCTCTATAACCTGAGGCAGAACCAACTGTCTCTGACTGCCCCCAAAGGACGTGGCTTTCAAAGGATTAAGTGAGAAATCCGCACCGAGTGGAGATGGCTTGTAAAACGGGGGGTTCGGCCTCTTCGGAGGGAAGCTCCAGGCTGGAAATGAACGTAGCGCTCGCCGGGTCTTTCGTCCCGTGAAGAGCGCTATATGCTTAGCGTAATGGTTGCCACCTGAAACGTATTATCTATTTCACAGTGGTGCTTTGCAGGTAAATGAGGGAAGAATCAAAGGACGCCGATTGCAAGAACTAAGTCATTGTAGACCTTATAGAAGCGCCGATGGTCAGCCATAGCCCGTTCTAGTACGAGTTTAACCTTCTGGATATCATTGGCATTGATCACTGCATTGACACTTTTGGCATAAGCCAAAAGGTTATCCAGTGTTCTGATTTCTTTACTGATCAGCATGAGGTAAATGGATCTGCGGGTGGACATGGGCATGGGCTGCAGGTAGCGCAAAATTGTGTTGTTTTCAGCGGACTCGCCACAAAATTCCTCGTCAAGCATCACCAGGTCATACTGGTTATAGCGCAGCTTACTGAGTGCTTCCTTTACCGAGGAGGCCACACTACTGTAATAGTTAAGATCTTCCAGCGCTTCCTTCACAGCCTTAAGTCTCGTGGGTTCGTCCACACAAACGAGAGCGCTCATGGCGCCCTCTTCCAGAACTTCCAGAGGAGAGTCGTAGGCACTGGTCACGTCCAGATCCGCAGAAATGGCTGTGGGCGCATCTCCAACCTCTGCCAGAGACACATCAACACCAATGGGCGGTTCTTTTTGGCCAACCTGATGTGGATTAACAGTGAAGGGGCGGTTGCATTTGCTGCACGTTGCCTTAAATGGGCTGCCTTTGGGTATCTTCTCGTCGGGTACGTTGAAAACGGCCCGGCAATGGTTGCATTGTATTCTCACTGGATTTCACCCCCCAGCCCAGAGGTTGGTCTTCCCTTTGACCACTTATTTTCTATCCTTGGCCCGGGTCCCATATCCTCTGTCGATTTCAAGGCCTTCGATGTCGGTCACTTTCTCACCCCGAGCGGCTTTGATCCGGTCGATGCCACGCCTCATTATGGCCTTCTTTGAAGCGTAGGCCATAGCGGTTTCTTGGCTAACTTGCCCGTCCTGGAAAAGCTCTAAAATGAAATCATCAAAAGTCCCCCATCCGAAAGCCCGATTGCTCTCGATGATCTCATAGAAGGTCTTACCCTCACTCTCACCTTCCAAAATAACTTCTTTCACTCGGATATCATTACCCATTATTTCAAAGGCTGCCACACGACCGCCGCCTTCCTGAGGAAGAAGACGCTGACACACCACATAACGGATGGCATCGGATAATCTAATCCGTATCTGCTTTTCCTCTTCAGTATCGAACATACCGAGAATTCGGTTTATGGTCTGGCCGGAATCCACTGTGTGAAGAGTAGTGAGCACCAGATGTCCAGTTTCCGCAGCGCTGAGACCAATCTCTACGGTCTCCCGATCGCGCATCTCGCCCACGAGAATGATTTTTGGAGCCTGGCGAAGAGCCGCTCTGAGGCCACTGGCGAATGTATCAAAGTCGCTTCCCATTTCCCGTTGATTAAAGGTTGCCTTCCGGTGATGGTGGACAAACTCCACCGGATCTTCCAGGGTTACAATGTGCACTGGCCGCAGATCGTTGATCTCATTGAGAATAGCCGCAAGCGAGGTGGACTTACCACTGCCTGTTGCCCCGGTCACAAAAATGATGCCATTTCTCTCCTCGGCAATTTTCTTAAAAATTTCTGGCAACTTCAGATCTTCTATACTGGGAATGCGTGTTTCCAACTTGCGCATGACCACTGAAAAAAAGCCTCGTTGAGAAAAAACGTTGACGCGAAAGCGGGCTTTTCCGGCCAGATGGTAAGAGAGATCACATGAGCCCTCGGTGATCAAAGATTCTATATTGCGTCGATCACCACCCAATAGATTCAAGGCAAATGTCTCTGTCTGAAATGGCGTCAGGCTGTCAATTGGCACATCCATGGGCACAGGCATCAATTCGCCGTCGGATTCCACCTGAAAAGGACGATCTACCGTAACAACCAAATCGGAGACGTTTTCATGAAAATCCAGCATCTTGCGAAGAAAATGATCTATTTCTCTCTTGCGCATGCCCGTTTCCTTTGTACATGTAGTCGGCAAAGGGCCCCAGCGGTACAGCATACTGCCTGGGAGCGATTACCCATTACGGTGATTCTGAAGCCAATATCAATTATAAGAAATCACCTTTCATGCTGAAAGTCAAAAGTAAACATACAGCGAACCCTACAGAGAAGTCCTTTAGACTTCCGTAAAATCCGTAGGTGGATTTCGGAGAAATGGCCGAAACTTCTCCTTATCATCACACTTCATGTATGCCTCATCTGCACTGATCCGGTTGCTTTTCAACTGCGTCATAATGGCATCGTCCAATGACTGCATCCCATACTTCTTACCGGTCTGGATGGAGGTCGGTATTTGATAGGTCTTGTTCTCACGAACCAGGGCTCGCACGGCATGGGTAGCGATGAGTATCTCTGGGCAAACAATCCGTCCAGGAATGTCAATTCTTTTAAGCAGGTTTTGGGCAACCACCGCTCGAATACCGTCTGCGAGGGTGGAGCGAATCTGGGCCTGCTGCTCGGCTGGAAACACTTCGATGATACGATCCACGGTCTTTGCTGCACTCGTGGTATGGAGGGTGGCAAAGACGAGATGGCCCGTGGCAGCGGCTTCAATGGCCAAAGAAATGGTTTCCAGATCGCGCATTTCGCCCACCAGAATGATGTCCGGATCCTCACGTAAAGCGCCACGCAGTGCCGCAGCAAACGATTTTGTGTGAATGCCCACCTCTCGCTGGTTAACGATACAGCTTTTGCTCCGGTGGACGAATTCTATGGGGTCTTCAATGGTGATGATATGGTCCTTACGCTTTCGGTTCGCCTCATCTATGATGGCAGCGAGTGTAGTAGATTTCCCGCTACCGGTGGGCCCAGTCACCAGCACCAACCCCCTGGGCAAGGTGGCGAGTTTGGCCACCACCGGAGGGAGGCCCAGCTCCTCCACTGTCTGAATTTCACTGGGAATCTCACGGAACACCGCGCCAACCCCAAAGTTCTGCTGAAAATAGTTAGAGCGGTAGCGGGCCAGTCCCGGTATCTCGTAAGCAAAATCAACGTCCCCGGTCTCCTCGAAGGTCTTAATCTTCTCTTCCGGGGTAATTTCGTAAAGCATGCCCTTGAGTTCATCGTTCTCCAGCACTTTGTATTTAATCCGTTCCATGTCTCCCTGAACCCTGAGCGCTGGCTGCTGCCCAGCCACCAGGTGTAGATCGGAAGCCTTCTGCTCATGCATCAGCTTGAAAAATGCGTCGATACGGGCCATCACTCAACTCCACGTGTTAAGGTGAGTGCAGAAATTTTTACCACTTGCAGCCGGACGGCGCTCTCTGCATTCAACCACTTTTTGTGCACTACGGATGATTTTCAAATCAACAGCTCAGAAGGGTAATGCAAAAGGTGGGCCAGACGAATTCAGGCAACTCGACATTCATTGTATGCTATTGCGCCAGTGCCGGTTCCTCTCATAAACACCACTTCGGCCAGGTGCCATTCCTGTTTTACAGGGGAGCTTGAGTAACAGGGCTTGGCTTGCGTAGCATCCTCTGGATACCTGCATAAAGAGCGAGGCAGTATTAGATGAGTAAGTCACGCTCCAGGTTCCACTGCACCCAGTCGTTTAAATCTTCCTCCATGGTGAATGGTCGTGTAGTGGAAGGAATCCCATCTGGACTCACCGTAATTTGCTGCATCGCCTCGACAATGCGTACCCATTCTTCCATGGTCACCCGGTGGGGTCCTGGTACTCTTGTCGGACCTGGAACCCTCTGTATCTGGCTCCCTTCCTCTCCCGGAGCAGGAACACGGTGCGGTTTGCTCACCTCAACCCTGCCCCGGTATACCCTGACCATGGCAGACCTGTCAGCGGCCACGTTCATGCGAAAAATCGTGCCGCGCACTCCCACTATGGCATTATCTGTTTCCACTTGAACGCCGTTACTGCTACCGAAAACTTCCTGAATGTTGGCCCAAGTCTTGCCCAGCATCAGGGTGAAGTGGACGTCACGCTTTGACTCCGCAGGATTGTACTCTGCCTTCGCAAGCCGAATATCGCTCTCTTCGTCAAACCGAATGATGCTTTTGTCGGGAAGCTGCAGTTCCAGACGAGCCCCTTTCATGGTCATGATGCGCTCGCCAGCCTGAACAAACGTCCCCAAGGGAAGAGCGCTCCATGGTCCTTCAGCCTCGGTTTGGCGCCGCACTTCACCCTGAACGAAGGTTACTCGGGCTCGTCCACCCTCGATTGGGAAAACAAAGGCCTCCTGAGCCCAAGTACCGGGGCACAAGCCAATCAGCACCAACACCAGCAGAATGATCCAGAACCGCTGGGTAGACCCTGATGCCCGCGTCAATCTCGTAGCTTTCATGCCAACCCCGTTCGTCTTACAGAAGAGAAACCGCCACCGCTTCAGTCCACACATAGCGAGACGAATAATGAACCGCCAGATCCAAGCGGTGTTGCTTATTCAACACTAGTCCCGAGTGCTTAACTGCAGGAGGAATGAACCGGATATTTCTCGCCGCCCTCAAAGTAGCCTGAGTTGTTCCTTCAGTTCTCGGATCGCCAGTAGGGCATCAGCGCCTGAGACGGTTCCCATTGGCTGAAACTCGCCCGTACGCTTGTCAGCCACTGTCAGCATGTTGCGAGTAGTACACACCATCACAGCATTGAAGTAGGGCAGATCTGGGCGTAAATCAGGAAACGGAGAAGCACTTCCAAAAAACCGCGTGGCCAGCTTGTCATCGCGACTGGCCTTGATCAGGATATCTTCCAGCATCATGGCGTAGCCAGCACGGGTGATCTCTTCATCAGGTCGAAATGTATGGTTCGGAAATGGCTCTAAACCCCGAACGCCTATCCGGATGACAGTATCTATGTCGTGGCGCAACACATGGTCTGTGATGTCAGTCGCCGGCGCCATCTTCACCACGGTTTCGGTTTCCATTTCCAGGCCAGACTTGGGCGCCTTGAATTCGGTATCAAAGGTTTTGACGCTCAGCTTCTCGTAGACTTCCTCCAGCTTGAGTTCTTCAATGAAAAGTGCGGCCACATCAGCGCGGGTAATGGCTTCAACCAGGGCGATTTGCTTGCCCACATTGGTACCCGGCTTGGCCCGCTCAATTTTCTGCACCAACTCCCAAGCCCGATTGGCCTCTGCCGTGTATTCCGTGTCCAGGTCGAGGACTTTTCGGTACATGTTGGCGGCATCGGAGAATTTGTATGCCTGCTTGTAAGCCTCACCCATAAAATAGTAGGGTGCCGGCGCCTGGTCATCATCGAGAACCGCGTACTCAAAGTTCTGTTTAGCGTCATCCAGCCAACCCTTAGGCTTGGTAATGGTGTAGACGCGAATGTAGCCCACGCGCGCGAAGACCTTTTGGTCCTTTCCCTTGGCGTATTTCTTGCCACTCTTCAAGCTGTCGAAGGTTTCATCAAGTAGCTGTTCTTTTCGCTTCTCATCCTGAACCTGAACAGACCTGACTGCCGAAACCAGTCCCATTCCCACATGAGCGGGGCCGTACTTGCGATCTAGTTCCAAAGCTAGTTTGAACTCTCTTTGGGCTTCATCCAGTTCCCCTCTTTCGAAAGACTTCATTCCGTTATTGGTGTGATGCTCAGGGGTGTCCATTACACTTTCAGGAGCCCGAGGTTTAGCGCAGCCAACAAATAATGCCAGCGAAAAACCCAGGAGGGCTATCAGTGTCCATGTTCTCCATACGGTATGGTTCTTCATCGGCACATCCTTCCTGCAACCCAGAAAACGATGAGTTGCGGTTGCCAGTTTTTTCCTCAGGTGCAACTCTATTCTCGACCCAAATAAACCATTTCCTGCACGTCCCTTCTGGACAAAAACTGATCTGGGTCGGGCCGCTACCTGCATTAATCAAGAACAACCATTACTCGACACTTTTGCAAAAAGCTCAAGTTTTCTGCAGCGCTGAGCAACCTGACGCTATCACTGTTGGAAATGACGATATCGACCTTAGCCGGACCGGACATTTTCATAGCTTTGACCGTCAGGGGATTGTCTGTTACCCTGTTGTTGCCCTGGGCAGCAGTCAAGTCCTTGGCGTAGCCAACCATGCCCTGCTGCACTGCGAATTCACGATTTACCATGGCTGAGCCGTATATCTCCTTGCCGCTCTCATCCAAAACCTTCGGGGCCATAGCTGGACGTGCTTCCAGGCCTCGGGCATCTATGACCAGCCCAGTGAAAACCTGGGAACCTGACAGTCCAGTTCCAGGCAGCGGCATAGGTCCGGGTGGAATAGGCCCCTCTGTTCCTAGGGGAGGTGGGGGCAGGATAACGTTGGCAAACTCTCCACTCATACTCATCACCATGGTTATTTCCACAGAACCGTCACTCATGTAAGCAGTGTCCACCACCTGGGCATTTCGGACGACACCCTGAACTGAGGTGCGAATAATATCACTTTTGATGATAAAATCCTTGGCCAGGGTCATGGAGTCCACTTGGACACCTTGGGTGATCTCCAGCAAATTACGGCGGGCAACTGTGATAGCTGCACGTCTGGCCATCGCCCTAGCCTGGGCCATGTTAGCCGGATTGGGTGGCGGGGCACCAATTCCCACTGCAGTAACCTTCCCCGTACTCCAGTTGATGCTGCCTTGGTCAAACACCTGGACCACCTCATCTTGAGCCCAGACCATGGCAGGCACCATGAGAATTACCGAGACCAACGCTATTATGGCAAACGTTGTAGTTCTTCTCATGCTATCCTCCTCTGCTGTTTTGCCCGGTTTGGCTGAATCGGCCTCTCTTCAGAAAACCTGGGATAGAAACGGGCAAGAGGCCCGGTACCGAGACCAGGCCTCTTTTCCCTGAGATTTTCGTTGGGATTGGCAGACAGCAAATGTCACAACCGCTCCGAGGACAAACCATGGATCCCCGTACTAGCAACAGAAGCCATGTAAACCTTCGCCATACAACCGCTTTGCAACCGGACGACAGACACTGTCTCATCCCTACTCAAACGGCAGGGCTACTCTGTTTGCGTATTGGTGATTTATACCCTTATCAGTCCCACTTTGTCAAACAATGAGTCTACCCGGGTAATGTATTAGTTCTTGTGTCAGAGAAAGGAAAGGGGTACCTCATAGGGGAATTTGCCAAAACCCTTATAGAGGAGGTACCCCAATGCCGCAACAAGCTGCGACGATTACTAATGTAGCGCAGGCGCACGAAGTTATCAAGGAGATGAATCTTCACGGGTATGAGTGGGGTGCGGACTACCGCTCCCATGGTAGAGATGCTCTGAAGGTGATTCTTGAAGGCCAGATGAGGCAGAACATTGACAGCTATCTGGAAGAGCTGTCTAGTAGCGATGTAGTAGATCGGCGCAATGGCTCTTACAGCCGCCATTTGCTCACCGAGCTTGGCGACATTGAGCTTCAGGTGCCGCGTACGCGTCGTTACAGTGCGCTCAAGGTGGTACGGGCCTACGCCCGCAGAGCCCCGCATATAGATCGGATGATTTTGGCCTGTTTTGTCTTGGGCATCTCCACCCGTAAGGTGGCCGAAGCGCTGTTGCCTGTCTTGGGAGAGCGGGTGAGCGCTTCGACGGTCAGTCGTGTGGGCAAACAGCTCGATGAGGTAGTCGAGGCATTTCACCGTCGCAGTCTGTCCGACCGCTACCGAGTTTTGGTTTTCGATGGTGTGGTTATAGCTCGCAAAACCGGTGCAGGAGCTGTTCGTCGCCCGGTGCTGGTGGTCTTGGGGATCCGGCCGGACGGCACGAAAGAGATTATTGACTTCCGGCTGGCTCACGGAGAAAGCACCATTGCTTGGGAGGCCTTCCTGAATGATCTGTACGAGCGCGGGCTGACCGGTGAAGGTGTCGAATTGATCGTTGCAGACGGTGGAGCAGGACTTCTGGCCGCTCTGCCTCTGGTCTATCCTCAAATACCGCTGCAGCGCTGTTGGGCTCATAAGATGAGAAACATCCTGGACAAGTCCAAAAAGAAAGACCGAGAATTCATGAAGGGTGATCTGCACAAAATCATCTACGCCGAAAACAAAACCCAGGCTCGCAAGGCTGCTCGCAGCTTCGCTGACAAGTGGGAAAACATCTATCCCAAAGCCGTACGCTGCCTCAGAGACGACCTGGACGATCTTCTGAACTTCTTTATGTTCAAGGATCAGAAATGGAGAAATGCCACGAGAACTACAAACGCCATTGAACGCAGATTTCGAGAAGTACGCAGAAGAACCCGGCCTATGGGAGTCTTCTACGACAGAACCAGTGTGGCAAGAATCCTATTTGCAGTCTTCACCTATGAGAACAAACAGCAGGGAATTGCTACCCCTTTCCTGCTGACACAAAACTCTTGACGTTACCTTAGGGCTGGGTCTGGACGCATCATCGTTCGAAGAATCTCGACAAAAATGATAGA
>CAYFXH010000019.1:42722-45250 GCA_964346905.1 uncultured Desulfobacteraceae bacterium | reverse complement strand
CCAGATGGCCCACCAACTCGGGATCGGTGTAGGTGGTTTGATCCCTCTTGTTGTAAGCAAACATGAAGTTCGGCTTTATGATAATTGAAAAGTCGGCTTTGGTCTTGCCTGATTTGGCAAAGTGCTCCATAACCACCCCATCAAAGTCGGTGGTATCCAGCACTTCGTCAAGGGCGGCGAATTTATCCTCATCGTTCTTGATGGCGGCCACGGTCACCTGTTTCTCAGAGTTGATTGCCTCAAGCCGCATCATCCTCATGTCCTCTTCAAGAGCTAAACACTCTTCTCCGGAAGGGTCACGAACCTGTATGATCCGACGCTGAAACACGCCAGTGGGGTATTGGTCATTATTTGCCTCAATGACTGGATCTCCCAACTTTATAAACAAGTTGCCCTGAGCAGCCTCTTCTCCCTGTCGGCCGAGATCTCTTCTGCGCGATGTGGGGCCTTCTTCCAGCAGATACTCTGCGGAAGCAACCCGTTGGATGATGGTGCCCAAGAATGCGTCCAGTCGGTCCTTAACCCAATGTTCCCGCTCATCTCGCAGGGTGCTGGTGTGTATTTGGACACGAATCACTCGGGCCTTGGGTCGCACTCCGCAAATGTACCCGTAGAGGAGGGTGGGTTCCTTGAAGTTGCGAAAGGTGGACCGCTCAGCCTCGCCAAAGGTGTTGTCACTATCAATGTGTAGCTCCTCGGAGCCACTCACCGACTCTGAACTCTTGATGATGAGTTTGCCTGAGCGGACCGACACCGTATGGGGGGTAATGTGCATCCCCAGCGGGATGGCTGAAGGCAGTCTCTCGCGGAACTCCTCGGCCAAGGATGACGAAATCTTATTCAGCTTCCGCATGAACTTAGTGGAAACCGGAAACGGAAACGACACCGTCTCAGTGGGCTGCGCGTCAAAAGCGATCTCGAACTCAGCCTCGCACTTCACCAGGTGATCTTCCTCTTCGCGCATGTCAGAAAAGGATGCTTCATATCCCTCTTTGAGCGCAAACAGCGGTCCACGATAGCGGTACGTTCCATGCTCCACATCAAGGTCTAATCCTTCAAGCACGCGGTCGGTAATACAGTATCTCTGGTAGCCGGTATTGCCGTCACCCACTGCCAGCAATACATCCCAAAATGTCTCGCCGTCGCCCCAAGGGAAGTGCTTGTCGTGTACTCCCGATACCATGAAAAATGGTCTTGAGCCGTGATCAGCTTGAACGACACCGGAAAGCACCAGATTCTCATACCGGGTGTCATAGGTAAGTCGTATACCCTTCAGATACTCATCCCTCAAAGCGCCGTAGGCAAAAGAGGCAAAGGCCGTGTACACAGCAATTTTCTGCTGCCAGGTGGTTTCACCCACGACCTTCATGGACATCACGAGGGCGGGTGCGTGGGACAGCCTGAAGTAGAGTTCACCAGCACCGTAGATAGACGCTTGTTGGTCCTCCCCGCGATACAGGGTGGTGAACAGCCGCGTCATATCTTCCACCACATCAAGTTGGTCTGGATCGTCGTAGATTTCCTTTTTGCCATGGAGAAGGTAGGTTTGACCGCGTGCATCTTTGAAGCTGAATCGGTACACCATTTGCCGTATACCGGTCTCCGGGTCAAGGGTAAAAAGATTGAAGCTCCCGTTCTGTATGGTAAAGGTGCCTCCTAAGTGCTTGAAGGTAACGGTGCCTGAAAGTTCTGCTCCGTGATCGGATATTTTGAGAAAGCGGTTCAGGTCAGTGATCGTAATTGCAACGTCGAAGCGGATAGCAGTCCGGGCATCCTCCCCAATCTTTGCTCCCGTGCGCGGATCTGTCTCTCCTATCCCAATGTAGCCGGACATGGTCTCCTCAAATTGTAACCCCACTCCTTCCGGTATGCTCATTTCCATCTCCTTCTGTATGAGACAAGGTTTTCTGTATACCTGGTAACCATCCCGACCCCCTTTCTGGTACTGCAATCACGTCTTAAGCTTATGTTGTAAGGGCACAGGAGGGTAACGGTAGAGAGCCATCCGTTCCCCTCTTTGTTGGGCGCATGATCGAGGCTCACCCCATGAGCTTAGATTGCGGGGCTAAGGCCAAATGTTTCTAGCTACCTAACTGTTACAGAGGCTGATTCGATGGTAGCCCTTGGTGCCGGCTGAAGTAATTATGCCTCGGTGGACTTTATCCAGGCGGTTCAAAGTCAAAGAGTCTAGGGATTGCCAGTTGAGTGCGCAACAGGAGTCGTATCTGGGATAAGATACTTCAACCTTAAAGTACAGTAGTATATTTTGAGAAAATGGTAAAGTACTGATGGCAGGATGAAGGGTACAATTCCATGGTTCACTTGGCATGTGACATGGTTACATTCAGAAGCTCGCCTGTTTTTGGCAGACAAAGTGTTGGAAAAGAGAAGTCTTGCTGCAGCCGTGCATTGATGCTTGTTGGCTTTTGAGATATAGTCAGATTTTGTTCTCTGTTAAGAAACGTACACGACTCGTTAGTACCCATCCGGAAGCTCGGCCTCGTGCTGTCATTCTGAGGAGCGAATCG
>CAYFXH010000019.1:23624-42707 GCA_964346905.1 uncultured Desulfobacteraceae bacterium | reverse complement strand
CTTACTGGATCGTCAGAGATTCTTCGCTCCGCTCAGAATGACACTTGATGGTTTCCGGATGGAGACTCGTTGAACACCTGGTTGGAGTGTGGAAATGAAGGTTCTTGATATCTGCACCTATCCCGAGAAGATACTGCGTAAGCGAGCGGAACCAATTACCACTATTGATGAAGAAATCGTCAAATTGGCCGATCACATGGCCGAGACCATGTACAATGCACCGGGCATCGGCTTGGCTGCCACTCAGGTGGGGGTTTCCAAGCAGCTGCTCGTGGCTGACATTTCTTCTCAGGAACCTGAATCGGATCTCATTGTGTTGATCAATCCCGAGATCATTTCCGCCGAAGGTGAAGTCATTATTGAGGAAGGGTGTTTGAGTGTACCGGATTACCAGGCCGAGGTAAAACGGCATGAGAAAATTACGGTGCGCGGTCTCGATCTCCACGGCGAAGAGGTGGAAATCGAAGCCGAGGGTCTCCTGGCCGTGGTACTCCAGCATGAGATCGACCATTTGAACGGCGTATTGTTTATCGATCGGATCAGTAAGCTCAAACGTGATCTTTACAAGAGGAGACTACGGAAAAACCTGGCCAAACAGGAGTCCTGATACTATGTCGGCTGTCTGTTGTAAGGTGGGTTTTTGCTAAGGCTAACCGTTACCTGGGGGCGGTCTCCACTCCACTGAGCTCACGAGACCGGCCCATACCTTTGCGCTCATGGTGTACAACCTTCCAAGTCTGGTTTTCATGGGTACGCCGGAGTTTGCGCTGCCTAGCCTGGAAACGTTGCTGGCTGCGGAAGCTCCAATCTTGTTGGTGGTGACACAGCCGGACAGACCCAAGGGACGTGGCAGGAAAGTAGTAGCGCCACCGGTGAAACGGTTGGCCGAGGCGCGCGGGCTTCCGCTCTACCAACCGGAAAAAGTCAGAAGCCCGGAGGCCATTGAAAGAATAGCAGAACTGGCTCCGGCTTGCATCGTAACTGTCGCATACGGGCAGCTGCTGTCGGCCAAGATCCTGGAACTTCCCTCCCTCGGGGCCGTCAATGTTCATGCATCACTGCTACCCAAATACCGGGGTCCCGCACCCATTCATTGGGCATTGATCCAGGGTGAGGTCCAGACAGGGGTGACCACAATACTCATGGATGTGGGCATGGATACCGGCGATATTCTATTGCAACGGGAGGTGGCCATCCTGCCAGAAGAGACTGCAGGTGGGCTCCGAGACCGTCTGGCCGAGGAGGGAGCTCGTTTACTTGTGGAGACCTTGGATTTGCTCAATCGCGGTAAGCTCCAGCCCAGAGTTCAGAACAACGACCTGGCTACCTACGCGCCCATGCTTGCCAGCGAAGATGGTAAGGTGGATTGGCACGAAAGCGGTACTACAATCTGCTGTCGTATTCGCGGGCTGGATCCATGGCCGGGCGCGTTTACCCGGTGGCAAGGAAAACGATTGAAACTTTTTGGTTGTCGCGCCATTTCTTCCTCGAGCCGGGCGAAACCAGGTACAGTGCTTGCAGCCGGAGACGAGGGGCTACAGGTGGCCGCTGGAGAAGGGTCGGTGCTTATTAAGACCCTGCAACTTGAAGGCCGTCGACCTGTTTCGGTGGCAGATTTTCTGAGAGGACACGCCCTCCCAGTGGAGACTAGGCTCGGTGAATGAAGACATAGCATCAAAGGAGAGGCTGGCTGTGGCCACTGGTGGTACCATTGCCCGTCGCCTAGTGCTACAGAAAAGACCGCAGCTCATCATAGCCGTGGCCTGCGAAGGTAATCTGACCAGCGGCAGCCAAGATACCTACCCTGTGCCGGTCCATGGAGTTGTTAACCAGCGACCCTATGGCTCCTGCTGTACTCCTGGGTTACCACTGGCGGAGGTAGGGGTGGCCGTCGATCAATTTTGGGGTACGGCGCAGTTATGACTCCCAGGGCCATTGCCATGCACACGCTGATGCAGGTGGCCCGTCGCGCCTCCTTTCCCGACGTTTTACTGGACATTTACTTCAAAGAACATTCCGAGCTGGATTCCCGCGACCGCGCCCTGGTTACCGAACTGGTCTATGGAGTGCTGCGATGGCAGGGTCGGTTGGATTGGATTATTGACCAACAGAGCAACATAAGCCCAGATAAAATAGACCTGCCTGTACGGCTGATCCTGCGGCTAGCCGCCTATCAGCTCCTCTTTCTTGAGCGGATTCCACCGGCGGCCGCGGTGAACGAGGCGGTGGAACTTACAAAAGCCAGCCAGCCACAGCATGTGGTCCGTTTCGTCAATGGGGTGCTGCGCACCATTTCCCGCAAAGCCAAGATTCTCAAAGACGCCAGTCTGGAGGGAAGTCCGGCTGAGCGTTTGGCGGTGCAGTATTCATACCCTGTCTGGTTGGTACAGCACTGGCTGACAGAGTTGGGAGAGCAAGAAACCGAGGCGCTCTGCACTGCCAGTAACCAGGTTCCCCCCACCAGCGTCCGGGTGAACACCCTGAAGACAACTGTGGAGGCGATGGTTGCAACTTTCAAGGATTTAGGCTTCTCGGTAGAGGTTGGGAATCTGGTTCCGGAAGCAGTTCACCTACGGTCCATTCGGATGGACCTTTCTGGTTTGCTCCAGTACCAGCGTGGGGAGTTTCAGGTGCAAGACGAGGCTTCGCAATTAGTTGGACATCTGGTCCAACCCCAGCCGGGAGAACGGATACTGGATGCCTGCGCGGGCATGGGTACCAAGAGTACCCATCTGGCCCAGCTTATGGAAAACCACGGTAAGGTTACGGCTGTAGACAGCCAAGGCTGGAAGTTGAGCCGATTGATGGAAAATGCCCGTCGACTCCAGATTTCCTGCATCGAGCCGCTGGAAACTGACGTGCTCACTCTGAAACGATCCAGGGAGCTGCCTCCCTTCCACCGAATCCTTCTGGATGCGCCCTGCAGCGGTCTGGGGGTGCTGAGACGAAACCCCGATATCAAGTGGAAAGTGCAGCGCAAGGATTTTCGTCGCTTGCATCTGGTACAGAAGCAAATGCTCAGTAGGCTGGCCCCACTGGTGCAACCGGGGGGTGTTTTGGTTTACGCTACATGTACTGTGACTTCCGAAGAAAATGAGACCACGGTAAAGGATTTTCTGAGCGAGCATCCCGGGTTTTATCTGGAACCGGCACGGCCCTATCTACCACCGGGTTGTGGGGGAACGGTGGACCGAATCGGCGCTCTGCAAACCTGGCCTCACAGACATGGTGTAGATGGGTTTTTCGCTGCGCGGCTGCGCCGGGCAAGTTGAAAGCTTCATTTGTCCAGCAGGCAGCCAGCAGCTAGCAGCTGGCAGACTGTCACAAGAGCACTTTTTTGCTGCCAGGTGCTTTCTGCCCATTGCCTGGTCAAGATTGCCGTGTCACCGTGTCGACGTTATGGAAACGTTGCCTTCTGATCTTGATTCCTGTAAGGTGCATGACCGATGGCCATGTTGAAAAAATTACTTCGCTTTGGGTTGTACGCTGCCATATTTTTGGTTGGACTGGTGTGCAGCCTCTACCTTTCGAGCAAGTGGATCATTCAGAGTGGGGAGGAGGTGCTGGTTCCCAACCTTGTGGGTCACGACACGGTATACGCCCTGGATCTTCTCACTTCCCTGGGTTTAAATATAAAGGTGGGCGGATTCATGTGGAGTGAAACTGTGCCCAAGAACTTCATCGGTTTTCAGGAACCCGCTTCCGGTACCCGGCTTAAACGCGACCGGGATGTCAAAGTAATCATTTCTCGGGGCTCAAGGAGCGTGCGAGTTCCAAAGCTGGTGGGGAGCAGCCTGCGGGAGGCAGAACTGGTTCTTTCCCAGAATGGTCTCCAGTTGGGGGGGCTCTGCCGGATTCCTTCATCAGAGTATCCGCATGGTACGATCATAGCCCAAGGACCAGCACCGCTGCAGGAGTTGGAGCGAGGAGAGTCAGTTGACTTCCTGGTGAGCGATGGTCCCGAGTCCGTCGCTGTAGCCATGCCCGAACTCCGCCAGCGACCTGTTGGTCAGGCTCTAAAAATCCTCGATGGTCTGGGTCTGGTGACCGCGAAGGTTAAGGACATTCATCAACCAGGACAGCCTTTACGCACCATTGTTCGCCAGCGGCCTTTGGCCGGTTATCGGGTGGATGCTGAGAGCACCATCATTTTGATGGTGAACCGGATTCCCCATCCTAAAGGGCGGGAAGCCAAACTATGGTGGCTCACTTACCAGGTGCCAGCAGGCTATTTCAAGAGAGAGATTGCCCTGAGCCAACAACAGAATGGAAGAGAAATGCTCCTCTACCGCAAGATTCACCACCCAGGTGACCAGCTACATTGGCTGGTTTGGGCTCGTTCTCTCGACGAGATACGTGTTTTCGTGGATGGTCTGCCGCACAGCCAGAAGTCTAGAGGTTTCGCCTGGGAGAATATCGCCAGATTGACGTATTTGTATAGTGGCGACGAGGTTGTACCCGTTCTACTCGAACAGCCATGGGGTGGACAATGAAAAAGCTAGCTCCCTCTATTTTGTCTGCTGACTTTAGTCGACTGGGAGAAGAAGTTGCCGCGGCCACCGCTGCTGGAGCTGATTACATCCATGTGGATGTAATGGATGGCCATTTTGTTCCAAACATAACCATAGGGCCGCTGGTGGTAGAGGCTGTGCGCCGCAGTACCCACCTGCCCTTGGACGTGCATTTGATGATCAGCGAACCGGATCTGTACCTGGAGGAATTCGTTAAGGCGGGGGCGGACATCATAGGTGTACACGTGGAAATATTGCCTCACCTCCACCGGACATTACAGCGAATTAGGGAGTTGGGTGCAAAGGCTTCGGTGACCCTCAATCCAGCTACGCCTTTGGTGACGGTGGAACACATCTTGGACCGGGTGGATCAAGTTCTGCTCATGACAGTGAACCCCGGATTTGGGGGTCAAATGTTCATTGAGGCTGTGATTCCGAAGATCAAGGCTCTCCGGGAAATTATTGATCAGCGAGGGCTGGAGGTGGAACTGGAAGTGGACGGCGGTATTAATGCGGAGACAATTGGTGAAGTGGCCCGAGCCGGGGCTGATGTGTTTGTGACCGGCTCGGCACTGTTTTCCACATCTGATTATGGCGAGACCCTGAGGTTGTTTCGGGGAAAAATCAAAGAGGCGCTTTCTTAAAAGCAGCTTGCAGCAGGCAGGATGCAGCCCTGCGACAAGCTTGGGACAGGCGGGCAGCAAATAGAGGTTCGGCTTCAATCTGCCGGCTGCTAGCTGCCTGCTGGTTGAGCCGCTCTAGCGGCTCAATGGATGGGACTGCCGGGTTTGACCTTTTTCTCAGGCTCAATGAGTGTCATTCCCCCATCTACACTGGCCACCAGCACCATGGCCTCGGAGCGGATGCCCATTAACGTAGCTGGTTTCATATTTGCCACCACTACCACCTGTCTACCCACCAGATCCTCTGGACGGTAGTGGCGGGCGATACCAGCGACTACCGTTCGCTTTTCTCCTAGATCGATTTCTAACTTCAATAGGTGTTCTGAACCAGGGACCGATTCGGCCCGAAGGATTTCGGCCACTCGCAAATCCAACCGAGAGAATTCATCTCGTTTGAAAATCGGTTTTGTGCTGGGTGGTTCGGCTCCATCATCTGTAATGGTACGTTCAATCCTGGGGAATAGGGGTTTGCCGACACGTGTGGCTGTATGGGGCTGCAGAGCTCCCCAGGTGGCATGTTGGTCCAGCCGAAAGTCCGACGTTTCAGTCTTCAACCCGAGCCTGTCAAGCAGTTCCTGGCTGGTAGCAGGCATAATAGGGGCCAGAAGTACCGCCACTATCTTCAAACTCTCCAGGGAATAGTAAAGGACCGTGTGCAAACGAGACTGTTTTTGCGGGTCGCGAGCCAAAGTCCAGGGGGCAGTCCGGTCCACGTAGCGGTTCACCTGGTTGATAAGTTCCCAGATCACCATAAGCGCCTTATGGAATTGCAACTGCTCCATGTGGCGAGCGTAGGTTGCGGGTGATTGTCTCGCCGCCTTTTTCAGCTCTTTGTCTTCTTGCTCTTCGGTATCTGGCTCTGGAACCTTACCATTACAGTACTTCTGAATCATGGTGAGAAGACGACTTACGAGATTACCAAAGTCGTTGGCCAGATCGGCGTTCACTCGAGTGATGAGGGCCTCTTCACTGAAGCTGGCGTCGAGGCCGAAGACCATCTCCCTCATGAGAAAATAGCGGAACGCATCGAGGCCATAAACTTGGAGGAGATCCAAAGGCTTGACTACCGTGCCTCGACTCTTGGACATTTTTTTCTCCTCAACGTTCCAGTAACCGTGAACGTTGAGATGTTGGTATAGAGGAATACCAGCCGCCTGCAGCATGGTGGGCCAATAGATACCGTGCGGTTTGAGAATGTCTTTGGCTATAAGGTGCTGAGCCACGGGCCAAAATCGGTCAAAAAGAGGACCGTCAGGATAAGAAAGGGCAGAGACATAGTTGATAAGGGCGTCAAACCAGACATAGGTTACATAGCGATCATCGAAGGGCAGAGTGATCCCCCAGCTGAGACGTGATTTCGGCCTTGAGATACAAAGATCCTCCAGGGGTTCACTGAGAAAACTGAGCACTTCATTACGGTATCGCTCTGGCCTAATAAAGTCAGGATGGTTTTGAATGTGGTCAATGAGCCAATTCTGGTAGTTGCTCATTTTAAAAAAGTAATTTTCCTCCTCGCGTACCACCGGCGGGCGGTCGTGCTGGGGGCAGTTGCCGTCGTCCAGTTCTCTTTCGGTATAGAATCGCTCGCAGCCAACGCAATACAAGCCACGATACGCACTGAAGTAAATCTCCCCCGCATCGTATACCTTCTGAAGGATAGAGCTCACTACCCGTTTGTGGAGTTCATCGGTGGTACGGATAAAATAATCGTTGCTGATCTTCAAGTTTGGCCAGGTTTCGCGAAACAATTCGCTAATCTCATCAGCATAAGATTGGGGATCCTTGCCCGCTGCAGCTGCTGCTTCCACGACTTTGTCACCATGTTCATCAGTGCCGGTGACAAAATAGGTTTCCTTCCCGGTGAGCATATGGAATCGGTTCAGTACATCTGCGACGATGGTTGTATAGGCGTGGCCAAGATGGGGTGGAGCATTCACGTAGTATATTGGCGTGGTGATGTAGTACCTATTTCCCATAGATCCTCCCTGAGCTAGTCTGTCTCCACCGTATCCCCGTTTGTCTGCATTGGCGCCTCAGGGTTTGGCACATCGGTGCTTTGCTGACCTCCCTCCATGCTGGCTTTTTCAACAGATAGGTCAGAAACAATGCATTCAATTTCCCTGCCGTCATCCAGGGCCACTATCACCCGCTGCTCCATGACGTTCTGGCGAACAACCTTCCCTTCTCCTTGTGGTGTGGTAATGCGCTTGCCCACCTTAGGTATTCCCTTTTTCATTTCCAGGTAATCAAAATACTCGTACTTGAGGCAGCACATGAGCCGACCGCAGACCCCGGATATTTTGGTTGGGTTCAGAGAAAGGTTCTGTTCCTTGGCCATCTTTACCGAGACGGAATGAAATTCCTTAAGGAATGTAGCGCAGCAGAGCTCCCGGCCGCAGGGGCCAAGGCCACCGATCATCTTGGCCTTGTTGCGGACTCCGATTTGTCGCAGCTCGACCCGGGTCTGCAATTTCTTCACCAGATCTTTGACGAGCTCCCGGAAATCCACCCGGCCATCGGCGTAAAAATAAAAGATGATCTTGGAACCGTCAAAAAAGCTTTCCACATCAACCAGGGTCATGGGCAAGCTACGCTGTTCTATACGTTCCTGGCAGAAGCGGTGGGCTTCCTTCTCTCGGCTAAGACCCTCCTGGTACTGCTGGCGATCGGTATCGTTCGCCAGCCGGAACACCTCTTTCAATTGGTGTCTCGGGTAATTTGGGTCTCGCTTCCTAACGGGAGTTGCTACGATCCCGAACCCCAACCCCTTCTCGGTCTTGACGATTACCTCGTCGCCCTCTTTGAGGACAAAGTGACCGGGGTTAAAGTTATATATCTTGCCACCCTCTCTGAAGCAGATACCAACGATGTTATCCATAAAAGTGTCCTGGTGTAGTTTGTGTTATTCGCCACCGGCATGTTGCAGTCAACCACCCATATGGCCTGGCCAGTGAAATGGTCTCCTCTCACGAGCTGAGGGAAGGGTTTCTGAGTCTGTGGCATTAGCATTTGCCCTGGCGCGCAGTAATAACAGCAGCGCTTCCAGACTCAATCTCTTGTTGATATTATACCTGATAGCCCCCTGGACAGTGCAGATCAATTCAAACACATCCAGGAGATGACCTGGTTGGAACTGCCGAGCCACGTTTGCCACGTCCTCGGCAAAATCGGAATTGAGGAGACCGCCACGGTCCACCACCTCTAGCTTCTGGACGAGCAGGTCCCGCGTCCATGTTTTCAACCACTCAAGGTCTTGCTTCAGATCTGGGTTTTCGCCTTTCCACACCTTCGCTGCCGCCAACAAGTCAGTGACTTGCACTCTGTGTACTTTGGCCACGGTCTCCAGCAACGAACGACGCCGGGCAAGTTGGTTTTCGTCCAGCAGCGCCACAGCCCGCGCCAGACTGCCGCCTGCCAACCCGGCTACCACCTCAGCTCGCTCCGGCGGCACCTCATGGACCTGGCGCAGATAGGCAGATATTGCCGGTGTTGTCAGTGGTTGAAAAGGCAGATGTAGGCAGCGGGAGACGATGGTGGGTAGTAGGGCCGTGGTTTCATACGCGGTCAGAATGATGAGGTTATCTGGAGGTGGCTCTTCCAGGACCTTGAGCAGGGCGTTGGCTGCCTCTGCCTTCATGTTCTGGGCGTCGCTTATAACAATTACCCGGTAGCTGGCTTCAAGTGGTGGAAAACGTAAACCGTGCTTCAGACCGCGGATCTGCTCTATCTTGATAAAAGGACCATCGCGTTCAATGATATTGATATCAGGATGGTTGCCACTCGCCGCCTTTCGACATGAGAGGCATTGGTCGCAGCAATCTCCACCACCACCATTTTTACAGTTCACCACTTTGGCGAGAGTAAGAGCCGTGAGCCTCTTGCCAATCCCCTCCATTCCGGTAAAGAGGAAGGCGTGCGGCAGGTGGTCTTGGCTGAGGGCTTGGCGCAGGAGGCGAATTATTCGCTGCTGTCCTATGATCTTTGCAAAACTCATTTCCTAGATCCCGTTTCAGCTCTCCTGTGCGAGATATGGCTCCAGCAAGGTGACAATCTCTTCATGCAACCGCTGGAGCTCAAGGGTACCATCCAGAATCTTGAAGCGCGCAGGATTTTGCGCGGCTAACTCTAGATAACCATCTCTCACTTTTTGATGAAAAGCTAGGGCCTGCTGCTCGAACCGATCCTCTCGACCGACCAAGCTAGTGTCCGTAATTCGCCGGCGAGCCCGGTTGAGCCCGATCTCCACCGGACAATCCAATAGCAGGGACAGGTGCGGCCATACTCCCCCGGTGGCCCACTCGTTGAGTTGCTGGACAAGGGTGAGATCTTGCCCTCGACCGTATCCCTGATACGCGGTGGTGGCGTCGGCGAATCGATCGCAGATAAGCCATTGGCGGGCTTCCAGGGCAGGGCGGATCACCTGGGCAATGTGTTGGGCCCGATCCGCGGCATAGAGAAACAGTTCAGTAAGTGGTTCCATCTCGCTGTGGGCGGGATCGAGGAGAATGTTCCGTATGAGTGTTCCCAAGCGAGTACCACCAGGCTCACGAGTGACCACGTGGGGAATGCTGCGGTCTGAAAGGTAGTTGACCAGGAGTTCCACCTGGGTGGTTTTACCACAGCCCTCGATGCCTTCAAAACTTATGAACACGGCTACGAATGCTCCTCCTCTTCTGTGGATGGCGCTAACAGATCCAGAAAGCTGTAGTTCTGCGGTTCTTCACCATCCTCGCTCTCAACCGCTTGCAGTTCTGGAAGTACTTCCTCTCCCGCACCTCCCTTAAAAACGTAACGATCATACACTCGCTGGAACGGGGTCCAGCGGGAAGGACTCTCTCTCTCATCTTCCAATAGCTTGGCGAGATGGTTCATTTTGGCATCCAGGTCGTCCGCATAGTGGAGGACGAAAGCCTCGAGGGTCTTGGGACGCTTTGGCGCACCAAAATCGTGCTCACCATGATGGCTTACCATGAGGTGCTGCAGGGTGAGGGCGAGGGTTGGTGGAAAGCTCTTGAGTTTATCGATCTTTTCCTGAACTCGTTGCGCTCCCAACACCACGTGTCCCAAAAGCCGCCCAGCATCTGTATAATCAAGATACAGTTGATAGGACAATTCCTCCAGTTTGCCGATGTCGTGGAGAATACCAGCAGTGATGAGCAGGTCGCGATCCAAGCGAGGGTAATGGTCACACATCCGACCTAGGAGCCGAGTGACGGAGACGGTGTGCTCAAGCAGACCGCCTAGGTAGGCATGATGCATGGATTTGGCAGCGGGGGCGTGTTTCATTTGCTGCACAAACGTGTGGTCGGAGAGGAAAGTCTGGAGCAACCGCTGCAAGTGCGGATTCTGCACTTGGGCTGCGAGACTCTTGAGTTGCTGCCATAGCTCCTCGGTATCTTCCGGACCGCTGGGAAGAAACAGGGCGGGATCAACTTCCTTGAAATCTAGCCGCTCTATGTCGCTGATATTGAGTTGCAACTTATCTTGATAGCGCTCGACTTTAGCGTGAACACGTACCACGTCGTTGACACTGAAATCGTCATCCAACTCCCGAGCTCGTTCCCAGACCCGTCCCTCAGTCTCCCCGGTGCGATCGGCCAGACGAACTCTGAGAAAGGGATTGCCACTGCGAGTATTTCCCAGAGTTTTGGCCCTCACGAGAAAACTGCTGACGAAACTCTCATGCTCCCTGAGTTCTGTGACAAACCGTTTCTTTTCCACTGACGCCATCCAGAAACTGAAAATTTAGCGCAAGTCCTCAAACTAACATTACAAATTGGTACATTCTACCTGAACTATTGCCGAAGTCAAAGGATAAGTCCAACGGAGGCAACAGGGGAAGGATCTTGGGAAGCAGGAAAGGCGATAGTGGAAACCATTATTTCGTGGGAGGGCAATGGACATGATTAGCGAAACTTCTTGGTGTACGCTGCCGCCTCAATTCCAGCCACACACCCCTCGCCCACCGCTTTGGCAAGCTGCCAGGGGAGGCCACAGATATCACCGGCGGCATAGAGGCCGGCAATATTGGTTTTCTGCCTCTTGTCGGTGGCGATGAATTGGGGTGCGTCGGGATCCATGGCAACACCGAGCTCGCTCACAAGCTCGACGGCGGTTTTGGCTCCCAGTTCGATGAAAACTCCTCTGACCTCTAAGCGCGATCCATCATCCAGGAGCAGTCCCTCTACTTGCTCTTGACCAATGATTTCAGTAACCTTGCACCCCTCATGCAGGTTGATGCCGCTCTCTTTGATTTGATGGGCCAAAGATTGCGAGACCTCCATTTGGTCGCAGACGAGATGGACCTCACTGGCATACAATAACAGGGTGAGAGCACCGCTGGCTGCAGCACTCTCATTGCCTACCACTGCTACAGGCTCACCGCGGAAGAAGCCGGCATCACAGTCCACGCAGTAGCTCACACCACGCCCCAACAATTCCTTTTCTCCTCGGACTCGTAGTTTGTTGCGGGAAATTCCCAAGGCCAAGATGAGGGCTCTGCACCTGAGGTCTTCCCCGCTTTCGTTTCGCAGGTTGAACCACTGGTCCTCCAGGGAAACCTTAACCACGTCTTCATGCAAAAATCTGCTCCCGGCCGCCTCCGCCTGCTGAATTCCCTGCTGGAGCAGTTCATCGCCAGCAGTTCTTTCCATACAGCAGTAATTTTCGATGTGGGCCCGGTGGAGACTGCTTTTGGACGGTTTGCCCAAAACCAGTACCGACACCTTAGCACGAGCTGCATGAATGGCAGCCTGTAGCCCTGCCGGTCCACTCCCCAAGATGATGACATCGTAGACATTGTCCCTCATTGGCTCTCCTTTGCTCGAGATGCTTAATCTTGGCAGAGTAACGAGTTGGTTTCCATCTAGAGTTTTCGGAGGACACGAGCGATCGTCCATCCAGTGATTCAGGCTGGAAGCTAACTATGATACAATACAACCCGGCCTTCAGGATACATTCACCGTGTTGTTACTTGTACTTTCATTACCAGGGTGAATTCTAATCAAACTCGGATCTGTTGGCAATAAACTGAGCGAGGAACACTGGTGGCGGAGATCAAAAGTACCCTAGACCTTGTCTTGGAGAAAACCAAGCATCTTACCCTCACTGCCGAGGAAAAGGCGGCGATGCAACTGGAGGCTTTTTTGAAAAAGGTACCCGGCTATGTGGAGCGGATTGTTGATCTCACCCTTACCCCAGAGCAGCTCCTGGAAGAAATCAAAACGCTGCCGCAAGAGTTGCGCCACCAGGGGAGCAAAGAAATTACTCGGCAAATAAGCCAGGCTCTGGATTTGACCGAAAAAACCGATCCGCTAATCGGTGCTCTGGAGTTGCTCACTGAGCCCGACTTGTCAGCCTTGCTGGCTGAGGTCAGAGGTTGTCGTCGTCATTACAGGCAGGCGCGAGCCGATGCCTGGAACCGAGCGCAGGATCGCGTCCTGGCCAACCTGGCTGCTGCGGAAATCCGAGGTTCAGCTGTGGTTGCAAAGTTGGCGGGTGATCCGTCCTGGGAAGCCGAGGACCGCGAACTGAGGCGGCCCTGTGAGGAGCGGTTGGAAGCCTTGCGCGCTGCTCTGGCCGGTAGCCAGCCAGGAGGCTGAAAGATCATTTCGCATTTCGCATTTCGCATTTCGCATTTCACATTTCACATTTCGCATTTTGATGAATCGCTGCTCTGACTTCCGGCTAAAATGACAAATGAACAATGTGCAATGCGAAATGAGAAATGTACAATGATCTAGATCATTCCATAGAACATGCTACGGACAAGGTGGAAGTTTTTTTTAACCTCAGCTGAACCCTGAACCACAGGGCCGTGTCCGGGCAAAAGTAGCGTGACCTCCAGTTCTGCAAGCCGGTCAATTGCTTGTTTAAGCAAGGAACCATTGCCACCCGGCAGGTCGGTGCGGCCTAGGCTTTGGCTGAAGATCACATCTCCAGTAAAGAGGGCTTTGGCCTCCGGCCAGTAGAGACAGATACTTCCTGGCGCATGTCCTGGTGTTTGGATCACCTGGAGCCGGTGTTCACCCACCTCCAAATCCCCCTCAACGAGATGGAAATCCACCCTGTAGGGCGGCAGGCTCATGCCCAGCATTCTGAAGAAGTGCTCACCATGATCTTCGATGAATTGCTCGGCCTCTGGATGCAGGGCAATGCGAGTCTCGAGATCAAGAAAATCCTGGATGGCTTCAAAATGATCTGGATGGGCGTGGGTGGCAATAATGAGGTGAATGTCCGCTGGATGAAAGCCGTCTACAGCCATGGCCTCCTGGAGCTTCGGGAACAGGTGGTGGTGCCCTGGATCAATAAGGGTTGGCACGTTGCCGTCGATCAGGTAGGTGTTGCAGTTGTTTTCCACCATGCTTTCCCAGGGATAACCGTACAGATGATCAAGCAACTTCATTGGGTGTAAGCTCCTTGTTCACAACGTCGAGTACGTTCGCCATGCTCGCATTTTGGCATATTGGCAAGCGGTTATGCAGGTAACTCCGCATGGTTGAGGATTGAGGGCTGGGATATTCTCGAAGCACCCTGTAACGTCAGCCTCCGCCAGCTTCATTAGATCTGGTTCCCTACACCATAAAGCAGAGGCTGATAATATCCGCAGCCCGGGCTGCCATACCCTCCGGTTGTTGGGCTCTCCACTTAGCAAGAACGGCCACTTGCTCCAGAACCCGAACCAAGTGTTGAGGTGGGCCACGCCGTGAACCTTGTTCGGTCTCCCTGGGCCGGAATTTCTGACTTACCGGAGGGGGTAGGGTTCGATTCCATCGCTTGAGATACCTGGGCTGTTGTTGACATCTAGCTGATTTCTCAATAATCTTATGGCCGGTCGGGGGGTGTGTCAAGCACATGGGTTTGCAATGTGCGCATTGAACCACAGCAAACACAGTACAGAATACTTTGGAAAGCCCAGAACAAGTGATGGGGGATATGCGATGTGAGATTCAAGATGTATCTTGGGATTTAGTGTCCCACATCTCAGATTTCACCTCCAGCTGGATGAGGATTTTGAATTGGCTGGTGGCGCCGCTGTTCTGTGGTTTTATTAAACCCTTGGGATCTTTGATTTGCACGTTTTTTTGGTTGCGCCGGCGGCCAATCGCGGCTGCCTGCCCGCTACGCTCTCAGTTGCGAGGCGGGCGGGGAAAGCCGCTCCCACGGAGCGAGTCGGGATTAGCCGGCCTTTTCATGATGAGGGAGAAACTTCCAGAGGATGACCGCGGCGATGATCATGGCCAGACAGAGAATCTGACCCATGGAGAGTAAACCCCAAAGTAGACCAATCTGAGGATCGGGCTGGCGAAAGAACTCCACTAGGAAGCGAAAGACTCCATAGCCACCGAGGAATAGGCAAACCATAGTCCCTGGTCGGAAAGGGTGGTCCTTCAGTGTCCAGAGTATGATGAATAACAGCACTCCCTCCAGTCCAGCCTCATAGAGCTGGGAGGGATGCCGTGGCTCCGGGCCCGCCATGGGAAAAACCATGGCCCAGGGCAGACTGCTGGGACGGCCGAAGAGTTCACCATTGATAAAGTTCCCCAACCGCCCCAGGCCAAGGCCAACGGGGGCGGTGACAATTACCGCATCTGCAGCCTCCCAGACGGGAAAATTTCGGCGGCGACAGAAGAAGATGCCTGCGAGCACGGAGCCAATAAGCCCACCGTGAAAAGACATACCCCCGTGCCAGATGGCAATTATTTCCAGGGGATGCTGCAGGTAATAAGCGTAGTTGTAAAATTGGTAGAAGAGGACATAACCTAAGCGGGCTCCGACAATGAGGCCGATGGCTAGGAAAAAAATGAGGTCCTGGAGTTGAGACCCTACGAGCCCAAGGCGGCGTGCTCGATTTTGCCTGCCGATGAGAAAATAGCAGCCGACAAAACCGAGGACGTACATGAGTCCATACCAGCGCAGTTTGAATGGACCGATCTCGATAATGTTCGGGTTGATGTTGGGAAATGGCAACATGAACCTTCCCGATGCTATCTTGGACCTGCCGCTTTTCCAGCAATCTGGTAAGTGGCAAGGAGGGGGGTATCAGTTCCGGACCCTGCGTTCAGATACGTACCAGTATCACAAGAAGATGAAGACCGTCAATACGGGTGGTGTCAGTACCCTGTGGTCAGTTGTCTGTTATCCGTCGTCGGTGGTTATCCTCTTCTGTGGGAGCGGCCTTAGCCGCCCGCCAGCCGAGCAGGGCGAGGCGGCCAGGGGCACCAGCGGGCGGAAGTGAGCGTCGCGGGTCGGTAGCGGCGATTCCAAGGGTGAAAGCCAGTGGCTCCAGCCCTCCATCTTCGCTGGGAAGAGTGGGCTGCCATCTCAGTCATGCAAATACTTCAATTGCGAGCATGTTCATACAGTACTATTACAGGTAAGATAATAGGTTCAGGAGGATTAAACGAAAACGGAGGAGACAATCCATGCCAGCGGTGTTGTCCATTGTAGGCAAGTCTGAGGTGGGGAAAACCACCTTTTTGGAAAAACTTATTCCTGAGATGAGACGCCGGGGCTATCGTGTGGGCACACTCAAGCACGACGCCCATGATCATTTTGAAATGGATTACGAAGGAAAAGACACTTGGCGGCACCGTGAGGCCGGTGCTCAAACGGTGGCTATCGGTTCTCCCTCACGCTTTGCTCTCACCAAGAAGGTGGAAACAGAGCTGGATCTGGATACTATTGTGGCCACTTACTTTTGTGATGAGGATCTTGTGCTCACTGAGGGCTACAAGAGCGGAAACAAAGCCAAGATCGAGATTTGCCGAAAAGAGCTGCAATCAGAGCCTCTTTGCAGCCCTGCAGATCGTCTCATTGCGGTAATAAGTGATTTTCCAGTGGAGGTAACCGTGCCCCTCTTTGATTTGGGGGATATACCCGGGGTGGCTGATTTCATCGAAGAGCGTTTTCTGGCTAAGATAACCAGACCCAATCTAGTGATCAGGCTAAATGGAAAGAAATTACCCATGAAGTCATTTGTGAAAGAATTTGTCATGGGTGGTATTCTTGGGATGCTCTCTGCTCTTCGGGGCTACGATGATCCTGCCCAGGTTGATATATCCATCCGTCTGAAAAAGGATTGACAGGCTGTCGCTCAAAACCAATTTTGATCAGCTGGGGGACGAGTTATAGTATCCAAAAAGAACACAAAGAGTTTAATGTCATAGGGGAAAACTCCTTTGTGATCTTTGTCCACTTTGTGGTGAAAGACTACCCGTACAGGGATCAAATCCCGTCTGGGCAACAAGCCGTTGAGGATTGGGGATGGGGTGGCTGGAATAGTTGGTGTAGTACTGGTAGGAGGAAAGAGCCGCCGTTATGGCCGCAACAAGGCTCTGGAGATGTTCCAAGGGGAGCGACTCATCGATAGACAGGTGCGAACAGTTGGGTCATTGTTCTCAGAGGTATTTGTAATCACCGATAATCCAGAGCCCTATCTTCATCTAGACGTGACCATAGTTCGGGATGTTATTCCTGGACAGGGGCCGTTGGGAGGGATTTATACCGGGCTCCTGTTCGCTCAGGGTGAGAGTGTATTTGTTACGGCCTGCGACATGCCTTTTGTACAGCCAGCTGTTGTTGGACATATGATGGAACTGGCCAAGGACTACGATGTTGTCGTTCCCCAAAAGGAGACCGGACTGGAGCCTCTGCACGCCATCTATTCAACCCGCTGCCTGCCGCACATAAAAAAAATGCTGGATCGCCAGGAACTCCAGGTTATCGGTTTTTTCCAGGCAGTCAAGGTGTATCATCTCAGCTTGGAAGAGATTGGACAACTGGATCCAATGGGACTTTCCTTCTTTAATATCAACACTCGCAAAGACATGGATAGAGCCAGGGAGCTGCTTGGTAAGGTCAGGGACCGCTCTCAACAGTAATGAAATCGCTGGGCGATGGGTACCCTACAGTACCAGGTAACAGCCGACAGTGGGCAGCATGTAAGAGCTTTACCTTCCCCCCTCCAGCTGCAAGCTTTCGGACGTGTGCTGAGGATCTTCTTTGTCTCGCTGAATCTGCAATCCCCCCGGGTGTCCATGTGAACAGGAAATAAAATGATAATGAAAACGGAAAAGCCAATTTTCCTTGAAGAGGCACAGCGTCGTGTTCTCGCGGAGGTAGCACCTCTCGCCACGGAGGTTGTACAACTCAAAGATGGTAGAGGCAGGGTACTGGCTGAAGAGATTCGGGCATCTCAGGATGAACCTCAAGTTGCCCAGGTGGCAATGGATGGCTATGCAGTGCGCAGTGGTGACGTAAAATCTGCCTCCCCGGAAGAAGGTATCCTTCTAGCGGTGGTGGGAGTTGTCAGCGCAGGTCAGCAAAGCCATCTTACCGTGAAGCGGGGAGAGGCGATACGGGTCATGACGGGCGGTTCCGTACCTAAAGGGGCAGACGCGGTGGTACCCCAGGAAGCGACTGAAACAGTTGCTGGAGGAATACGGGTTTTAGCGCCTGTAGCTCCAAGACAACACCTCATTCCCGTGGGGGCTGAGTTCCGCCGGGATCAGCACCTTATATCCAGCGGCACAATCCTGCAACCCAAGGAACTGTCTATACTGGCAACCCTGGGATATACTACGGTGACAGTGTGGAGACGGCCTGAGGTTGCCGTGCTGGCCACCGGTAGTGAGCTGGTGGAAGTGGGTAAGAAGTTGAAGCGGGGGGAAGTATTCGCCAGCAATGTGCACATGGTAGCACATCTTGTGAGCCGCTGCGGTGGCATGGCTATCCCCCTCGGCATTGCCGGAGACAATTTGGACAACTTGAGCGCTGCTATCCAGCGCGGGATGGAAGCAGATCTGGTGGTGACCACCGGTGGCACCGGTAAAGGTGATAAAGACCTGTTGTCTGCTGCAGTCGCCACACTGAACGGCGAATTGTGCTTTCGGGGCATTGCAATGACGCCGGGAAAACAGACACTGTTCGCCAAGCTGGGTGAAACCTTACTGTTCGGTCTTCCCGGGAGACCCCCCGCAACCTATATCGCCTTCGAGCAACTGGTACGTCCAGCGTTACTCCGAATGCTCGGCATCTCCCAACCCTTGCTGCCCGAGATTGCCGCCACATTATGCGGTCCAATCCAGGTAAGAGGAAAGGTTCTGTCGTTTCTCTTCTGCCGACTCATTTTCAAACCGAATGGACCAGAGGTAACATCTTTGCGATCAGAGACAAAAGGAATTTTTGCGGAGATGCTGGCTGCTAATGGTTTGCTGAAGATACCTCCGGGGAGAGATCGGTTGGAGGAAGGCAGTCAGGTACGAGTCCAACTCCTTGATCTGGGTTTGGATGGACTTTCCTATTTTTCTGAATCAAAAATATGATGCTTAAACATTTTCTCGCCCTGTCCAGGTAAGAACAAGGCTGGGATTGTTCCTTCCGGTAACGTTTGTCTTGCAAAAATACTTTGTGATCTTTGTGTCCTTGGTGGTGATGATTCTATTCTTCGCTCTCACTTTCGGCGGAGTCGAGTTATCTCGGCTACTGCGTGGACAAGGGTATGGATCTCTTTTTCAGTGTTGTAAGGGCCAACACTGACCCGAACCGTACCATGGGGAAAGGTGCCGATGGTGCGGTGGGCTGCTGGAGCGCAGTGTAGTCCAGAACGCACAGCAATACCGTAAGCTGTGTCCAGAATGTGCGCCACTTCAGAACAATCGAGTTCTTGTAGAGTGAAAGATAGGGTGCCGGTGCACGATTGGCGATCATTGGGGCCGTAGAGGATGATTCCGGGGAGCTGGCTCAGTCCATCAGTGAGCGTTTCCATGAGACCCCGCTTGTGGGCAGCGATAGCGTCTAGACCCAGCCTTTGGACCTCGGCTATACCCTCGGCAAGGCCAGCAAGACCAGGTGCATTACAGGTGCCACTCTCGAAGCGCTCAGGCCAA